>JAFWQQ010000035.1 GCA_017545165.1 Oscillospiraceae bacterium
GAGACTCGTACAAGCAGGATACTACAGCATCCTTGACCGGTACGAGTCTCTGCACTTATGCGGTTGAACCGCCGTGTACGGAACCGTACGCACGGTGGTGTGAGAGGTCGGGGCCTACTCAGCCCCTCCTACTCGATTAAATCTGTCTTATCATTCCGAATTCCGAATTCCGCATTCCGAATTGGACATAAACCATACCGGCTCGTCCTCCGGCAGGCAGGGGACGGTGACGAGCATGCCGCCCGGGAAGGGCTCGCCCTCGCCGCGAAGCAGCCAGCCGCTTTCGTCCCGGGGAAGCAGAACGGTAACTTTCTTTGCGCCCCGATCGAATACCGGGCAGGCCAGGATCGAGTCCCCGCAGAAGAAGCAGTCGCTCTCGCAGTCGTAGTCCGGCTCCCGGAGGAAGACGGGATAGATCAGCGGCTCGTTCCGCAGCCGCTTCCGTTCATATTCGCTCTGCAGATAGGGCAGCAGCCGCTCCCGCAGGGCGAAGAGGCGGCCCACGGCCTCCATGCGGTCCGGGTAGAGCCAGGGCATATTGCTCTCTTGTCCAGGCTTCCAGGAGTGGAGCACGAAGCGGGGGGTGAACACGCCGTATTGCAGCCAGCGCAGGAAGAGCTCCCGGTCGGGCTGAGGCCCAGCGAAGCCGCCGATATCCGCGCCGAAGAAGGAGAAGCCCGTCAGCGCCATGGTCATGGCCTGGTAATGATTATAGCGCAGGTCCCGGAAATCCGTCAGGTTGTCCCCGGTCCAGGTGGTGGCGACCCGCTGGGTACCAGCTATGGCGCAGCGGGAGACATGAAGCGGAACATCGTCCTCCAAGCAGGCTTCCCGGCAGGCCTCCCGGCTGGCCCGGGCCATGAGATAGGAGAAGAGAGGCCGGATGCGCCGTGCGGGCAGCTCCAGTCCGAAGCCGTCGGCCAGCACATCGGCGTCAAAGACGTCGTACTCGTTGTTGTCGTTCCAGATGTTCCGATAGCCCTTCTCCGCCAGCTGCTCCCGGACACTGCGCTTCCAGAAGGCATAGGCCTCCGGCTTGGTAAAATCCAGATAGGCCGCCATGCCGCCCCAGAAGGGGAAGAGGGCCGGGCTCCCATCGGCGTAGTGGAGAAACAGGCCCTTCTCCGCAAGCTCCGGGAACAGGGGATGATCGGTCAAAAAGGCGGGCTTCACGTTGGGCAGCAGCTCCATGCCGTTTTCCCGGAAAAAGTCCGCCAGAACCTCCGGCGAGGGGATCTTGTCCCGGTTCCAGTGGAACACGCAGCGCCGGTCCCCGATCTGGGTATAGCCGCTGGAGAGATAGAAGCCTCCGGCCCGGATGCCCTCCTCCCGGCACTTATCCACAAAGCCCCGGAGCCTTGCGTCGGCGTCCGGCGCGTCGGTGTACTCCATGGTGCTGCCGCAGTAGCGAAAGGCCCAGTCCGGCACGGCCGCGGCCCCGCCGCAGAGGGCGGTGAAGCTGCGCAGGATCTCCAGGGGGCTGCCCAGAAAGAGATAGAAGACCAGATTCTCTTCCTCCAGACGGATGGATGTGAAGGGCTCAAAATAATTGTCGTGCTCCCGGCCGAAGTCCACCCGGCCGTTTGCGTAGCTGTCGTAATACAGCCCGTAGGACCCGGCGCTGTTTTCGCAAATGTAAAAGGGGATCTGCTTGTAGAGCGGGTCGCTGCTCTGGGCCCGGAAGCCCATGGAGTCCGTGGCGGCCAGGGTGAAGCTCCGTCCGGCCTTGTTCACCGGACCGCTTTTGTCCCCCAGGCCGAAGATCCGTTCGCCAGGTTCCCGGCGGGTATAGTGGACCGAGCCGTCCCCCAGCTCCCCGGCGAAATTATAGGCAAGGCCCGAGCGGTCGGCGTAGAGGATACCTTTTTCGCTGCGCGCCGTGATGCGGAAGTTTTTCTTTTCCACGGTGAAATCCACGCCGGAAAGGGTAAAGCGCAGCGACTCCTCGTCCTCCGAGACTTCCGGTTCCGTCATCTTCAGCCCCTCGATGGAGAGCTTGTCCCGGCCCTCCAGGGGACAGTCCCCCGGCAGGGGCCAGACGCTCCAGGTGGGGACCAGCGGCACATCGTCCCGGATCAAGGCCACGCGCAGCATATTTTCACAGAAATCCAGCCGCATGGTGACCCCGTCCGCCCAATAGCTGCGCATGGTGGGGGAGGCTTCGCACAAAGCAAAGCGATGGTCGTATTTCATCCCTTGGGATCTCCTTTGGTGAGCATGTTGAGGGAGAGCTTTCCGTAGTTCACATGGCCCATGGCCGTGCCCTTGGGTCCGATCCGCAGCGCCCTGGCATGATGCTTCGTCGCCGGTTTCCACAGGGGCAGCCCAGGCCCGTTGGGGTCGCCGCTGCGGGCAAAGTTAGCCAGATAGTCCGCCAGCTGGGCGGCGGCCTCATAGTCTCGCGCTCCGTAAGGCCGCCAGCTGCCGGCCAGGCTCTCGAACACATAGCGCAGGTCGCTGGAATGAAAGGCTCGGTTGTCGTCCCCCGGGGCGTCCAGGTCGAAGTAATAGACGTAGGCGCCGTTGGCTTTCGCATAGCGGTTGCCGATGAAGGCCATCACCGGGGCGTACATGTCGTTGTTGGTGTAGCCGATCCAATAGTCCAGGGGCAGGGGAGAGCGGATCAGCTTGTCGATGGGCGCGGGGATCAGCTTGCCGTCGATCACCGGCATGGTGTTGTAGATCCCGTCCTTGCGCTTGGCACGGATCTTCTCCACCGCGTCAAAGAGCGTGTCCAGGGAGACGGCCTTCAGCTCCTCCAGGGACGCGCAGCCCGCCTCCCGCATATAGTCCAGCCAATAAGCCCGGGTGTCCGCCGCGGGCTTGGGAAGGGCGAATTTGGGGAACATCCCGCCGCCGGACAGCATGGCCGCCCGCCGGAAAAGCCCGGCGTTTTCAGCATTCAGACACAAATACTGGATGGAGATGGCCCCGGCGCTCTGACCCAGGAGCGTGAGGTTCTCCGGATCGCCGCCGAAGTCGGCGATGTGGGCCTTCACCCAGCGAATGGCGCAAAGCTGATCGTCCAGGCCGAAGTTCCCGTCCCGGCCATAGCGCTTCTGAATCTCCTCGTGGGTCAGATAGCCCAGGGGGCCAACCCGGTAATTGGCGAAAACCGTCACGATTCCCCGGGAGGCCAGGCCCTCCCCGTCAAAGGGGTCCTCGCAGTTGATGCCGGAGTCGAAGCCGCCGCCGTGAAAGAAGAGGATCACGGGGCAGTTTTCGGCTCCTTTCGGCGTGAAGATATTGAGATTCAGGCAGTCCTCGCTGTAGTGAAACTCGCTGCCCTCCCGGTACTCCTTGAAGTAGAAATGTCGGGTGGGATGCTCAAGATGCTCGTGCCAGCCCCGGTTCTGGGGGCAGGCGTCCCCGGGCTTCGCGGCGTCCAGCACGTCCTCCCAGTGCTCCGCAAGATCGGCATAGGCAAAGCGCTCCGCCCGAGCGAAGGGGACGCCCAGAAATTCCAGGCAGCGCTCCCGCTCGTTTCCCATCAGCTCCCCGCAGGCGGTGCTGCGTCTGACGGAGCCGAGGATCTTCTTTTTCAGCATGCTATCACCCTCTTTTCTTCAGTATAGCAGAAGCCGCCTCCCTTTTCCACCGCTTTTCACGGCTTTTCCGCGCTTTTTCCTCGCAAAGAAAAGCTGCGTTTATCTTGTGTTTTGCATTTGTACGTGGTACAATATCATGAAAAAAACTGTGCGGAGAAAACGATGGATACTTTCAAGCTCGTCTCGAATTATCGGCCTACCGGCGATCAGCCGGAGGCCATTGACGACCTGGTCCAGGGCCTGGAAAACGGCCTGGAGGAGCAGGTGCTGCTGGGCGTCACCGGCTCGGGCAAGACCTTCACCATGGCAAACGTCATCGCCCGGCTGAACCGTCCCACCCTGGTGCTGGCCCACAACAAGACCCTGGCGGCCCAGCTCTGCAGCGAGTTCAAGGAGTTTTTCCCGGAAAACGCGGTGGAGTACTTCGTCAGCTATTACGACTACTATCAGCCCGAGGCCTATATCCCCCATACGGACACCTATATTGAGAAGGACGCCTCCATCAACGACGAGATCGAGCGCCTGCGCCACAGCGCCACCTCCAGCCTCTTCGAGCGGCGGGACGTGATCGTGGTGGCCTCCGTCTCCTGCATTTATGGCCTGGGGGATCCCATCGACTACGCCAACATGGTCATCTCCCTGCGCCCAGGTCAGACCCGGAATTTCGACGAGCTGCTGCGCAAGCTCATCGAGATCCGCTACGAGCGCAATGACATCGCCTTTGAGCGCAACAAGTTCCGGGTCCGGGGAGATACGGTGGAGATATTCCCGGCCTACGCCAACGACAGGGCCATCCGGGTGGAGTTTTTCGGGGACGAGATCGACCGGATCAGCGAGATCAACGTGGTCACCGGCGCACCCACCCGGGTGCTGAACCATGTGGCCATCTATCCGGCCAGCCACTACGTGACCACGAAAGAGAAGATGGCCGCCGCCATCCAGCGGATCCGGGCCGAGTGCGACGAGCGGGTGGCCTGGTTCGAGGCCAACAACAAGCTGCTGGAAGCCCAGCGCATCCGCCAGCGCACGGATTACGACATTGAGATGATGCAGGAGCTGGGCTACTGCTCCGGGATCGAAAACTATTCCCGGGTCATCTCCAACCGGGCGCCGGGGAGCCCTCCCATGACCCTGCTGGACTATTTCCCCAAGGACTTCCTGCTCTTTGTGGATGAGAGCCATGTGACCCTGCCCCAGGTGCGGGCCATGTACCGGGGAGATCGTGCAAGAAAGGAATCCCTGGTGGACTTCGGATTCCGTCTCCCTTCCGCCTTTGACAACCGGCCTTTGAAATTTGACGAGTTCACCCAGCGCATCCACCAGCGGGTCTATGTCTCCGCCACGCCGGGAGACTATGAGAAGGAGCGGGCCGGTCAGGTGGTGGAGCAGATCATCCGACCCACGGGCCTGCTGGACCCGGAGATCTTCGTGCGGCCCGTGGAGGGGCAGATCGACGATCTCATCGGCGCCATCAACGAGAAGATCGAAAAGGGCCAGCGGGTGCTGGTCACGACCCTGACGAAAAAAATGGCGGAGGATCTGACAAGCTTCCTCATGAACGTGGGGATCCGCTGCCGCTACATGCACCACGATATCGGCACCATCGAGCGCATGGAGATCATCCGGGACCTGCGCCTGTGCGAGTTCGACGTGCTGGTGGGCATCAACCTCCTGCGGGAGGGTCTGGACATCCCGGAGGTGGGCCTGGTGGCCATCCTGGACGCGGACAAGGAGGGCTTCCTCCGCAGCGAGCGGAGCCTGATCCAGACCGTGGGCCGGGCCGCCCGGAACGCGGAGAGCTACGTGATCATGTACGCCGATACGATCACCCCCTCCATGCGGGCTTGTATCGACGAGACCAACCGCCGCCGGGCCAAGCAGATGGCCTACAATGATGCCCACGGCATCGTGCCGAAGACCATCATCAAGAGCGTGCGGGACCTGATCGAGATCTCCTCCGCGCCGGAGGCCTCGGCCAAGGCCCACGGCGTCAAGATGACCGAGCGGGAGCGGAAGGAGCTCATCGCGGAGCTGGAGAGCAAGATGCGCAAGGCGGCCCAGATGCTGGAATACGAGATCGCGGCCCAATTGCGGGACGAGATCATTCGCCTGCGGGGCGAGAACTGAGGTGTTTGCATGAAACTGATGATTTTGGACGGCAACAGCATCGTGAACCGGGCCTTCTTCGGTATCCGGCTGCTGACCGCGCCGGACGGGACGCCTACCAACGCCCTGTACGGCTTTCTCGCCATTCTCCAGCGCCTGCTGGAGGAGCAGAAGCCGGACGCTCTCTGTGTGAGCTTTGACCTGAAGGCCCCCACCTTCCGGCATAAGGCCTATGACGCCTACAAGGCCAAGCGTGCCGCCATGCCCGAGGAGCTGGCGGTGCAGATGCCCCTGCTGAAGGAGCTGCTGGACGATATGGGCGTGCGACGCTACGAGCTGGAGGGCTTTGAAGCGGACGACATTCTGGGCACTGCGGCCCGGATTTGCGAGGAAAAGGGCTGGGACTGCGTCATCGTCACCGGTGACAAGGACAGTCTGCAGCTTGTCAGCGACAGGACCAGCGTCTGCAACGTAAAGACCCGCATGGGCCAGACCGAGACCATTCTGTACACCCCGGAGGTCTTTGAGAACGAGTACGGCTTTGCTCCGGCGAAAATGGTGGATTTGAAAGCCCTCATGGGCGACAGCTCGGACAATATCCCGGGCGTCCCCGGCATCGGGGAAAAGACGGCCCTGGACCTGCTGCACCGCTACGGCAGCCTGGACGGGATCTATGCGCATCTGGACGCCCTGGATGTGAAGGAGGGCGTGAGGAAAAAGCTGCGGGAAGGGGAGCAGAGCGCCAGGACTTCCTTCTGGCTCGCGACCATCCTGCGTGAAGTGCCTCTGGACTTCCGCCCGGAAGAAAACCTGTGGGACAGGAACTACACGCCCGCCCTCTACGGCCTGATGCAGCGCCTGGGCTTTGCCCGCTTCATCGAGAAGTGGGGCCTGGAGCCCACGGCGGAAGAGAGCGTACAGCAGGAGAGCGCGGCGCTGCCCCGGGTGGAGCTGGACGAGGCGTCTGCCCTGGACCTGACCGGGAAGCTGGGGCAGATGGGCACGATCGCAGTCTATCCCCTGGACGGGCTGGACCGGCTGGAGCTCTGCGACGGCAAAACCGTCTACACCGCCGCCTGGACCGGCTGCGGCGACGCCTACAATACGCTGCTGCGGGCGCTGTTTCGCAGGGAGATCCCCAAGCTCGGCCACGACCTGAAGGATCTGATGGGCCTGCTGCTGAGGGAAAAGCTGCCCCTGGAGGGCTTCGTGTTCGATACGGCGCTGGCGGGTTATCTGCTGGAGGCCACCTCCGGAAGTTTTGCCCCGGAAAAGCTCAGCATGCGCTATCTGGGCGCGGAAATGCACGGCGCCGAGGCCGTCTGGAAGCTGCGGGATCCCCTGGAGCAGAAGCTCCGGGAGCTGGACATGAGCTGGCTCTATGAAAACGCGGAGCTGCCCCTCTGCGCAGTCCTGGCAAGGATGGAGCAGAGCGGCTTTCTGGTGGATCGCAAGGCCCTCTCCGATTTCGGGGACAGTCTGAACGCCGGCATCGCCGCCCTGCAGGAGAGCATCTGGCAGGCTGCGGGGCACGAGTTCAACATCCAGTCCCCCAAGCAGCTGGGCACGGTCCTATTCGAGGAGCTGATGCTGCCCTCCGGCAAGAAGACCAAGACCGGCTGGAGCACCAATGCCGACGTGCTGGACAAGCTCCGGGGCAAGCACCCCATCGTGAACCAGGTCCTGGAGTACCGGGAGCTGACCAAGCTGAAATCCACCTATGCCGACGGGCTTTTGAAGGTCATCGACGCCGACGGGCGCATCCACACCAACTTCCAGATGACCGTCACCGATACCGGCCGCCTCTCCTCCCGGGAGCCGAACCTGCAGAACATCCCCATCCGCAAGAAGCTGGGGGGCCAGATCCGGAACATGTTCGTGGCCGCCCCCGGCAAGGTGCTGGTGGACGCGGACTACAGCCAGATCGAGCTTAGGCTCCTGGCCCACATCTCCGGAGACGAGGCCATGCGGGAGGCCTTCCTCAGCGGGGAGGACTTCCACGCCGTCACCGCCTCCAAGGTCTTCAACGTCCCCCTGGCGGAGGTGAGCCACACCCTGCGCAGCCGGGCCAAGGCGGTGAACTTCGGCATCGTCTACGGCATCTCCGCCTTCTCCCTGAGTCAGGATATCGGGGTCTTCCCCAACGAGGCCAAGGCATATATGGAGGCCTATCTGGAAAAGTATCACGGCGTGCGGGACTATATGAAGCACGTGGTGGCCGAGGCCAAGGAGAAGGGCTACGTCTCCACGATCTACGGCCGCCGGCGGGAGCTGCCCGAGCTCAAGAGCAGCAACTTCAACCTCCGCTCCTTCGGCGAGCGGGTAGCCCTGAACATGCCCATCCAGGGCACGGCGGCGGACATCATGAAGCTGGCCATGGTCCATGTGGACGAGCGCCTGCGGAGGGAAAACCTGGAAGCAAAACTTCTGCTGCAGGTCCACGACGAGCTGATCGTGGAGTGCCCGACGGAAGAGACCGAGGCGGTGAGCCGGATCCTGAAGGAGGAGATGGAGAATGCCGCGTCCCTCTCCGTGCCGCTGACCGTGGAGGTCCAGAGCGGCCATAGCTGGGGGGAGGCGCACTGATGTCCATGCGGATCGTAAACGCTTCGCCCCGGCATCTTGTGGCGCTGGAAGCCTTGGAAAAGCGCTGTTTTTCCTTGCCCTGGACGGAAGAGATGCTGCTTGGCCAGCTGCCGGATGACAGCCACGAGTTCCTTGCGGCGGAATCGGAGACCGGCGAACTGCTGGGCTATGTGGGCATGATGACGGTCCTCGACGAGGGCTACATCTCCAACGTGGCCGTCTCCCCGGAGCACCGGCGGCAGGGGATCGCAGACGCGTTGATTCATGCGCTGCTGGAGCGCGCCTCGCTGCGGGAGCTGAGCTTTGTGACCCTGGAGGTCCGGGAGCACAACGCCCCCGCCATCGCCCTCTACCGCAAACACGGCTTTTCCCCGGTGGGGCTGCGGAAAAACTACTACGAGGCCCCGGTGGAAAACGCCATTCTGATGACGAAATACTTGAAATGAGGTACGGCAATGAAGATCCTTGCCTTTGAGTCCACCTGCGACGAGACCGCTGTGGCCGTCGTGGAGGACGGACGCCATATCCTGACCGATCAGATCTTTTCCCAGGCCCAGCTCCACGCGGTCTACGGCGGCGTGGTGCCGGAGATCGCCTCCCGCTGCCACGTGGAGTCCATCTCGCTCCTGGCCCAGCGGGCCATCGACGCCGCCGGGATCACCCGTGCCGATATCGACGCGGTGGCCGTGTCCTACGCGCCGGGGCTCATCGGGGCGGTGCTGGTGGGGGTGAACTTCGCCAAGGCCGCGGCCCTGTCTCTCGGCGTGCCGCTGATTCCGGTGCACCATATCCGGGGCCATATCGCCGCCAATTATCTGGCCTATCCGGAGCTGGAGCCGCCCTTCCTCTGCCTTGCCATCTCCGGCGGCAACACCATCCTGGTGGACGTCCGGGGCTATACGGATATGCACATCCTGGGCGCCACCCGGGATGACGCGGCGGGGGAGTGCTTTGACAAGACCGCCCGGGTCCTGGGCCTGCCCTATCCCGGCGGCAAGCCCATCGACGAGCTCTCCAGGGGCGGGGATGACGGCAAATACGTTTTCCCTCTGGCTCATGTGGCGGGACACCCCTACGACATGAGCTTCTCCGGCCTGAAGACGGCGGTGATCAACCTGGTCCACAACGCCGAGCAGAAAGGGGAGGAGATCGACCGGGCCTCTCTGGCTGCGTCCTTTACCAAGGCGGTCAGCGACAGCCTGGTGCCCCGCACCGTTTCTGCCGCCCGGGAGCTGGGCTACGACAAGGTGGTGGTAGCCGGAGGCGTGGCCGCCAACTCTCGGATCCGGGCAGACTTCCAGCGGGCCGCCGAGAAGGAGGGCTTTCAGCTCTTCATCCCGCCGCTGAAGCTCTGCGGAGACAACGGCGCCATGATCGGGGCCCAGGGCTACTATGAGTTTCTTTCCGGCGTTCGGGCGGGCAGCGATCTGAACGCCTACGCAACCATGGAACTGTAAGACAGAAAAGGAGAGGACGAGCATGGGGATCCACGACGGACATCGGGAACGGCTGCGGGACAGCTTTCGCAAGGACGGTCTCGCCGGCTTTGACGCCCTTCGGTCCCTGGAGCTGCTGCTGCAGTACGCCATCCCCCGCAAGGATACCAATCCCATTGCCCATGCGCTGCTGGACCGCTTCGGCTCCCTGCAGGAGGTCTTTGACGCCAGCGAGGAGGAGCTCTGTCAGGTGGAAGGGATCGGGCCCGGGGCCGCTACCCTGATCCGCCTGGTGCCCCAGATCACCCGCAAGAGCGCCGTGGACAAGGCGGCCGAGCGGCGCTATCTGCTGAATACCGCCGACATCAAGGATTATCTGCTGCCCCACTTTCTCTTTGAGCGGGACGAGCTGGCCCTCCTCCTGTGTCTGGACGGGCAGAAGCGGGTCATCAAGTACCTGGAGCTGTCCCGTGGCGTGGTCAACTCCGTCAGCGTGGACGTGCGCCGGGTGCTGGAGATCGCTCTGAAGCTGCGCTGCACCAGTCTGGTCCTGGCCCACAATCATCCCGACGGACCGGCCAGCAATTCCCGGGAGGACGACCTGGTGACCACCTCGCTGCTGAATTCTCTGAGAACCGTGCGGATCGAGCTGCTGGACCACCTGATCTTTGCCAGGGACGGGGTTTTTTCCTACAGGGATTCCGGCGCCTTGAAAATGCTCTGCTATTACTGATCAGTTGTTATGTAAACCGATTTTTGTATCTTTTTTGTAACTTGACCCGGTTTGCGGCTTCGACATTTTTTTCCTGTTTTCACCGAATTCATTGCAGCACCAACAAAAATCGACTGTTGAAAAAGCTGTTGATAATGTTGATAACCATATGAAATATTTTTATCCTTGGCGATTATGTAACTTTTTTTCTGCGTTCCTTCAGTTCCCGTTTTCGCCGTATTAAATGCTTTGCGGCACTTTTTCTGCAGGGTTTTCCCCGATCCTCCCGGATGGATTATCAAGAGCGATTTCTGCTCTTCTCTCCGTAAACGAATAGTTGTTTCCCGGCTGTTTTTCCCCGTGCGGCTAGGATCCTAAGGGCAAGCTCCCGGAGTTTCGGAACTTTCTTATTGACTAAATGTCGGTCCTGTGATATATTATCACACGCTGAATGAAGCCGTGCTGGTATAGCTCAGTCGGTAGAGCAGCTGATTCGTAATCAGCAGGTCGTGTGTTCGAGTCACATTACCAGCTCCACATCCCCGGGATCGAAAGATTTCGGGGTTTCTTTTTTCATAGTATTCTGTTATAATACCAAAAGGAATACCCGATAGAAATCGTTTTGAAAGATCAGAAAGGAGCAACAGCCATGGGTCTCTTCGATAAAAAGTTCTGCGATATCTGCCGCAGCAAGATCGGCTTGCTGGGCAACAGAAAGCTGGAAGACGGAAACCTCTGTAAGGACTGCGCCGCGAAGCTCTCTCCCTTCTTCTCCGAGCGCCGTCAAAGCACGGTGGAGGAGATCCGCGCTCAGCTTGCCTACAGGGAGGAAAACAAAGCCTCGGTGGCAGCTTTCCATACCACGCGCAGCTTTGGCCGCAATACCAAGATCCTTTTGGACGAGGACGCCAGAAAGTTCATGATCACTTCGGCGAGAAATCTGATGGAAGCCAACCCGGATGTGTTGGATTATTCCCAGGTCACGGGCTGCAATCTGGATATCGATGAACACAGGACCGAGCTCAAGCATGCCGACAAGGACGGCAAGCAGGTCAGCTTTGTCCCGCCCCGCTATGAATACTCCTATGATTTTCGGGTTATCATCTCTGTCAACCACCCCTATTTTGATTCCATTACGGTCCGCCTGAATCCGAACACCGTGAAGGTCGGCCAGCAGCCCATCGGACGGACGGACCGGCATAATGCTGGCGCCGCCAATGTCAGCGCGATCAAGGGCAAGATCGTCAGCAACGTGCTGGGCGCGCTGGCCGGGCAGGGGATGAATCCGATCACCAGCTGGAATCCGGAGTACAACGAGTACTTCAATATGGGCCAGGAGATCGTGAATACCCTGACCCAGGCCCGCGAGGGGATCCGGCAGGAAGTGATGGACAGGAACGCGCCCAGGATGGCGGTGACCTGCCCCTGGTGCGGCGCGACCACTATGCCGGACGCTGCCGGGTGCTGCGAATACTGCGGCGGCTCTTTGAACGATTGATTCCCCCGGCGAATTCTGCTTCCCGGATTTCCCGATGCTCCCTGCGGCGGCGGACTGGATCGGTCCGCCGCCTGGCAATTTTCCATTTTGTTTGAACGAGGCCGGTTATGAGTACAGTCAATCCCGCGTTGAATAAGAAAGCTCTTCTGATCATCAATCCCGTGGCCGGGCGCAAATTGATCCAAAAGAACCTCTGCTCCGTGGTACGCCATATCATGGAGGGGGGGTACCTGGTCACCGTCGCCGTGACAGGCAAGCGGAATGAAGCCAGGGAGCTCGCCTCACGCTTTGGCGGAGAATATGATTTGATCGTTTGCGCCGGGGGCGACGGAACGATGAACGAATGTGTCAGCGGCATGGTTGACGCGAATCTTCATTGTCCGTTTTCCATCATACCCTGCGGCAGCACCAATGATTTTGCGCAGACCCATGATCTGCAGAATGAGGTGCTTCCTGCGGCGAAGGCCATCGCAGCCGGGCGGATCCGTCAATACGACATCGGTTGTCTTGACGATCGTGTTTTTCTTCACCATGCTCTCTTCGGAGCGTTTACGAGACTGGCCTATTCCACGGATCAAAGCCAAAAAAACCGCTTGGGTTTTGGCGCCTATGTGCTGGACGGCCTCCGGGAGCTTCCGAATCTGAAATCGATTTCCATGGTCTTGACGGTGGACGGCGTGCGGGAGGAAGGCTCGTATGTTTTTGGCACTGTCAGCGTAAACCGCAATATAGCGGGGATTTATACGCTTCCGGAAGAAAGCATCGGTCCGGCTGACGGGAAACTTGCCGCGGTCCTGATGAAAGCGCCGAAATCCGTGCAGGAGTGGGACACGCTTGGCCGCAGTATCCTCTCGGGTGATCCGAACTGTCCCATGGTCAAGATCCTGGTCGGCGAGCAAATCGAAGCGGAGACCGAGGAGGACCTGGAATGGTCGCTTGACGGGGAGAGCTCCGGCCCCCGGAAAAAAGTCTGCTTCTCCGCGAAACGCGGCTTTCTGAGCGTGCAGGGCTGAGGTGAGTCATGAAGACGATTTTAAAAGGACGAATATTGACCATTCCGAATCTGCTCTCTTTGATCCGGATTCTGCTGATCCCCTTGTTTGTGTGGTTCTATCTCAGCAGAAAAGACATTACTGCCACTGTCATCATCCTGGCCGCCTCCGCGCTTACGGACGCGCTGGACGGCTTGATCGCCCGCAGGTTTCACATGATCAGTGATTTCGGGAAAGCGCTGGATCCCTTTGCCGATAAGCTTACCCAGTTTGCCATGCTCTGCTGTCTCCTGATCTGCTTTCCCAGGATGATCCTTCTGATTTTTGTGCTCGTCGTGAAGGAGCTCTTCGTTGCCTCGACCCAGTTGATGGTCATCAAGAAGACGGATCAGGTCTTGGGATCCGCCTGGCATGGAAAAGTTACGACCATGCTGCTGTATGCCGTGATGCTGCTGCACCTCGTTTGGCTGGACCTGCCGGATCTGCTGTCCTGGTCTCTGGAGCTGCTCTGCATTTTTATGCTTCTGCTCTCCGGCGTGCTGTATGCCATCCGCAATTTCCGCGCGGTACAGGCCGGGAAGGAGCCTGAGCCTCAGACAGAAGAACAAGAGCCTGAAATGGAAGAAAAGGGATTCGAGAATCAAGAATCATAACAGTCAAGGGACGCAGCGATTTCGCTGCGTCCCTGCCCGTTTGCGGGAGAAAGAAACGTCCACTTTTTCCCGATGCGCATGATAATAGTATTAAAGCCTGCAGACGCCGCTTTGTTCGTCTGCAGGCTTATTTGCACCGTCGCCAGTTCCCGTTGTCAGTTCTTCTTGAGGCCGCGGATCACGGACAACACAAGGTCCAGCTGGTCCTCCGAAAGACCCTCCAGCGCGGCAATGACCTCTTTCCGCTTCAGGGGGCTCCGGTTGCCGGGATCGAAGAACTCCGCCGGCGTCACGCCCAGGTATTCGCAGATATAATAGAAGCCCTGCAGGGAGGGGTAGGCCAAGACGTTTTCGATCCGGTTGATATAGCTGGGGTTTTGCCCGATGGCGAGACTCATCTCCCGCGCGGAGACATTCTTCTCCATCCGCAGTGTCGCCAGCCTGTTTGCGAAATACCGTTCGTCCAGATAATCCATTTCCATCACCTGTAGGTCATTATATGCCAAGAGAACGCAGTAATATGACATGAAATAGCGCAAATTTCTTGACATACGACATAGAGTATCCTATAATCTAAGGCAATGGGATATCATACATCCTGTTGTGATATCAGATATCGGCTTTGTGTGATATCCGATCCGGAAAAATGAAAGAGGAGGTTCTGAACGGATGTTTTGTAACTGGAGAAAACTGCTGTCGCTGCTGCTCTGCCTGGTGATGGTGCTGAGCTTCTTCCCCGTAACCGCCCTGGCGGAAGAGGGTGAGGACGAAGGCGTCGTCCAGGAGGAGGAGCACGACTGTGGCCACGACCACGAGGGGGGAATCGGGGAAGCCCCGGATGACACCATAGGGGACGACGCCCTCGACGTCCCGGAGGACGATGAGATCGACCCCGACCTGGTGCGCGTGGTCTTCGTCTGCGACCCGGCGGATACGATCATCACGGTCTACGACCCGATGAATCTGGACGACGACGGCGAACCCCTGGTAGTCGAACCCGAAGAGGACGGGAGCTATCTGCTGTATCCTCATGAGTACATTTATTCTGCTGAGCATGATGGTTATTCTTCTTTGGTACATGAAATCCAAATTGAGCCAGCGCCTTCGGTTATCAGTGTTCGAATTGAATTGATAAATAAATTCACTGTTATCGCTCCGGACTCGTTTACCGAGCTCCCTGGTGATGTTCAACTAGATGGTTTGTCTGCGTCTCAAATTGTTCAGCAGATTAGAGACACGTACAGTAACGCACTAAGTTTATCTGGGAGATCTTCTTTCAATGGCTACTGTGGTGCATATGTGAGTTGGCAGCTTGCCTCATTAGGGATTAATACCAATTACATTGGGGGAAACGGGAATACACAATTTGACAATTATAAGAATTTAACAGTAACAACTGGTGGCTATCCTGTTTCTGCGTATCCCGCGTCCAGTTATTCATTAAATGCTGCTCTCAACTCTATTTCACAGAATGGAACTGCTGACGTCTACAATATACTGATTGGATTTGAGCAAGGAAGCGGTGAGGCAGGAAGGTTGTATGGACACACTTGCTTCATCCATGCTATTATCGGTGGGACAGTTTATTTTTCTGAAAGTTATGCTGGAACAATATGTGGAGCGTATCACACAGAAGGCGATCCAATTTCGTGTAGTATAGATGCCTTCTGTAACTATTATGGTTCATGGACTGTTTTAGATGGAGTTATTCATTTCGGTGTTTCGGGAGGATCCGGTCAAAAACCCATTGCAACCCTTGATTCTGCGTCAGGAGGTGCGGGCGTCATTACAGTCAGAGGCTGGGCTTTTGACTGGGACGATGTAAATGCTTCTGTTCCTGTCCACATCTATGTTGGAGGACCAGCTGGTTCCGGTGCAGGCGGATATGCCATTGAAGCGAATACTGAGAGAGAAGATGTCAATAACGTATATGGATGCGGCAACAATCATGGATTTGACAGTACGATCACAGTCACCGAAAGAGGTACGGTAACACTGTATTTTTATGCCTGTGACATAGAGAGCGATTTGGGGAATGACCAGTTTGCTACGGCAACAGTGACAATCACAGAACCACAAGCGATCAGTTACACCGTCAGCTACGATGCCAATGGTGGCACCGGAGCTCCGGTAGCGCAAACGAAGACCCACGACGTGGCGCTGACGCTGAGCACGACAACCCCTACCAGAGCTGGCTATACCTTCCTCGGCTGGGCGACTAACGCAACGGCAACTATCGCCCAGTACCAACCGGGTGGAAGCTATACTGCAAATGCCGATGTGACCCTGTATGCAGTCTGGGCAAAAAACTATACTGTCAGCTATAATGCGAATGGAGGGACCGGAGCACCTGGAAGCCAGACGAAAGTCTCTGGCCAAACTCTGACTCTGAGCACGACGAGACCGACGCGGCCCTGTCATGTGTTCGTTGGCTGGGCGACCAGCGCGTCCGCGACCACGGCCCAGTACCAGCCGGGCGGCAGCTTCACGACCAACGCGAATACGACTCTCTACGCGGTGTGGGAAGAGGGAACCCAGAGCGAATGGAGCACCACCAAGCCTACAGGCGTGGACGAGAGCATGATCGAGGAGAAGACTCAATACCGGTACAGGGACAAGGTAACAACAAACACCAACCAGGGTAACCCCAGTGGTTGGACGCTGATCGGCTCACATGTGGAATACGGTTCATGGGGCAGCAATCAGACGACCACCACCAAACCGACAGAGTCCGAAACATTGCGCATCGTGGACCAATATGTTTCCGGCTATAACTATTATCATTATTGCTGTAACTATTATGATGGATGCTATAATGTTGACTCAATTCCATACGGGAACACGAGCAGCACACACCATCACACAACCTCAACTGCTTCTGCGCTACCTGCCTGCGCGATCGGAGATCAGGGAGGGAAGCAGGCTTATGGCGGCTCGGGTACCGGGGCGCCCGGCTGTAGCAGTGGCTTTTATATTTGGTTTTTGGACAGCGTCACGTACACCTACGTTTATCAGGAAAGAACTGCTACCACCGTTTACGAGTATTGGACGGACTGGTCCGACTGGAGCGACACGGTGTACACCGCCAGCGACAACCGGCAGGTAGAGACGCGCAAGCTGTATCGCTACGTCCAGAGCGGGGACGTGCACCAGTGGGACAGCGGCGTTGTGACCACCCAACCCACCTGCACAACCAAAGGCGTTATGACCTATACCTGCAGCAAGTGCGGCAAGACGAGGACAGAGGAGATCGCTGCCACCGGTCACAGCTGGGGCACGCCGACCTACACCTGGTCCACGGACAACAAGGCCGTGACGGCGAAGCGGGTCTGCGCGAACAACAGCAGCCACGTGGAGACGGAGACGGCCAATACGACCTCCCAGGTGACGACGGCTGCGACCTGTACGGCGAAGGGCAAGACGACCTACACGGCGACCTTCACGAACAGCGCCTTTGCGACCCAGACGAAGACGGTGGAGAACATCCCGGCCACCGGCCACAGCTGGGGCGCGCCGACCTACACCTGGTCCTCGGACAACAAGACCGTGACGGCGAAGCGTGTCTGCGCGAACAACAGCAGCCATGTGGAGACGGAGACGGCCAATACGACCTCCCAGGTGACGACGGCTGCGACCTGCACGACGAAAGGCAAGACGACCTACACGGCGACCTTCACGAACAGCGCCTTTGCGACCCAGACGAAGACGGTGGAGAACATAGCTGCCCTGGGACACAACTGGGGCAAGTGGGAGGTGACCACGCCCGCCACCGTGGATCAGCCCGGCGTGGAGACCCGCACCTGCTCTAGCTGCGGCGCGACGGAGACCCGGAGCTATAACGCGGAGACCGTTACTGTCACCTATAACGCCAACGGCGGCAGCGTGAGCCCGGCCAGCGTGACGATCCTGAAGGACGGGACCATCAGCAGTCTGCCTATGCCGACCCGTGCGGGCTATACCTTCAAGGGCTGGTTTACGGCGGCCAGCGGCGGAACAGAGGTGACGACCGCTACCACCTTTGCGGCGGATACGACGATTTACGCACAGTGGACGGTCATCACCAACGCCAAGCTCGTTGTCGGCAGCGGCAGAGTCATCCGCGGCGAGGAGATCCAGATCCCCGTCCGGATCGAGGAGAACCCGGGTGTTATCTCCATCGAGATCAGCGTGCACTATGATGAGACGGTGCTGGAGTGGACGGCGGTGACGGCCGGCGAATACGGCGGCACCTTCCTGGGAGAGGTCGGCGATACGCTGACCTGGTATGCGGACGATCCGCGAGAGAACGAGACCAAGGACGGCGTGTTCGTCACCCTGACCTTCCGGGCGAAGGACGACGCGGCAACCGGCACGACCCTGGTCAGCGTCAGCTACGACGAGGAAAACGTTTACAACGCCGACGAGGAGAACCAGGCCTTCCTGACGGCGCCGGGCGAGATTGAGGTGATACCGTATATCCCGGGCGACATCAACGGCGACGGAGTTGTGAACAACAAGGACCTGACCCGTTTGCAGCGCTATCTCAAGGGACAGAATGTGGAAGTGCAGGAGGCTGCGCTGGACGTGAACGGCGACGGCAAGATCAACAACAAGGATGCCTCCCGTCTGCAGCGCTACCTCAGACACGGCGACGTGGAGATCTACTGAGTCAATCCGGAATTCAAACAATAGACGAAAAACGCATCGAAGAAACTTTCTTCGATGCGTTTTTCAACATTTGAAATGTGACTTCTCTATTTGAATTTGGGTTTCTCTTTTCCGTCTGCCGGCGGGACATAACCGTACTGGATCTCCGGGTGGATTTGCTGCAGGCGATCGTGGATCCGATCCACGTCTTCCTCTTTGTTGAAGATCAGATTGGCAAATTCCTTCTCACCGTGAACGAGAATCAGACGATAGTAATAATAGGCCGGGCTGTCGTCTGGCTGACATTCGCTGATCCGGGTGAAGGAACGGTCGATGTACGGATAGGGAACATAGTATTTTCTGCCCAGATCCCGGTAGTAGAGACAGAGCTTGCCGAGCCGGACGCGGCCGATCGCCTCGGCGGATTCGTAGTCGCGGATGTGTTCCTCGTCGCTGATGACCTTTTTATCGACGCCGCGAAATTTCAGTCGTCCAAATCCAAACATTCGTCATCCTTATCTTTCCGCCGGAATACATTCCAGCGGTACCAGGCGCGGGGGGCGATCAGGGCAAAGAAGGTGCCGATCAATCCGGCGATGGTGCCGGTGATCATGCCGCCCAAAACGTCGCTGGGGAAGTGCACAACAAGATAGATCCGGGACAGGCCCATCAGAACGCCAAAGACCAGGGCCAGCCAGCTCCAGCGTTTTTTCCCAAGAATGAACACGGGGATCATGGTTGCGAAAGCGGCGTTGGTATGTCCTGAGGGGAAGCAATAATCGCTCTCCACATTTGCGCCGACGAGCTGCCACATCTGCTTGTAGAAATCAAGGGTGTATGGCCTGGGACGGGCAATGGCTACCTTCAGATAGACGTTCACAAAGAGCGCCCCAAGGCCGATGCCGATGCACATGGCGGTGCCGAAGCGGCGGGTTTTGTGGAAGAAGGCCAGGATCAGCGACAGTGCGATCAAAAACAGACCGTGTTTTCCGAAGAGCGAAATGATCTCCATAACCTTGGTCAGCGTATCGCCGCCCCACTCAAAGAGCTTGTGGACCCAGAGGGTGATGCTCTGGTCAAAGCCGGCGAATACTTCGTTGATCCATTCGGCCGCTCCCGGAATGACGGGAATGTCAAACATGGCAAAGACTCCTCTCTTGATTGATAAAATCATTCTACCATAGCAAGGCGGTGAAAGTCCACAAGAAAAATGCATTTTTTCAATGCCTGATAAGAATTCGGCCCCATGCCTGCAGCTTATGCAAGCCTCAACTTGACGCGGCGATCAGATCGCAATACAATACATACAGAAAAAAGGAAGGGAAGCGATCTTATGGCAGGTCCCGGACGGGGCTTGGGACCCCGCGGTTTTCTGACAGAGGAAGAAAAGCAGAATATGCCCAAGGTGGACGGCGCGCTGCTGAAACGGATCCTGGGCTATCTGAAACCCTACTGGCTGCAGTTTTTGATGGTGTTTGGGGCCATTCTGCTCTCAGCGGTCCTGGGTCTGCTGCCCAGCATCATCACCGGGCGTATCGTGGACGAAGCTTTGGTGGGCAAGGATTTGAGCCTGCTCATCAAGCTCCTCCTCATGGCCTTCGTCACCCTGGGCGGCTCCCAGGTCATCAGCGTGCTGGAGAGTTACATCAACGCCTGGATCTCTCAGCGCATCATTTTCGATATGAAGAACCAGATGTTCGATCATCTGCAGCACATGCCCCATGCCTTCTTCACCTCCGAGAAGCAGGGCGACATCATCACGCGGATGAACACGGATATCTCGGGTGTGAGCTCCGTGATCTCCGGCACCCTCTCCAGCATCGTCTCCAACATCGTCACGGTGGTCACCACGCTGGTCGCCCTCTTCACCCTGAGCTGGAAGCTGGCCCTGGTTGGCATCGTGGTGATCCCGCTGCTGGTGATCCCCACCCGGAGCGTGGGCAAGACCCGCTGGAAGATCCTCTCAGAGAGCCAGAGCAAGAACGACGAGATGAATCAGATGGTGAACGAGACGCTGTCCGTTTCCGGCTCCCTTCTTGTCAAGCTCTTCACCAGGGAGGAGCGGGAGTATCAGCGCTTTGTGGGCGTGAACGAAGAGGTCACAAGTCTGCAGCTGAAGGAACAGCGCAGCGGCAAGTGGTTCCGAGTCATTATGGGCATGTTCACCCAGCTGGCCCCGCT
Source organism: Oscillospiraceae bacterium (assembly GCA_017545165.1). Classification (GTDB taxonomy): domain Bacteria; phylum Bacillota; class Clostridia; order Oscillospirales; family Oscillospiraceae; genus Limivicinus. Next base: position 20,339 of record JAFWQQ010000035.1, read on the forward strand.
GCTCATCTACTTTGCCGGCGGATATTTCATCATCGCCAAGGCGGATCCCAGTCTCACAGTCGGTACGATCACGGCCACCGTGGCCCTGGTCAACCGCCTGTACCGGCCCATCGAGAGCCTGCTGAACATCCATGTGGATTTCACCCGCTCTCTGGCCCTGTTCACTCGCATTTTTGATTATTTTGACATGCCCAATCCCATCCAGTCCCCAGAGAACGGCCTGAAGCCGGATGTGACCGACGCGGACATCGTTTACGAGCACGTGTCCTTCTCCTATGACGCGGAGAAGCCCCTGCTGACGGATATCGACTTTACCGTCCCCGGCGGGAGGATGTACGCCATCGTCGGCCCCTCCGGTTCCGGCAAATCCACGGTGGTGAACCTGATCCCCCGCCTGTATGACGTGCTGGGCGGCAGCGTGAAGATCGCCGGGGTGGACGTGCGGGACTTCGATCTCAAATACCTGCGCCAGCAGATCGGCGTGGTCACGCAGGACAGCTATCTCTTTAACGGCACCATCCGGGAAAACCTGCTCTACGCCAAGGAAACTGCCACGCCCGAGGAGTTGGAGGCCGCCTGCTGGATCGCCAATCTCACGGATTTTATCCACAACCAGCCGGAGGGACTGGAGACCATGGTGGGCAACCGTGGCCTGAAGCTCTCCGGCGGCGAGAAACAGCGCCTCTCCATCGCCCGAGTCATTCTGAAGGACCCGAAGATCCTGATCCTGGATGAGGCCACCTCCGCCCTGGACTCCATCACCGAAAACGCCATCCAGGAGGCGCTGGAGGCCTTGATGGAGGGGCGCACCAGCATCGTCATCACCCACAGGCTGTCTACCATCCTGAAGGCGGACCGGATCCTGGTGGTGAAGGACGGCGTCATCGCCGAGTCGGGGACCCACGAGGAGCTGCTGGCTAGGGGCGGCACCTATCGGGAGCTTTATGAAACCCAGTTCCGTCAAATCCTGGACATGGAGGGCGGCAAGCCGGAGAAAGGCTGATCGAGAAAACCGGAAAAGCTTCGGAACGGATCCAGGTGCGTTTGCCCTTGGCTTCGTTCCGTTTCATTTCCTCTTGCAAAATGAGTTTCTTTCTTGTATGATACACTATTGTATATAACAAAACGGGAAGCAGGGACTGCCTTGGAACAGATCAGCTCGCGAAAAAACGCTTATATCCGTCACCTGCGGCAGTTGGCCGCCGACGGGGCCTATCGCCGTCAGCAGGGCGAATATCTCTGCGACGGGGTCAAGACCCTGCGGGAAGCGCTTGCCTTCGGCGCTCGGGTCACCAGCGTTCTCTGGAAGGATCAGCCGGGGGAGATCGAGCTGTCCGCGGAGTCCAGGCAGTTCTGCGCGCCCGCTGATCTCTTTGACTATGCCTCTCCCATGCAGAACAGCCCCGGCCCTCTCTTCACCGTGGCGATCCGTGGCTGCTCCAAGCCGGGGAAGCTCAAAAACGCCATCATTCTTGAGAGCGTGCAGGACCCGGGAAACGTGGGCACCGTCATCCGCACCGCCAACGCCTTCGGTGTCAGCGCCGTGATCCTGACGGGGGACTGCGCGGACCTCTACCATCCCAAAACCGTCCGTGCCACCATGGGGGCGATCTTTCGCCAACCGGTGCTGGAGATGAAGCTGGCGTTTCTGTCGGACTTCCTGAAAGACCAGGGCCTGCCGCTCTACGCCGCGGCGCTGGATCCGAAAGCGGTGGACTTGCGGGAGGTCTCCCTGCGCCATGCGGCCGTTGCCGTGGGCAGCGAGGGGCGGGGCCTCAGTCCGGCGCTTATCGCCGCAAGTGACAAGACCGTTATCATCCCCATGCAGCCTGACAGCGAATCCCTGAATGCGGCGGTGGCCGCCTCGGTGCTGATGTGGGAGGCTACGCGCTGAATCGAATCTGAAAACGGGAAGGGGGGAGACCGTGGCAGCTTTGGAATACTGGATCTGGCTCTCCGCCGCCGCGGTGAGCCCCAAAGGAAAGACCGCGCTGCTGGAGCATTACGGAGATCCGGAAATTGCCTTTCACGCACCGAAGGGCGCCTTTGCCCTGTTACCCGGCCTTTCGCCGACGGAGGCAGAGCGCCTGGAAGAGCGGGATCTCTCCGCTGTCCCGAGGATCCTTGAGAAATGCCGACAGCAGGAGCTGCGGATCCTCACCTATCAGGACGCCGCCTATCCCAGACGTCTGCGGAATATTTTCGCACCTCCCGTGGTATTGTATCAGAAGGGCACGCTGCCCCAGGTGGACCAGGAGGTTTTGATTTCCGTCATCGGCACCCGGCGCGCCAGTGTCTACGGGCTGAAAACCGGCAGAGACCTGGCTTTTCAGATCTGCCGCTGCGGCGGCTGCGTGGTGTCTCTGCTCACCGCGGGCATCGACGCGGAAGCAGCCCGCGGCGCTCTCCTGGCGGAGGGCCGTTGTGTCGGCGTCCTCGGAACGACCCATGAGGAGGACCGGTCTCTCCTGGGAAAGGAGCTTTCCGTCCGCGGCGCCCTGCTCAGCGAGTACCCGCCGGGGACCCGCTTTCAAAAGCAGTTCTTCCGGGAGCGAAACCGTATTGCCGCCGGGCTCTCCGTGGGCGTTGTGGTGGTGGAGGCTCCGGAGCACAGCGGCACCGCTCTTTTTGCCCAGGAGGCCCTGGAGCAGGGGAAGGAGATCTTCGCCGTTCCAGGCAACGTGAATGCAGAAAACAGCGCCGGCACCCTGGCGATGCTGAAAGAGGGCGCCAAGCTGGTCACCTGCGGCTGGGACGTGCTGGAAGACTTTCAAAGTCTCTTCCCCGGCAGACTCCATGACGCCGGCCGGCTCTCTTCTCCCGCAAAAGAGCGCAGTTCGGAGCCTGCTCCTGAAAAGGAGCCTGCTCCGCCTCAGGCGCAAGAGCCCGTTGACAAGAAGCCGGAGCCGGACTATATTGACCTGAGAGAACAGCTTGCCGCGCTTCCGGAGGATCAGTTGGCGATCTTGACGGCCATAGAGAAGGAGAGCAGTCATGTGGATGACATCATCCTGCAGACGGGGCTTCCCACCGGAACGGTCCTGCGGCATCTGACCCTTCTGACCATCAAGGGATATGTGAAGCGCTGTCCCGGCACTTTCTATGTACTGAATATCACAAAGAAGTGAGGAAACAACATGGCAAGAGCAAAAGACCTTGTGATCGTGGAATCCCCGGCCAAGGCCAAGACCATTGAGAAGTATCTGGGAAGCAACTATAAAGTGACCGCGTCCATGGGGCATCTGCGGGATCTGCCCAAGAGCAAAATGGGCGTTGATATAGAGAAGGGCTTTGAGCCTCAGTATATCCCCGTGCGGGACAAGGCGGAACTGATCCAGGAGCTGAAAAAGGCCTCCAAGAGCGCCAAGACCGTCTATCTCGCCACGGACCCTGACCGGGAGGGAGAGGCCATCTCCTGGCATTTGAAGGAGCTTTTGGAGCTGCCGGACGAGAAAGCCCGCCGAGTCACCTTCAACGAGATCACCAAGAAGGTGGTCACCGAGAGCATCCAGCATCCCCGGGACATCGACCGGGACCTGGTGGACGCGCAGCAGGCCCGCCGGATCCTGGACCGGATCGTGGGCTACACGCTTTCTCCGCTGCTGTGGCGCAAGGTGAAGCGGGGCCTCTCCGCCGGACGAGTCCAATCCGTGGCCACCCGCATGGTGGTGGACCGGGAGGATGAGATCCAGAGCTTCGAGAAAGAGGAGTATTGGCTTCTGGACGCGCTGCTCTCTCTGGAGGAGGGCGGCAGCTTTACCGCCCGTTTTTACGGACGGGGAGAGAAAAAGCAGGAGCTCAAATGCCGTGAGGATGTGGACGCTGTCATCGAAGCGGTGAAGGACGCGCCCTTCACGGTGGACAGCGTGAAGCGCGGCGAAAAGCAGCGCAGTCCCGCGCCCCCCTTCATCACCTCCACGCTGCAGCAGGAGGCCTCCCGCCGCCTGAGCATGACGCCCCGCCGCACCATGTCCATCGCCCAGCAGCTCTATGAGGGCGTGGAGATCGGCGACCTGGGCTCCGTGGGTCTGATCACCTATATGCGTACCGACTCCCTGCGGCTCTCTGAAGAGGCCCTCAGCGCCGCCAGAAGCTATATCGGCGAACACTACGGCAGCGATTATCTCCCGGCCCAGCCCCGGCGCTTCAAGACCAAGGCCGGCGCCCAGGACGCCCATGAGGCCATTCGCCCCACGGACGTGCGCCTGACGCCGGAGATGGTGCGCAAGGACCTGACCCAGGAGCAGTATCGGCTTTACCGGCTCATCTGGGGCCGCTTTACCGCGAGTCAAATGGCCAACGCCGTCTATGACAACGTCTCTGTGGACGTTCTGAGCGCGGGCTACAGCTTCCGCGCCAACTATTCGGAGCTCAAATTCCCGGGCTATACCGCGGTTTACGAGGAAGCCAGAGACGAGGAGAGCGACGAGATCTCCAGTCCGCTGCCTACGCTGCGGGAAGGGGAGCGGCTGCGTCTGGAGAAGCTCACGCCGGACCAGCAGTTCACCCAGCCGCCTGCCCGTTATACCGAGGCCACGCTGATCCGCGCCATGGAGGAAAAGGGCATCGGCCGCCCCTCCACCTATGCGCCCACCATCACAACCATCACCGCCCATGACTATGTGATCAAGGAGGGCAAGTATCTTCGCCCAACGCCCCTGGGCCAGGTGGTGACGGAACTCATGAAGGAGCATTTTGCGGATATCGTGGACCTGAAGTTCACGAACCACATGGAGGAGGAGCTGGACGAGATCGAGCAGGGCAAGACCCCCTGGCGTGAGGTCCTGCAGGAGTTTTATGACGGCTTCCACACGGAGATGGAGAAGGCCGAGCAGGATCTGGACGGGGTACGCATGAAGGTGCCCGATGTCCTCAGCGACGAGTTCTGCGAGGTCTGCGGCCGCCAGCTGGTGGTCAAGAAGGGCCGTTTCGGCCAGTTCCTGGCCTGCCCCGGCTTCCCGGAGTGCACCTTCACCAAGCCCATTGTGGTGGAAATGCCGGGGAAATGCCCCAAGTGCGGCAGCAAGATCCTGAAACGCACCTCCAAGAAGGGCTATGTGTTCTACGCCTGCGAGCGGGGGACGGACTGCGGCTTCATCACCTGGGACGTGCCCACGAAGGATTTCTGCCCCGCCTGCGGCAAGACCATGTTCAAGAAATCCGGCCGCGGCGCGCTGAAGCCCTTCTGCGTGAACGAGGCCTGCGTCAATTACGTCCCCGAGGACAAGCGGGGCTATCCCAAACGGAAAACCGCAGCCTCTGCCGAAGGCGGTGAAGCAGCGGCAAAGAAGCCCGCCGCAAAGAAAAGTACCGCCAGGAAGACGGCAGCGAAGAAGAGTACGGCTAAGAAAACAAGCACCAAGAAAACGGGCACCTCCAAGAGCGCCAAGAAAACGAGCGCTCCCAAGAGCGCCAAGGCAAAGGAATAAGCCATGGAGCGCGTGACAGTACTGGGCGCGGGCCTGGCCGGCAGCGAGTGCGCCTGGCAGTTGGCCAAGCGCGGCATTCCGGTAAGGCTCATAGAGATGAAGCCTCTCAAAATGAGCCCTGCCCATCATTCCGCGGATTTTGCGGAGTTGGTCTGCTCCAACTCTCTCCGCAGCGATGAGCTCACCAACGCCGTGGGCCTTTTGAAGGAAGAGATGCGCCGCCTGGGCTCTCTCATTATGGAGAGCGCCGACCGGAACCGAGTGGCCGCCGGCGGGGCCCTGGCAGTGGATCGGGAGGGCTTTTCCCGCACGATCACCCAGAGCCTGGAGAGCTGCCCGAACATCGAGATCATTCATGCCGAGGCGGACCGGATCCCGGACGGGGAGGTGGTCATCGCCACCGGCCCCCTCTCCAGCGACGTCATTGCCGAGCGGATCGCGGAGCTCTGCCCGGAGAGCGACCTGCATTTCTACGACGCGGTAGCTCCCATTGTGACCCTGGAGAGCGTGGATATGGAAAGCGCCTTTTTCGCCTCGCGCTATGACAAGGGCACGGCGGACTATGTGAACTGCCCCATGGACAGGGATGAGTACCTGGCCTTTGTTTCGGAGCTGGTCTCCGCCAAAGAGGCGGAGGTCCACGGCTTTGACGACGCCGGGGTCTTCGAGGGCTGTATGCCGGTGGAGGTCATGGCCCGCCGGGGCGTGGACACCCTGCGCTACGGTCCCTTGAAGCCGGTGGGGCTTCGGGATCCCCGGACGGGGAGGGAGAACTACGCCGTGGTCCAGCTCCGGCAGGACAATGCGGATGGGACGCTCTATAATCTGGTGGGCTTTCAGACGCACCTGACCTGGGGGGAACAGAAGCGGGTCTTCTCCATGATCCCGGCCCTGCGGAATGCGGAATTCGTGCGCTACGGCGTGATGCACCGCAACACCTATCTCAACAGTCCCCAGCTGCTGGACCGCTACTATCGGCTGCGGAGCGATCCGCGCATCTCCTTTGCCGGGCAGATGACCGGCGTGGAGGGCTATGTGGAGTCCGCCGCCTCCGGTATGCTGGTGGGCATCGAGACCGCCGCCCGGGTGTTGGGCCTTCCGCCTGTGGATTTCCCTCAGGAGACGGCCATTGGCTCGCTGGGGCTCTATATCTCCGGCGGCAGCGTGGGCGATTTCCAGCCCATGAACATCAATTTCGGTATTATCAGCCCCCTGGGTTACCGGGTGAAGGGAAAGAGAAACAAGAACGCCGAGATTTCCCGGCGTTCCCTGGAGATCATAGAGAAGCTTCGGGAGAAGGAGGTTTTCCACTGTGAAGATCATTGTTGACGCCATGGGCGGGGACAAAGCCCCTCTTGAAATCGTCAAAGGCGCGCTCCGCGCGAAAAAAGAGCTGGGCGTGGACCTGGTCCTGGTCGGAAGGGAAGAGGCCGTGCGGGAGATCCTGGAGGCCGAGGGGCAGACGGATCTGACCGGTATCGAGCTGGTGGACGCCCGGGACGTGATCACCATGGAGGACGATCCCAGCACCGCCACCCGTCGGAAGAAGGAATCTTCCATGGCCGTGGCGCTGAATCTGCTGCGGGACGGCAGGGGAGACGCCCTGGTGTCCGCCGGCAGCACCGGCGCTCTTCTCACGGGCGCAACGCTCACGGTCAAGCGCATCAAGGGCATCCGCCGGGCGGCTCTTGCGCCTGTCCTGCCCGCCGGCAAAAACGGCGTCATGCTCATCGACTGCGGCGCCAATGTGGAGTGCACGGCGGAATACCTGCTGCAGTTTGCCTATATGGGCAGCTTCTATGCCAAGCGCATGATGGGCTGCGACAATCCCCGGGTGGGCCTGCTGAATGTGGGCACTGAGGATACCAAGGGCGGAGAGCTGCAGCACCAGACCTTTGCGCTGCTCAAGCAGGCGGCCGAGGAGGGCCGCATCAACTTCGCGGGCAACGTGGAGGGCACCGGCGTTTTTGACGGCAGCGTGGACGTGGTGGTCACCGACGGCTTTACCGGCAACGTCCTGCTGAAGGGCACCGAGGGCGTCATCAAGTACATGATGAAGTCCCTGAAAGGCGTCTTCTACAAGACCGCCTTCAACAAGCTGGCGGCCCTGGTCCTGAAGAAGGATCTTGGCGCCATGAAGAAGTCTCTGGATGTGAACGAGGTGGGCGGAACGGCCCTGGTGGGCATTTCCAAGCCCGTCATCAAGGCCCACGGCTCCTCCAACGCGGCCAGCTTCTTTGCCGCCATCCGCCAGGCCGTGAAATTTGTTGAATCCGACATCATCCGGGAGATCACAGAACATATCGACGATATGAAGCTGAAAGCGGAGTAATATGCAGGAGCTTGAAAAGAAAATCGGATATCGCTTCCGGAACCGGCGTCTGCTGGAGACGGCCCTGACCCACAGCTCCTATGCCAACGAGCGGCGGGACGAGGGCTGCGAGAGCTATGAGCGTCTGGAGTTTCTGGGCGACTCGATCCTGGGCCATGTGGCGGCGGACTTTCTCTACCGGCTGGATCCGCCCATCCCCGAGGGCCGCATGACGCGGCTGCGGGCGGAGCTGGTCTGTGAGTCCAGCCTCCACCGCATCGCCCAGCGCCTGGACCTGGGGACATATATGCGCCTGGGCAGGGGAGAAGAGCGCACCCGAGGCCGGGAGCGTCCCTCCATCCTGGCGGACATGGTGGAGTCGCTGATTGCTGCCATGTACCTGGATTCCGGCAGTCTGGAGCAGTCCCGCCGCTTTATTCAGGAAGAGCTGCTGTTCCAGGCAGATCTGGGTGAACAGCACGCCGGCGAGGATTACAAGACCATGCTGCAGGAGCTGGTCCAGCGCCGCCCCAACCAGAAAATCGTCTATGAGCTGGTGGGGGAGTCCGGCCCGGATCACGACAAGACCTTTACTTTCCGGGTCCTCGTCAACGGCAATGCCATCGGAGAGGGCAGCGGCCACAGCAAGAAGGAGGCCGAACAGATGGCGGCGAAGCAGGCGCTGGAGGCGCTGCGCAAGTGAGCGCGCGCCGGTCCATCCTGCCCGTTTTCGTGCCGCATCTGGGCTGTCCTCATGCGTGCATTTTCTGCGATCAGCGCCGCATTTCCGGTCAGCCCAGGCCGGTAACGCCCCAGGACGTCCGCGCCCTGGTGCGGCAGTCTGCCGCCCTGCCCCGCTCCGGGGCGGCGCGGCAGCTCGCTTTTTACGGCGGCAGCTTCACGGCCATCCCTGAAGCCGTCCAGAATGCCCTTCTGGAAGCGGGACGGGAAGCGATCGAGGAGGGCCGGGTTGACAGCCTTCGTCTCTCCACCAGACCCGACGCCGTTGATGAAGAGATCCTGGAACGGCTATGGTCCTTCGGCGTCCGCACCATCGAGCTCGGCGCCCAATCCATGGACGAGGAGGTCCTGCGCCGCTCCGGTAGAGGACACAGTGCCGAGAAAGTGCGCCGCGCCGCCCGATTGATCCGCGAGGCCGGATTTGAGCTGATCCTGCAGATGATGACGGGTCTGCCCGGGGACACGCTGGAAAAGAGCCTGTATACCGCCCGGGAGCTGATCGCCCTGGAGCCCGACGGGGTCCGGATCTACCCCACGGTGATCGTACGGGGGACGGAGCTCTTCGATTTATGGCAGCGGGGCGAATTCCGGGAGCACACGGTGGAGGAAGCCGTGGACTGGTGCGCAAGGCTCCTCCCGCTGTTTGAGGCCGCCGGGATCCCGGTGATCCGCCTGGGCCTGAACCCCACGGAGGAGCTGTCTGCCGGTGAAGCGGCGGCCGGCGCCTATCACCCCGCCCTTGGTGAGCTGGTAAAAAGCCGGATCCTGCTGAACCGGGCGCGGGATCTGCTTCTTTCCGTCCCTGCCGGAGCCTCGGTGCGCCTTGGCGTACGCAGAAAGCTTCTTTCCCAAGCGTTGGGGCAGCATCGGCAGAATCTGGAGACGCTGCTTCGGGAGTATCCGCAGATCGGGCTGGAGATCGTCCCCGTCGACGACGCGGCGCAAGACTTGTTTCTCCTGGGGAAATAGTTTGAAAAAAGCTCGGTTTCCTCTTGATTTAACCATAATACATGATATAATCCTCTTTGCGACTCGATCCGAACTTCTTCGGGGAAAGATCCATTTGATGTGAAGGAGCTGTTAGAGATGGACTACCTGGGCGGCCTGGTAGGCAGCGTTTTTTCGATGATCTTTGTCATTTTCATGATTGGCACGGTTGGGTATTTCCTCGGCGCCATCAGTGTCAAGGGCGTTTCCCTGGGTACTGCGGGCGTCCTCTTGGCTGCGCTTCTGTACGGTATCTTTACGAGCTATGTGCCGTCTTTTCATGTTGGCGCGAAGGAGATCGTGCTCTTCAGCGCGGATATCAAAACCAAGTTCAGCCTGGTCTCCAGCATTGGCACCGCCATGTTCGTGACCTCTGTTGGCTTTATCGCCGGCCCCAAGTTCTTCCGCAGCTTTAATCGTTCCACCATGTCCTACGTCTACATGGGCATGATCACCATCGGCCTCGGCACTTTGGCAACGGTGGTTTTCACCCTGTTGGACAAGAATCTTCCCGCCGCCCTGGCAACAGGCCTCATGACTGGGGCTCTTACCAGTACGCCGGGCCTCTCCGCTGCCAAGGAAGTGGCAGAGGAGGGAGCTGACCTGGTCACTGCCGGTTATGGCATCGCCTACCTCTTCGGTGTTCTGGGCGTGGTCTTTTTCGTGCAGCTCATGCCTCGGATCCTGAAGATCAATATCGCCGAGGAGCGCAAGCGCTTCGTGGCGGCCAACGTCATCCCCGCGGGCCAGATCAAGCGCAGCCTGGAGAAGGTGGACCCCTTCGGCTTCCTGCCCTTCTTCCTGGCGGTCACGCTGGGCTGCGTCTTCGGCGCCATCAAGATCCCCGGCATCAACTTCTCCCTGGGCAATTCCGGCGGCTGCCTGATCGCCGGCCTGGTGGTGGGCCACTTCGGCCACCTGGGCAAGATCGACCTGCGCATCGAAAAGAATACCCTGAACTTCTTCCGGGAACTGGGTCTGGTGCTCTTCCTCATCGGGGCCGGCGTCCCCGGCGGCGTGAACTTCATATCCAACGTGAAGATCTCTTACTTCATTTACGGCGCCCTGATCACTCTGATCCCCATGATCGGCAGCTATTTTATCGGCCGTTACGTGTTCAAGCTGGATATCTTCAACAATCTGGGCTCCATCACCGGCGGCATGACCAGCACCCCCGCCCTGGGCGCGCTGATCACCACCGCCGGCACCGACGAGGTGGCCGCCTCCTACGCCGCCACTTATCCGGTTGCTCTGGTGTTCGTGGTCATCGCAGCCAAGGTCATTGTGCTGCTGCTCTGATCCGATTCTTGAATCGCGCCGCCGCGGGAAGTTTCCCGCGGCGGTTTTTTAAGATTGAAATACGGTAAAAAATGGGGCCTTTCCCTTGCAGGATCCAAAAGATTATGGTAAAATACAGAATCTGATTTTTTGCCTTTTTCCTATGAAGCAGGGGAGCGCGTCCCCGAGAAGAAGACCCGGAGCTGCGTGTGCGGCGTCCCGGGAGATAAGAGGAAAGCATGTACCTTCGCGCCATTGAGATCCAGGGCTTCAAATCCTTTGCGGACAAGACCAGGCTCACCTTTGAAAAAGACATCACGGCCATCGTCGGCCCCAACGGCTCCGGCAAGTCCAATATTGCCGACGCTGTGCTCTGGGTCATGGGCGAGCAGCGCAGCAAGGCGCTCCGCGGTTCCAAGATGGAGGACGTGATCTTCGGCGGCACCGAGAAGCGCAATCCCCTCGGCTTCGCCCAGGTGTCCCTGATCATCGACAATTCGGCCCGCATTTTCGATTCCGACAGTCCTGAGATCATGCTGACCCGCCGCTATTATCGCAGCGGGGAAAGTGAATACTATATCAACAAAGAGCCTGTCCGCCTGAAGGAAATCAACAGCCTGCTGATGGATACCGGTCTGGGACGGGACGGCTATTCCATCATCGGCCAGGGCCGCATTGCCGAGATCGTCTCCAGCAAGAGCACGGACCGGCGGGAGGTCTTTGAGGAGGCCGCCGGCATTTCCCGCTACCGCTACCGGAAAGAGGAAGCGGAGCGCAAGCTGGAGAAGACCGAGGAGAACCTGCAGCGCATCCGGGACAAGATCGAGGAGCTGGAGATGCAGGTCGGCCCCCTGAAAAGCCAGTCCGAAACGGCCAAGCGTTTCCTGCTGCTGCGGGACGAGCTGCGCGTGATGGAGATCTCCGCCTGGATGACGACCCTGGACAAGCTCCACGCCCAGGCGGACAAGATCCGTCTGGAATATGAGCAGGCCCAGAGCAGTCTGGAGCAGGCCAAGAGCGAGCTGGAGGCCCTCTATGCCTCCTCCGGCAGCATCACCGAGCGGATGCACCGCAAGGATATCGAGATCGAGCAGGTGCGGGAACGGCTCAGCCAGGTGGAAGCCCTGGCTTCGGAGTGCGAGGCCAACATCGCCGTGCTGCGGGCAAACGTGAAAAGCAGCATGGAGCAGAAGGAACGTCTGCTGCGGGATATCCGGGAGCAGGAGAGCCGCACGGCGGAGATCCGCTCCGGCATCGCCGCTGGCGAGACGCGGCTTTCCGAGATCGCGCTGGAACTGCAGGGCCTGGCGGAGGAAAACACCCGCTGCGCCAATATGCTGGACGGCTGCCGCATGAAGCTCAAGAGCCGGGAGGAGCTGCTGAGCCAGCAGAGCGAAAAGCTCAACTCCCTGGCGGTGGACGGGCGCAGCATGGACGGGCGCATCCGCATGCTCTCCGAGATGGAGAAGGACTATGAGGGTTACTCCCGGGCGGTCAAGACCGTCATGCGGGAGAGCGAGCGGGGCAATATCCGCGGTGTGCACGGTCCGGTTGCCAATCTCCTGCGGGCGGATGAGGAATGTGCCCTGGCCATCGAGACCGCCCTGGGCGCTGCGGCCCAGAACATCGTGATCGACAGCCAGGAGGACGGCCGTCTTGCCATTGAGCTCTTAAAGCGCACGGATGCGGGCCGCGCCACCTTCCTGCCGCTGGACACCATTCGCGGCAGCCTTATGCAGGACGCGCCGGAGCGGGATCCCGGCTTCGTGGGCGTGGCCTCGGAGCTGGTCCGCTATGATAAGCAATATGAGCAGATCGTGCTGAACCTTCTGGGCCGCACCGTGGTGGCCGAGAGCCTCAGCGACGCGATCCGCATCTCGAAGAACAACGGCAACCGCCTGCGGATCGTCACCCTGGACGGGCAGATGATCCACGCCGGCGGCTCCATGACCGGCGGCAGCAGCGCCAAGACCAGCGGCTTTCTTTCCCGTGCAAACGAGCTGGAAAAGCTCAAAAAGCAGCGGCAGAAGCTGGCTGTCGCGGAGAAGAACTGTGCCGACGAGCTGGAAAAGCTCAAATCCGCCGTTTCCACTCTTCGCTATCAGCTGGACATGGCTCTGGAGGATCAGGCCGAGCTGCGCAGCAAGAGCTCTTCTCTGGAGGCCGAGCAGCGCGCCACCAATTCCTCTCTGCAGCAGCTTCGTCTCCTGCTGGAGAGTCTGACGGGGGACAGTGAGAGCCGCAAGGCGGCCGTGGACGCCGCCCAGCGGCAGATCGAGAGCATCCAGCAGCGCCAGAAGGAAAAGGAAGACCGGCTCGCGGAGATCCGGGGCGACGCCCAGGGCCTGCGGGACGAGATCGCCGCCCTCAGCGCCAGCAAGCTGGAGCTGGAGGGTAAGCGCACCCTGGCCGAAAAGGATGCCCAGGCCCGCAACGCCCAGATCCTGGATCTGGAGCGCACCGCCGCCCGCATCGAGCAGAAGAAGCTCTCAGCCGACATGGAGGAGAAGCAGATCCTGGACAAGCTCTGGGAAAATTATGAGCTGAGCCACAGCGCCGCGGAGGCTCTGCGGCAGCCGGTGGAGAACCTGCAGAAGGCGAATAAGGCCATCTCCGAGATGCGCCGTCAGATCAACGCCCTGGGGGACGTGAACCTGGGTGCCATCGCGGAGTTCGAGCGGGTCAACAGCCGCTACGAATTCCTCACCGGCCAGCGGGACGATGTGGAGAAGGCCAAGAAGGAGCTGCTGGACATCATCTCCCAGATCACCGGCGAGATGACCGACGTGTTCCTGACCCGCTTCAAGGAAATCGACCTCTGCTTCCGGGAGACCTTCCTGGAGCTCTTCGGCGGCGGCAAAGCCTCCCTCCGACTGGAGGACGAGACCCAGCCGCTGGACTGCGGCATCGAGATCAAGGTCCAGCCCCCGGGCAAGGCCCTGTCCAATATCAGCCTGCTCTCCGGCGGCGAGATGGCCTTTGTGGCGATCGCCCTTTACTTTGCGATCCTGAAGGTCCGTCCCACGCCCTTCTGCGTCATGGACGAGATCGAGGCCGCCCTGGACGAGGCCAATGTGACGCGCTTTGCGGAATATATGCGCCGCATGGCCGACAAGACCCAGTTTTTGGTCATCACCCACCGTCGTGGGACCATGGAGGAGGCGGACATGCTCTATGGCGTGACCATGCAGGAGAAAGGCGTCTCCACTGTGGTGGAGCTGGACCTGGAAAGCGCAAAAAAGACTGTGGAGGATTAAACAATGGGTTTTTTTGATAAAATGTTCTCGGGCCTGAGCAAGACCCGCAAAAACATGGTGGAGCTGGAGGAGCTGTTTCAGGACTACGCGCCGGACAGCGAGCAGTTCTACGAGGACCTGGAGGAGCTTCTGGTCCTGGCCGACGTTGGGGCGACCACCGCGCAGCAGATCGACTATCTGATGCACAAGGCCACCTGGGTGGAGCGCTACCGCAAGGGACACGAGGCCCGGGAGGGCCTGATCCGGGTGCTGAAGAAGATCCTGGACGTGGGCAGCACCGAGCTGAAGCTGAACACCAAGCCCTCCGTCATCCTCATGGTGGGCGTGAACGGCGTGGGCAAGACCACCACCATCGGAAAGCTGGCTCACCAGCTGAAGGAGCAGGGCAAGAAGGTCCTGCTGGTGGCGGGGGACACCTTCCGCGCCGCCGCTGCGGAGCAGCTGGGCATCTGGGCGGAGCGCTCCGGCGCCGATTTCGTCCGGCATGAAGAGGGCAGCGACCCCGGCGCCGTGGTCTATGACGGCATCAGCGCCGCCAAGGCCCGGGGTACGGACGTCATCATCATTGACACCGCCGGCCGCCTGCACAACAAGCAGAACCTTATGAACGAGCTGGCGAAGATCAGCCGCATCATCAATCGGGAGCTGCCGGAGGCGGACGTGGAGACCCTCATGGTCCTGGACGCCACCACCGGCCAGAACGGTCTGATCCAGGCCAAGCAGTTCCTGGAGACCTCGGGCATCACCGGCATCGTCCTCACCAAGCTGGACGGCACGGCCAAGGGCGGCATCGTCTTTGCCATCGCCAACGAGCTGAAGCTGCCGGTCAAGTATGTGGGCGTGGGCGAGGGGATCGACGATCTCATCCCCTTTGACCCGACGAATTTTGTAACAGCGCTGTTCAAGCAGTAAGGAGACGCTATGCCTATCACCAGTAAACAGAGAGCTCAGCTGCGCGGCCTTGCCATGTCGGAGGACACCATCGTTCAGGTGGGCAAGTGCGGCATTTCGGAAAGCGTCATCGCCTCGGTGGACGCCGCCCTCCAGGCCAGAGAGCTGGTCAAGGGCCGGGTCCTGGAGGCCTGTGAATACAGCCCCAGGGAAGTGCTGGACGCTCTGTGCGAGGCCTGTCATGCGGAGCCCGTGCAGGTCATCGGCACCAAGTTCGTGATCTTCCGCCGCAACCACGCCGATCCCAAGATCGAGCTGGTCAAGAGCAAAAAGAAGTGAGGATCCTGATCTACGGCGGAGGCTTCAACCCGCCCCATCTGGGCCACCGTGCCGCGCTGACGACGGCGCAAAAGGCCCTGCATCCCGATCGGACGCTCGTTATCCCCGACGGGATGCCGCCCCACAAGCTGCTGCCGGAGCTGACGCCTGACGCGGAGACCCGCCTGCGGCTGTGTGCGCTGAACTTCGCAGGTTTCCCGGATACGGAGATCAGCGAGCTCGCCATCCGCCGGGACGGCCCCTGCTATATGGTCGATACCCTGCGGCTCCTGCGCCGGGACTATCCGGAGGACGAGCTGATCCTCCTGCTGGGCAGCGACATGCTGCTGACCGTCGACCAGTGGTATCAAGCCGGAGAGCTGCTGCGGCAGTGCAGTCTGGCCGCCCTCTGCCGCAAAGCCGGGGAGAAGAGCGCCCTGCGGGAGAAGGCCGCGGAGCTGGAGCGGCGGGGCGTGAACGTCACGCTGCTGGAACACGAGCCAATCCCTGTGAGCTCCTCCAAGCTCCGCTCGCTGCTGCCGAAGCGGCAGGGGAGAGGCTTCCTGCAGGACGCGGTCTATGCGGAGATCATCCGCCTGCGGCTTTACGATGCGAAGCCCGATCTCGCCTGGCTGCGGGAACAGGTGCCGCTTCTCCACAAGCCCAAGCGCGTTGCCCATGTGCTGGGCTGCGCGGACACGGCCAGGAAGCTGGCTAAGCGCTGGGGCATGGACCCGGACGCCGCCGAGGAGGCCGGCCTGCTCCACGACAGCACCAAGCGCTGGACGGACGGAGAGCAGCTGGCCTACTGCGATCGGATGGGCATCGATCTCACCGATGGGGAGCGGGCCAATCCCCAGCTGCTCCACGCCCGGACCGGAGCGGTCTTCGCCCGCGAGCGCTTTGGCTGCCCGGAGGAGATCTGTGACGCGATCCGCTGGCACACCACCGGAAAGCCGAACATGGATCTGTTTGAAAAGATCATTTACCTGGCGGATATGATCGAGCCCAACCGCACATACGTCGGCACGGAGGAGCTGCGGAAGCTGGCCGACGAGGATCTGGACCGCTGCATGTGCCGTGCGCTGCAGCGGAGCATGGACATCCTGCACGAGAGAAACATGCATGTATACAAAGATACGCTGGAGGCCTGCCGCTGGTATGAATCCGCGTACGGAAAATAAAGGAGGAATCCCTATGTTAAGTCCCGCTGAAATCGCCGCCGTCGCCGTTCGGGCCCTGGAAGAGAAGAAGGCCAAGGACGTGAAGGTGCTGAAGACCGCCGAGCAGACCGTCCTGGCGGACTATTTCGTGATCTGCAACGGCACCTCTTCCACCCACATCAAGGCTCTGGTGGACGAGGTGGACAAGCTCCTTTCCGAGGCCGGGGAACCCCCCATCCGGCGGGAAGGTCTGCGCTCCGATATCTGGGTGCTGATGGATTTCGGCAGCGTGATCGTCCACGTTTTCACCGATGAAGCCCGCAAGTTCTATAACCTGGAGCGGCTCTGGAGCGACTCCGAGCTGGTGGACCCCGCTACGCTCCCCATGCCCGAGCTGCACGAGCCGGAAGCAGAATAAGAAGAGAGAGGGACCAAGCGCATGAAATACGATTTTACCGCCATTGAGAAGAAATGGCAGGACCGCTGGGAGGAGACTAAGCCCTACGCGGCGGTCACCGGCAGTGAAAAGCCCAAGTTCTACGCGCTCATCGAGTTCCCGTACCCCAGCGCAGCGGGGCTCCACGTGGGCCATCCCCGGCCCTTTACCGCCCTGGACATCGTGGCCCGCAAAAAGCGCATGGAGGGCTACAATGTGCTGTTCCCCATCGGCTATGACGCTTTCGGCCTGCCGACGGAGAATTTTGCCATCAAGAACCACATCCATCCGGCCATCGTCACCCGCCAGAACATCCACAACTTCACCCGCCAGCTGAAGATGCTGGGCTACGGCTTTGACTGGGACCGGATGGTGGACACCACGGATCCCAAGTACTACAAGTGGACCCAGTGGATCTTCCTGCAGATGTTCAAGCACGGCCTGGCCTACAAGACCACCATGCCCGTGAACTGGTGCACCAGCTGCAAGTGCGTGCTGGCCAACGAGGAAGTGGTGGAGGGCGTGTGCGAGCGCTGCGGCAGCGAGGTCGTGCGCCGGGAGAAGAGCCAGTGGATGCTGGCCATCACCAAGTACGCCCAGCGCCTGGTGGACGATATCGACGACCTGGACTTCATCGAGCGGGTCAAGACCCAGCAGAAGAACTGGATCGGCCGCTCCACCGGCGCGGAGGTCACCTTCAAGACCACCGCCGGGGACGACGTTGTGGTCTACACCACACGTCCCGATACTCTCTTCGGCGCCACTTACATGGTGCTCTCCCCGGAGCACCCCTATGTGAAGAAGTGGCAGGACAAGCTCAGTAACTGGGACGCTGTGGCAGCCTATGTGGACGAGGCCGCCCACAAGTCCGACTTTGAGCGGGCTGAGCTCAACAAGGAGAAGACCGGCGTCCGCCTGGAGGGCGTGCGGGCAATTAACCCGGTGAACGGCAAAGAGATCCCCATCTTCATCTCCGACTATGTCCTGGTGACCTACGGCACCGGCGCCATCATGGCCGTGCCCGGGCACGACGATCGTGACTGGGAGTTTGCCAAAAAGTTCGGCTGCGAGATCATCGAGGTGGTCAAGGGCGGTAACATCGAGGAGGCGGCCTTCACCCTGAAGGACGATACCGGCATCATGGTCAACTCCGGCTTCCTGGACGGCATGACCGTACGGCAGGCCATCCCCGCCATGAAGAAGTGGCTGGAAGAGCGGGGCATCGGCGTGGAGAAGGTGAACTTCAAGCTGCGGGACTGGGTCTTCTCCCGTCAGCGCTACTGGGGCGAGCCCATCCCGCTGGTGAACTGCCCCAAGTGCGGCTGGGTCCCCATCCCCGAGGAGCAGCTGCCCCTGCTGCTGCCCCAGGTGGACTCCTACGAGCTCACCGACGACGGGGAATCCCCCCTGTCCAAGATGACGGACTGGGTCAACACCACCTGCCCCTGCTGCGGCGGCCCCGCCAAGCGGGAGACAGACACCATGCCCCAGTGGGCTGGCTCCAGCTGGTATTTCCTGCGCTACATGGATCCCCACAACGACAGGGAGCTGGTTTCCAAAGAGGCCGAGGGATACTGGGGCCCGGTGGACTGGTACAACGGCGGCATGGAGCACACCACCCTGCACCTGCTGTACAGCCGCTTCTGGCACAAGTTCCTGTACGATATCGGCGTGGTGCACACCAAGGAGCCCTATAAAAAGCGCACCTCTCAGGGCATGATCCTGGGCCGCAACCCCCACTACATCGGCTATGCTGAGACCGAGGAGGAGAAGCAGGCGCTGATCGCCAAGTACGGCAGCCAGGCCCTGCGGGAGTCCGTGAAGATGTCCAAATCCCTGGGGAACGTGGTGAACCCCGACGACGTGGTGAAGGCCTACGGGGCGGACACCATGCGCGTCTACATCATGTTCATCGGCGACTTTGAGAAGACCGCCACCTGGTCGGACGAGGCGGTGAAGGGCTCCAAGCGCTTCCTAGACCGCTGCTGGAACCTGATGGACCAGGCGAAGGACGATACTGCAGTTTCTCCCAAGAACGAGAGCATTATCCACAAGACCATCAAGAAGGTGGGGGAGGATATTGAGAACCTGAAGCTCAATACCGCCATCGCCGCCCTGATGACCATGGTGAACGAGTTCTATTCCAACGGCGTCACCAAGGGCGATCTGGAGCAGCTGGTGCTGCTGCTGAGTCCCTTCGCGCCCCATATCGCTGAGGAGATGTGGGAGCTGCTGGGCTTTGCCGGCAAGTACGGCAAGATGGCCATGCAGATGCCCTGGCCCAAGTATGAAGAGGCCAAGACCGTGGACGCCGTGGTGGAGATGGCCGTGCAGGTCAACGGCAAGCTCCGCGGCACCGTCACCGTCCCCGCGGATTCCGACGAGGAGACCGTTCTGGCCGCCGCCAGGGCCGAGGAAAAGGTGAAGCGCCAGCTGGAGGGCATGGAGATCGTCAAGGTCATCTTCCGTCCCAACCGCCTGCTGAACCTGGTGGTCCGGCCCGCGAAGTCCTGAGAGCGCGGCGCTCCTATCACAGCCGCGAACAGACAGGCTGCATTACAACCAGACAGGCAGATCGAATTCCTCTGCCCTTCTTACCAAACCCAAAGGGGACGCGCCGCAGTCCGGTGCGTCCCCTTTGGGCGTCATCGAACACATGCGCCCATGCGATAAAAAAGACTGCGCGGGGGATGTTCAAGCCGCGTTCTTTCCTGTATAATAAAAATCAACCCGACTTGACAGATCGAAGGAGGGGGGCGAGGCGCCATGATAAAACGAAATCGAAGCACCCTGCTGTTCATCGGCTTTCTGCTGCTGGCCGGCGTGCTGCATTCCCGGGATACGGACCCGAATCATTTTGTGGTCTCGGTCGTGTACTGTGCCGAGTATCTCATCTATGCCGGGCTGATCCTGTCCTGGATGCAGTCGGTCAACAGGAGGCTTCTGCCGACACGGACAAAGGGATACGTTCTGGCGGCCGCCTGCCTGATGCTCCTGTTTCTTGCCGCGCAGTTCACCAAGTACCGGATCGCCGTGGAACCGGGCATCACCCGCTATTGCTGGTATGTCTATTACCTGCCGATCCTGCTGATCCCGACGCTGTTCCTCATGACCTGCTTCCGCCTTTTCCGGGGAAGCGGCGGGAGAAAGCCGGACGAACTCCTTTTTCTGATCCCCGCGGGGCTGCTGGCCCTCGGCGTATTGGCCAACGACCTGCATATGCTGGCCTTTGTCCCGGCTGAGGATATCGCAACGCTCACAGGCGGCGCCGGACAGAGCTATACTCACGGCTTTCTGTACTATGCCGCCTACGCCTGGGCCGGATGCGCGCTGGCGGCGGGGATCGTCTTCCTGCTGCTTGCCTGCCGGAAAAAGGGGAAATGGAAAAAGGCGATCCGGCCTTTGGGCATGCTGGTCCTGATCCCGGTCTTTTTGAACGTCAGGAAATTGATCCCCAAGGACGCCCTGCTGGACGCCTGGGAATGGCCGGAGATCGTGATCTTCTGCACGCTGGGCGTGTTTGAGGCATGTATTCGAAGCCGCCTGATCCCCTCCAACGAAAACTATCCCGGCTTCTTTGCCCAGCTCGATTTGCCTGTCCTGATCACGGACAGGGCGCTGAAACCCGCCTTCCGGACGCAGGCGCCCATCCCGACCACAGAGGCGCAGCTGCGCTCGTCCTTGAGCGCGCCTGTCTGCCCCACGCCGGACACCCGGCTCTCCGGCGCGGGAGGGCCCGGCCAGGATCCTTGCCAGCCTGCTGCATTTTCTGCTCTGCTTTTTCCTGCTGGGCTTTCTGCTGGATTATTCCTATAACGCCCTGATTCTTTTCATTCCGGAGGTCCTGCTCGCCTTTGAGCTGCGACTTCTCGCCCTGCCCTGGCTGCTCTGCTCGTCACTGGAGCTGCTCTCCGCCGCGGTGCTTTTCCTGCAGCTGCGGGCGCTGAAAAGGGAGCGGGAGACCCGGTTGTCGCCGGACGCGATCCGGCGGACCGTTGACCTCCTGCCCACCGGCCTGATGGTCAGCGAGGCGGACGGCACCGTGCTGCTGGCAAACCTCAGCATGACGGAGCTGTGCCGGAAGCTGACCGGGGAGCTTTTGAGCGACGCGGGACGCTTCCGGCAGCTTATCGAGAGCCGGTCCGAAAATGGCCTGATCCGCACGGCGGGGGGCGAGTGCTGGCAGTTCCACAAAAGCGTCCTCAGGCTGGACGGAAGGGACTATGACCAGATCACGGCCGCCGACATGACGGAGCAGTACCGCGTCACGGAGGAGCTTTCCCGAAAGAACCTGCATCTGAAACAGGTGCAGGAGCGGATGAAGGCGGTGGCGGCCAAGGAACGCAGACTTGTGGCGGAGCGGGAGATCATGAACGCCCGCATGACCGAGCACAACCGGATGGGAGCCGTGCTGCTGTCCGGGAAATACTATCTGGATCATCCGGAGAATGTGAAGGAGGAGGAGCTTCTGCGCCTGCTGGAATTCAACAACCGCTTCCTCCTGGGCGAGGCGGAGCAACCGTCGCCCGGAGCGGATCCGCTGCAGCAAGCCGTTTTGACCGCGGAGCGGATCGGCGTTGCGGTGGAGATCCGCGGGGAGCACCCGCAAAGCGAAGCGATAAGACGCATCCTGGTCCAGGCCGTGGATCAATGCGCTGCCAACACCGCGCGGCATGCGGGCGGGGACCGGATCACCCTTGTCCTGAGCGGAGAGCAGCCGAAGGAACTCACCCTCACTGTCACCAACAACGGCAGGCCTCCGGAGGGTCCGATCACGGAGACCGGCGGCCTGGCCGTCCTCCGGAAAACCGTGGAAGCCGCCGGCGGCAGCATGACCGTGCAAAGCGAGCCGGCGTTCCTGTTGACCATCACGATTCCGGAATAACGCTGCACAGAATACAAACACAAAGAGACAGCCATCCCATATCGCCGTAGGGGCCTTCGAGGAGCCCGTGGCCGGGCCCCTACTCGCCCCTATAAAAATCGGAGGTGTTCCGATGAACTATCCGAAACGTAAGCCGCTTCGATTGCCGCACTATGATTATTCTTTTCCGGGTGCCTATTTCGTTACGATTTGCACAAAGGATCGCAGATGCATCCTGTCCAAAATTGCCGTAGGGGCCGACGCCCTCGGCGGCCCGTGCCTGCAATTGACGGACATCGGCAAAGCTGTTGAACAGCATATCCTGTCTACCGCTCGCATTCCCGGTTTTCATGTGGACAAATATGTGATCATGCCAAACCATATCCACATGATTATGCGAATCGACCGAGAGGATGCGAATTCCGACAACGGGCCGCCGAGGAGCCCGTGGCCGGGCCCCTACGGTTTCAGATGCGGTTGGTGCGCTAAAGCGGCTCGTTGATCGGGAAACAGGCAGCGAAATCTGGCAGCGCTCTTTCCACGAGCATGTGATCCGCAGCGAAAACGATTACCGCGAGATATGGGAATACATCGAGAACAATCCCGCCAGGTGGGCCGAGGATCGCTATTATACGCAATCATTACACGGCGATCAAGACCATGCTTGACGATATCATGATCATCTTTCACTCTCTACCGCAGATAACACCAACAACGCAGCAGAGGCCCGTGCCCTGCTGCGTTTTTCTGTTTTCTGCCGTATTGTTTTTCGAACCCCCCCCATTTGGGGGGATGAAAACAGGGCGACCCTTTTGATATACTGAACGCAGGATCATGGGGATAGGGGAACTATACCCTTTTTGGAATAAAAGGAAGAGGTGAGGCGATTGGAGGAAAGCTACAAAGTCGTCATTGCGGACGATGAAATGATCTCCCGCGGCTATATGGAGCTTTTCATCAAGCCGTCCAGACGCTACGAGATCGCGGCGACGCTGCCCTTCGCCCGGGACGTGATCGCCTGGTGCGGGGAAAACCCGCCGCCGGACCTGATCATCCTGGACGTGATGATGGCCTCCGGCGTCGACGGGCTGACCGCCGCCGAACAGCTCAAACGGGAATACCCCCGGGTAAAGATCATCCTCGCCACGTCCATGGCGGATACGGACTGGCTGGAGAGGGCCCGGCGGATCGGGGTCGAGAGCTTCTGGTTCAAGACCTATTCGGAGGTTTCTCTGCTGGAGGTCATGGACCGGACCATGGCCGGGGAGTCCGTCTACCCCGCCAGGGCGCCGGAGGTGATGCTCGGACGCCTCCCAGCTTCCGAGCTGACCAGGCAGCAGCGCAGTCTTCTGCGCCATCTGACGGACGGCCTGTCCAACCGGGAGATCGCGGAGAAGATGCATATCAGCCCGAACACCGTGAAGGATTATCTGGACGACCTGATGGACAAGAGCGGCATCCACTCCCGCACGGCGCTGGTCGCGCAGGCGTCGCGGCTGGGGATCGCAGTCAGCGACGCGGAACGAACGAAAGGAGCATCTCTATGAAGAGGAACCTGAAACGATATCTCAGCCTTTTCCTGGCGCTGATCCTGGTGATCGGCCTCTTCCCCGCCGCCGCCCTGGCGGAGGATACGGCCATCCTCTCCGCTGAGGTCACCATCACGGCCCCGGCGGCGGGTGCGTACCCGGACTACAATCCCGTGCTGCCCGCGAACGCGAACTACTACTCCGACGACTACAGCAGCTCCACTTATCAGAACGAAGTTCGCTGGACGGATGTGACGACAGATCAGGATCTGACGGTGGGCGAGGACATGTTCCTGGCCGGGCACCAGTATCAAGTGACGATCACTCTGACGGCGAACGACGGCTATGCCTTTTCCGCAGACACGACGGCAACGGTGAACGGTCAGAGCGCGGAGACATTTGTCCGTTCCCATTATGGACAGGTTATCATCACCTATACCTTCGAGACGGAGGAGGGGGTGGAGATCAACGAAGTCAACTTCCCGGATCCCGTCTTTCGCTCCCATGTGGCGGCCAACTTCGACACGAACGGCGACGGCTGGCTCGTCAACGCGGAGATCGCCGCGATCACCTCCCTCGCGATGGAGGATTACACGGAGCTGACCAGCGTCCAGGGCATCGGCTTCTTCACGGAGCTGAGCTACGTCATGATCGACGGCAGCCCGAGCCTGACTGAGCTGGACCTGTCGCAAAACACCAAGCTCACGGGCCTGGAGATTTATCACAACGGTCTGACCTCGCTGATCCTGGGCGAGCAGCCCGCTCTGGAGAAAATCCTTGCGGACCATAACGCGCTCACGGCCGTCGACCTCAGCGGCGCGCCGAATCTGCTGCGTCTGGACCTCAGAAACAATCAGCTGACCGAGCTGGATCTCAGCGCCAACACCGCGCTGGAGGGTCTGTTTGCTTACCAGAACAAACTGAGCAGCCTGGATCTGAGATCCAACACGCAGCTCAAGCATCTGTCGGCCGAGGGTATGGACAGCCTGACCAGCCTGAATCTCAGCGGCCTGACGAAGCTGGGGGATCTGGACGTGAGCGATTGCAATCTGACGAGCCTGGATGTGTCCGACTGCCCCCTGAGCTACCTGGAGTGCGACCACAACCCGCTGGAGACCCTGATCCTGGGCGAGCAGGAGGAGCTGAAAGATCTGTACTGCTATGCGGTGGAGCTCCAGGAGCTGGACATCAGCGGCTGCCCCTGCCTGGCGGACGCCTGGCTCAACGGCACCCACGAGGAGTATGAGTGGGGCCTGGAGGTCTCCGGAGGGACCCTTGGCGGCTACATGGAGCTGGACATGACTGTGAACGTCGTTGCTTCGACCACGTCCGACCACGTTCCCGGCGACATCAACGGGGACGGGAAGGTGAACAACAAGGACGTGACCCGCCTCCAGCGCTACCTCAAGGGCGCTGCCGTGGACGTCAACGAAGCCGCGCTGGACGTCAATGGCGACGGCAAGGTCAACAACAAGGATCTGACCCGCCTCCAGCGCTACGTGAAAGGCGCGGACGTGGAGATCCACTGAGACAATTAGGAGTTCGGAGTTCGAAATTTGGGATCGACCCTTCTACCCTCGTCGTAGGGGCGACCTTCGGTCGCCCGCCGCCCCTCGCCGACACCACTAGCGCCGAGCATTGCTCGGCGGCCTCCGGGTTCTCATCCTGAGCGCCGTGCGACCCCACGCTTCTTGCCTCCCTCCAAGAAGAAGGTAGACAGGTCAGACTCCCTCAGCCCCAGTGTGCGCACTGGGGCAGCTCCCTCAAAGAGGGAGCCAAAGCGCGTCTCCCGCAAGCCGGATGACGGAAGGGCTTGCCGTTCCCTCCGCAAGACAAGTACGGCACCCCTTGGCTCGCCCCGCGCGGCAGCGTGGGGAGAGCTGACGCGGCAGCGCCTGAGAGGGGAATTCAGAATCCGGATTACGTGCCCTGAAAAAGACAAAACAACACAAAACGCAGGGACGCGGCAAAAGAACCGCGTCCCTGCTCCTCCGGATGGCTTTTTTGTTGTCGGAAAACAAGTAATTCTTGACAAAAGGCGAAAGAGCGATTATAATACCGCTGTTAATAAGCCAATCGTCAATTGGCCCTTAAAGCGCCGCAAGGCGTGTTGGAGGGAGGGAAATACATGTCTGAAATCTACGTCAAGGAAAACGAGTCTCTGGACAACGCTCTTAAGCGTTTCAAGCGCAGCTGCGCGAAGTCCGGCGTTCTGGCGGATCTGAGAAAGAAGGAGTACTATCAGAGCCCCAGCGTGAAGCGCCGCAAGAAATCCGAAGCCGCTCGCAAGAACAAGAACAAGCGCTTCTATTAATTTCATCAACCAAAATACCGGCGCCTCCGCGGCGCCGGTGTTTTTTTCGAAAGGAGCTGTCTCGATGCGATCCCTGGAAGCCTTTCCGAAAGTCACTCTCGGCGTTTTCCCCACGCCCATCCAGAAGCTGGAGAATATCAGCCGCCTGCTGCATACGAACGTATATGTGAAGCGGGACGATCTGAGCGGCCTGGGCCTGGGAGGCAACAAGGTCCGCAAGCTGGAATTCCTCATGGCCGACGCGAAGGAGAAGGGGGCGGAGCTGGTCTTCACCACCGGCGGCGCCCAGTCCAACCACGCCATGCTCACCGCCGCGGCCGCGGGAAAGCTGGGCATGAAAGCCATCCTGATCCTGAAAAAGCGGGGCGTCACCGCCTGCAAGGGCAATCAGCTGCTGGAAAAGCTCATGGGCACCGAGGTCCGTTTCGTGGATACGGACGATTATGCCGACATCTACGCCGAGATGGACCGGGTGGGGACCGCCCTGGGCCTGCCCTATTACAAGATCCCCTGCGGCGGCTCCAACGCCCTGGGAAGCCTGGGCTACGTCTCCTGCGCCCGGGAGATCCGGGACCAGAGCTTCCGGCCGGACTATCTCATCTGCGCCGAGGGCAGCGGCGGCACCATGGCGGGTCTCTCTCTGGGCGCGAAGCTTTTTCTCCCGGGCACGAAGGTCTTCGGCATGATGGTGGACACCGATCCCTTCGACCATATCACCCCCTCTCTCATGCGGGAGGCGGCGGCCCTGCTGGCGGCGGATGTGGAGATCACAGAGGACGATTACCACCTGAGGGACATGTGCGGCCCCGGCTACGCTGTCGCCTCCCGGGAGGGGAATGCCGCCGTTTCTCTGATGGCGGAGCGAGAAGGGCTGTTTCTGGATCCGGTCTATACCGGCAAGGCCTTTGCCGGGCTCCTGGCCATGGCGGGGGAGGGGGCTTTCCGACCGGAGGACAAGGTGCTCTTCCTCCACTCCGGCGGCGCGGGCGGCCTCTTCGCCGTGGATATGAACGCATAAAAACCGCGCGTCTATTGACTTTCGATCAAAAGACGCGCGTTTTTTACCTTATCTTGTGCTTTTCCAGGATCTCCTCCGCTATGTCGTCCCTGGGGCCGAAGACCCGGACATAGCCCTGCAGGGTCGAGGCCTTGGATTTCAGCGCCCGGGAGCGCCTGTCGATGTAGATATCGCACTTCTCCCTGGCGTTTTTCGCTTCCTGCACCAGGTTGGCCGCGGCGGAGTTTCCGTCAAAGGCCAGCAGCACCGCGCCTCGCCGCCGGAAGATCTCATAGGCAAAGCTTTTGTAGAGGCCCAGGCCCGTTGGCTCGATGGAAATACGCACGTCCGCGCCGCTGCGCAGGAGCCTGTCCCGCTCCGCCTTGCTGATCATGGTGGGCACGATGGCAAAGATGCGGAACCTCCCGGCGTTCTGTCGGATCAGCCAGCCCTCGTAGCCGGAGCAGCTGTGCCCCACGACGAAGAAGCACTTGGCCGGATCCGCTTCCCGCAGAAGCTTTTCCAGAATGGCCTTGCCCTGTTCGCTGAGCTTGGTCACGTGCCGGTCGTTATTGAAGCTGCCGCCGGCCAGCACGATGGGCAGCATCCCTTCGGGCAGCTCCCGGATCTGCCCGGCCAGCGCCTGCTGGGCGTCCAGCTTCCCGCTGCCGAGCCACATCACTTCGCTGGCCCGCTCCGTCTCCAGCAGCCGCCGCCGCAGATAGTCCGTCGGCGAGAGCGCTCCCCGCGCCTCGTCAAAGCGAGCGGCCTTTTCGCCGAAGATCCGCCTGCTGCCGACGGCGATCTTTTTGTCGTGCCTGCGCATCTGGCAGAGCTCCTCATAGCTCAGAT
The DNA here is from genome assembly GCA_017545165.1 of Oscillospiraceae bacterium. GTDB lineage: Bacteria > Bacillota > Clostridia > Oscillospirales > Oscillospiraceae > Limivicinus. The sequence goes on from JAFWQQ010000035.1 coordinate 47,706, forward strand.
CCAGCAGCTTTTCCAGGCTCAGCTCCTCCTCGATGGGGTCCGTGCCGTAGAGAGCGCAGCCGTCGGTGCCCTGTACGCAGAAAACGCCCGCCCGCAGGAAGGCCTTCAGCGGGTGTAAGCTCAGGTCGCTCAGATTGTTGAGCCGCACGTTGGAGGTGATCTGAAACTCCAGCACAACCTCGTCCTTCACCAGGTCCTCCAGCAGCTTTTTCCCCTTGGGGCTGCGCAGATCCGCCGCGTAGAGCCCGTGGCCGATGCGCACATGGGGCATCTTCTGCCCGGGAGCCAGAGATTCTCGCACCAGGGCGATGCTGTTGGCAACGTTATCCCGCAGACTGTCGTTCTCGCCGGCGTGGATGCGGATGACGAAGCTCCGGTCGTCTGCCGCGATGCGCACCAGCTCCCGGATCACGGGCCGCAGTTCCTGGATGTCGTTGATCTCCTCGCCCAGAATGTCGCTTCCGGCCACATAGGGATCCGCAGCCACTGCCCGCAGCACCTGCAGATTTTCAGCCAGGTAGTCGTCCGGGGTCACCGCGTCCTTGATGATGGTCAGCGGCACCCGGCGGATCCCGGCCAGAAAGCGGATCAGCACGCCGGTCTCTCTTGTGATGGCGGGCATCACCTCGTGGACCTGACGCAACATCTGCAAGGCCTCGTTTTTCTTCACCAGGGAGGTGTCGGAGATCTCCACATATTCAATGCCCCAGCGGGCGTACTGCCGGGCGATCCAGAGCAGCTTGTCCTGAAACAGGCTGTTGTCCCGATAGTCCGGATCCTCCCGGTCCGCCAGGATCCTGCCGCAGAGCCGCAGGATATCCGCCTCCGAGATCAGCTCCAGCTTCTGCAGCGAGATCTTCTCCTCCGAAGGCACGCCCTTGGTGAACACATAGCGGTAGAGATAGACCTTTTCCAGATCGGCGAACACCGCCTGCCCGTCCTTGGGGATGGTGAGAGAGTTGCGGATCTGCACGATGTTCCAGGCCGCCTCACCGATATTTCCCAGGATCAGCTCGGCGAAATTGAGAAAGGTGTTGTCGTCGATGCGGCGCTCCCGATATTTGCCTGTGAGGCTGGAGTCGGCAAAGCGCTGGGCCACCAGGGCCCGCTGAGCTTCCAGAGCGTTCCGCTGCTCCTGGCTGATCCGCAGCCCCAGCTTTTTGATGTAATACAGCGGGTAGCGGATCTGATGGCAGATCCCCAGAGCGATCAGCACGTCGGGGGAGAGGTTGGCGTTCATGTGGGTGTGCAGGTCGGTGCGGAACTTGGCCTCGCTGCGGATATAGGTCTTCACGATGGTGCGCATCTCATCCAGGCGATAATCCTTGGTCTGGCTCATCAGCGTTTTGGAGATGGCGGGGATGGAGGCTTTCAGCTCCACGGTCCCGTCGGGCCAGATGTTGGCGACCTTTGTGTTGCCCAGCCGGAAGATGAAAAGCCGGCGGTTTTGCCCGTCCACATAGCTGGGAACCGTGCCTCGAATGACCTTCAAGCCCTGCTCGTCCTCGCTGATAGGCAGCTTGCACAGGCGTGCCAGGTTGGTGATCAGGTTCCCGCTGTGGTGGTTGGGGGTGCGCAGCACATAGAAGAGCGTCTCTTCCTCCCGGAAGAGCTCCACCACGATATCCTTCTCTCTGTCCAGATAAAACTGACCGAATCGCTCCATAATCGCCCTCCCGTTACAGTGAACCCGGTATGCTCATTTTTGCTGTTTTCCGGGTTTTCTTGCCCGCATCGCCAGAAAAGTCGGGATCCGCAATTCATGCAGCCGTCCCGAACCGTTATAGTCTTCATAGAGCGCCAGCAGCATGAAACCCGCCTCCAGCTGCCCGCCGATCTGCTCCTCCAGGGAGTGGGAGAACTGCACGCCGCTGTCGTCCGCCTGAAGCTGCTTCATCTGCTCCGGATTTTTCAGCGGATCGAAGGGCAGAGAATTGATGATCCGCTCCTCCGTTTCGTCAACGATGTAGTTGACGTAGTGATCCGTGCCCGCCAGCAAGATCCCGCCGGGCTTCAATACCCGAAAGCACTCCCGCCAGATGGGCCGGACCTCCTGCGCATAGCAGTTGGACACCGGGTGGAAGATCAGGTCAAACTCCCCGTCGGGAAAGGGGAGGGGCTTGGTCATATCGCCGCGGATGCAGCGGATCGCATAGCCCTCCCGCTGAGCCACCAGCTCCTCGCTTTGGATCTGCAGGGGCGAATAGTCCAGCACCGTGCAATCGGCCCCGAGCGCAGAAAAGATCGGCATCTGCTGCCCGCCGCCGCTGGCCAGACCCAACACTTTTTTGCCCCGCAGCTCCCCGAACCAGGCATGGGGCACGGGCTTGGTGGGCGTCAAAAACACGTCCCACTGACCCCGCAGCGCGTTTTCGTATATCTCATGGGAGATGGGCTGTCCCCACTCCCAGCCCTCCCGGACCCAGCGGTCTATAGTCTCGGCGTTCAAATCCTGATAGTTCATGGGCTTCTCCTTTCAGCTTCCAGGCTCTCGCTTCAGCAGCGCCACCGTCTCGTCAATTGTTCGGTTTTGTTGGAAACTGATATTTTCTGCTTCACATCTGATTTGATAAAACTGCTTCACCCATTCTGGAAGCCTTTCGACTTCATCCCTGATTTTTACAAGCGTCCTCTTGCCGACTCTTCTATCCAC
>JAFWQQ010000036.1 GCA_017545165.1 Oscillospiraceae bacterium
GACCTCGTTCTCAGGTGCAGTCGACAGATAGATCGTGTCCACACCGTTCTCTTTGAAATACTCGATGACCTCATGAAGTGCAGCCTGACCGTAGCCCTTGCCCTGTTCGTTTTTGTCAATCATAAAACGCCAGAGACAGTATCTGTCAACAGGATTCTCATCCTCGGGGTCCAGGGCGAGCATACAGAAGCCGACAATCTTTTCACCTGCATAGATTGCAAATGGCCTCGCCGTGCCGGGCGCCTTGGCATTGGCCTCATCTGCCTCGCTTAATGAATAATCGTTCTGCGCGACAAAGGGTTGGTCTTCACGCACTGTGAGCGTCAGCACAGCCTCGCGATTAGTATCGTTAATCGGTTCCAGTTTGATTTTCATATCCGTATTACCTCTACAAATACCGAGTTGTCGAGATGATTATACTATATTCGACCACGCTGTACAACAAGAAACCTCTTTTGCCTGGGGTGCGCGTTTTGTCAAGGTGATTGTTATCTCTTTTCGATCAATTCCACACGCTCAACATCACAATCACAGCTCTCTGCTCCCACTCGAAACAATTTGGATGCGAAAAGGCTGCATCAACGGAATAGCTTCCAGGCTTGCCAACCGTGGCTTTTTGTGCTAAAAATGAACTGAAAGACTGCAGTTCTTGCAGAAAAGGCGGCGTTTTCCAATGATCGAAGTAAATGAATTGACGAAGGTGTTTCGAAAGCCCGTCCGTGGGGAAGGTCTGTCCGGGATGGTGAAAACGCTGTTTTCACGCAAATATGAGGAGACCCGGGCGGTGGACGGAATCAACTTCACCGTGCCGGACGGGGAGATCGTGGGTTACATCGGCGCCAACGGCGCGGGGAAATCGACGACGATCAAGATGATGTGCGGCATCCTCACGCCGACCTCCGGCAGCGTCACGATTGACGGCCTGGAGCCCTACCGGAAGCGGCGGCAGGTCGCGCAGAACATCGGTGTCGTCTTCGGCCAGAAGACGCAGCTCTGGTGGGACATTCCGCTGATCGAGTCGTTCAAGGTGCTCAAGGAGATCTACCAGATCTCCGACACCGACTACGCCGAGCGCATGGACTTTCTCGGCGAGGTGCTGGACGTCACGCGCTTTCTCTCGCAGCCGGTGCGCACGCTCTCGCTGGGCGAACGCATGCGGGCGGACCTCGCAGCCTCGATGATTCACAACCCGCGTATTTTGTTTCTGGACGAGCCGACCATCGGCCTGGACGTGCTGGTGAAGGAAAAGATCCGGCGGGCGATCCACGCGCTCAACAGAACTTACGGCACGACGGTGGTGCTAACCACGCACGACATGACCGACATCGAGGATCTCTGCTCACGCATCATCCTGCTTGAGAAGGGGAAGATCCTTTACGACGGCGCGCTGAAGAGCCTCAAAAACCGCTTCGGCAACCTCAAGACCCTGACGCTGACCGTCCCGGCGGAGATCCGGGCCGAAACCGCGCCCCCGCTCTCGCCCGAGTTGACCCTCTCCGAGGAGGAGGGGCGCCTGGTGCTGCGCTTCGACGCGGACAGGCTCGCGCTCGAAGAGGTGATCCAGTACGCCTTCCGCGAGCTGCGGGCGATGGACATGAAGCTTGCCGAGATCTCTGTCGGCGATGTGGTAAAGACGATCCTGTCACAGCAGGAGGCGGCCCATGCTGAAAAAATATAAGCCCTTCCTCCGGGCCGGCGCAATGGACACGCTGAGCTACCGCTTCAACATCCTGATCTGGGCGGTCATCACGGTCTTTCAGGTGGCCTGTCTGGTCTTTCTGTGGCTGGCGGTCTACCGCTCGAGCGCGGGCGGCATGGACGCCGAGATCCACGGCTTTTCCTTCCGCGAGATGATCGCCTATGTCGTGCTGACGACGGTTTTCAACTACGTGACCTTCAACAACGACACGCTCTGGAACATCAACAACGACATCCGCAAGGGCACGATCGGCAACTATCTCATCAAGCCCATCAGCTACCGCGGGAAATTCGCCGCGACCAGCTTCGGGAGCCTGCTGACGATGACGCTGCTCTTCGGCATTCCGTTCTACGCCGCGGCGCTGCTGACGCTCGGCGGCCTCGGCTTTCTGCCGGATCTGAGCTTCCCGGCCTTCTTTGTGCATCTGGGGCTCTTCCTCGTGGCCGGGCTCTTCGCCTCGCTCCTCAACGACGTGATCGCCTACATCTTCGGCGTGTTCTGCTTTTATACAACCGCGAGCTGGGGTCTGAATTCGCTCAAGGAGACCCTGATCTCCTTCCTCTCCGGCACACTCCTGCCCCTGGCCTTTTTCCCGGCGGGGCTGCGCGAGGTCGTGAGCTGGATGCCCTTCGCCGGCATGAGCCAAAACCCGGTGCTGATCCTGATGATGAAATACGACCTTGCCGAGTCGCTGCGCTGCCTCGCGCTGACGGGAACGTGGATCGTCGCGCTGGAGCTTTTTGCGAAGCTCCTGTTCTCGCACGCCATCCGCAAGGTCACGGTGCAGGGAGGCTGATATGCGCTACGTCCATCTCTATCTCACCTGCATCAAGCGCAGCATGATCTCCCGGCTGGAATATAAAAAGGACACGCTCGTCGCGCTGTCCTCGTTCTTCTTCTCCAACCTCTGCTCCCTTGCCGCGCTTTATTTCATTCTGCAGTCCATTCCGGCGCTTGCGGGCTATTCGCTGCCCGAGGTCGGCTTCTTCTACGGCTTTTCGATGCTGCCGATCGCGCTCGACCATCTGTTCAGCGACGAGCTGTGGCTGGTGGCCTATCGCCGTGTCAAGGACGGGGACATGGACATGCATTTCCTTCGCCCGGTGCCGGTGCTGTTCCAGGTCTTTGCCGAAACCTTCCAGCCGGAGGGCTTCGGCGAGCTGATCCTCGGCGCAGCGCTGATCGCCGTCTGCGCTTCGAATCTCACCGTCACCGTCACCTTCGGGTCCGTCGCCGTGCTGTTCGTCGGCGCTCTCTTCGGCGCGGCGATCATCACCTCGCTCAAGATAGCGGTGGCAGCGCTGGCCTTCATCTTCAAGCGCAGCGGGCCGCTGCTCCAGGTCGTCTACAACTTCTCGAATTACGCCAAATACCCGCTGGCCATCTATCCGGACTTCATCCGTGTGCTTTTGATCTTCGTGCTGCCCTTCGGGCTGTTCATTTCTCTGCCGGTCGACACACTGCTTTACGGAAAGCACAACCCGTGGCTGCTCTGCGGCGCGATCATCGGCTGCGCCGCCGTCTTCTTCGCACTCGCCGTGTGGGTCTGGACTGCCTGTGAGCGTCGTTATGAATCGACGGGAAGCTGAAAAACAGCGGAATCGGACGTTCTTGCCGGAAATAGTGAAAGAGCGAGGCTGAGGGTTCAAGCTTTGAACCCTCAGCCTCGCTTTGCGCTTGGCACAAGGCGCTATTCCATGGCAGACAAAAGAGGTTTCTTTGCCGGCTTGGTACTCCTGTTTTGGCGGGGATCATGGCCGCGCCAGTTTTTGCAGAAGGGTTTCGGAGGATGCGATCTCCGCCCCGACATTTGCCATGTCACGCAGGTTGCTCTCCTGGATCTCCGCTATTTTGGAGGAAGTGCAGTCGCTGAGCACAGTGACCTCGTAATCCAGAGAGAGAGCGTCATAGCAGGTCGTCCGGATACAGTTCGGCGTGGTCGTGCCGATGAGGATCAGACGCCTGACGCCCAGGCGCCGCAGGATCAGATCCAGCCCGGTGGCAAAAAAGGCGGAGTAGCGGGGCTTGACGAGTTGACGATCCCGTGCGTCCCGGCCGAAGGCTTCCGGCATCTTCGCGGAGATCTCCTTCGCGCAGCCCGGCGAAAGCGGTTTGCCGCCGGCCTCCCAAACGGCGCGGCGGGCGCGCTCTACGTCGCTCCCGTCGGCGGCATAGGAACGGGTGATGAAAAACACGGGGACGGCGTTATCGCGGCAGGCGCGGATCACGGCGGCGCAGGCCGCTACGGTCGCCGGAGCGCCGTCGCAGGGTCGCGTTCAGGCTTCGAACGTGAATCGTATCCGTCATGATTCCACAGGCCTTTCCCTCAACAAATCGCGATGAGCGACTGTTCATCCAAGGGTTTGATCATCCCGCTCCTCGACAAACAGCTCGTTGATCCGCCCGGCGTCTGCCGCGTTTGCTTCCCTGTATGAATACAGCATTTTCTTAAAACAAATGATCCGGTTTTCTTCCCGAAAGCCGACCGACAGATGAAAGCGCAGCGACGCGTCGTTTGTCAGCTCACAGTCGCTGGCAAACTCTGTGCAGCCCTTCTCCCGCGCCCACTGTTCGCATTCCGACAGAAGAGCCCGGGCAACGGCCCGGTGACGGTAGGCCTCACGGACGGCGATCCCCTCCAGGTACCCTACGGGGCTGGTCTCGCAGCCCTCCACGTAATCGTGACGCAGCGCACACAGGGCCACGCCGACAGCCTGCCCGTCGGCGCGGGCATAATAAACGGCGGAATTGTCTGAGCCGATGTATTCTCCGACGATCTCCGTCAGCTCTTCTCTGGAATGCTCCGGCCAGATGATCCCGACCAGTTCTGCCAACCGGGAGGCGTCTTCCGCTCTTGCTCTCATCGCTTTCATCTCCTTATCCGCCGATCATTTCCATGGCGGCGATGGCACGCAGCTTTTCCGGCTCGATCCGATCCCGGCCGTAGGCGTCCAGAAACCGATCAGTCCAGGCGGTGGTTTTCAGATTGTAGTTCAGCGTCCACACACCCCAGAGAATGTCGATATGCCTGTCTCCGATCCCGCCGCTTCCGAGGTCGATGTAGCCGGAGAGCCTCCAGTCCTGCAAAATGATGTTCGGCAGGCAGTAATCGCCGTGGATCAGGGCATCCCCTTTCAGCGCCGGGATTCCTTCCCGCGCGGCGGCTGCGGCCTCGGCCAGAGAGGAAAACTCCCACATGCCCGCGAAAAGCTCCGGCTCATAGTGGTTCCCGTCCAGGCCTTGCCGCACATTGTCGGCATAAGACGCGATTCGGTCTACTGGGCAGCGCGTACCCGGCGTTTCATGCAGCGCGCGCAGCAGCGTCGCCGTGGTGTCGCAGAGCCGCTTCGGATCGGAGAGGCAGCGATCGTCGGTACAATCCTCACCCGGGATCCGGCGCGTGATCAGATAGTCCGTTCCGCCCTCCGTGCCATACAACAGCACCTCCGCAGACAGACCCAGGCCGTGATAGTACGTGGTCATCGTCGCTTCGGTCTGCAGCGTCCCCGCAGCAGCCGTTTTCATGTACATGCCGCCGTCCCGGTCGATGAAGACGACCCGCGCCTCTTTCGAGCAGCTGCTGTCGTACAGCGGAGCCCCCTCGAGAAAACACACTGCCTCGGAGGGGAGCCGCGCCAGATCCAATTGTGTTCTTGTTCGTTTCATTGACCGCGCCTCTCTGATCTCTTCCTGTTTTGGCAAATCAAATTATATCACAGAAAGATCTGCCGTGGAAGAGCGGTCAGCGCCCTTATCCTGTGCAAAAAAGCTCTTGCAATCCCGAAAAAGATATGATACAATACTATCATCAAGCAAAATAGAAAGTTGGTGATTATTGTGATAGAAACCTTCGATATTGCGGGATATTGCCGGATCTCCGTCGATGAAGAACTGGATCGGGACAACACGTCCATCGAAAACCAGAAGGCGATCATTGCCGACTTCGTCAGAGAAAAATTCCCCGGCAGCAGCCTGAGCTTCTTTGAAGACCGCGACCGCTCCGGCTACACCTTTGAGCAGCGCGAGGGCTATCAGAGAATGCGCACGGGGCTGCTCAATCATACCTATGACATTCTGGTGGTCAAGGACTTCTCCCGTTTCTCCCGCCGCAACAGCCGCGGGCTGGTGGAGCTGGAGGATCTGCGCGACGCCGGAGTGCGCATCATCTCCATCGGCGACGGGATCGACTTTCCCAACGACGACGACTGGCTGAAGATCCAGTTCCAGTTTCTCATCAACGAGATGCCGGTCACGGACGCGTCCAAAAAGGTGCGCGCGGTGGTAAACCGCCGCCAGAAGGACGGCAAGTGGATCTGCGCCGCGCCCTACGGCTACAAGATCAACGCCCGGCAGGAGTTCGAGGTCGTGCCCACGGAGGCCGAGATCGTGCGCAAGATCTTCCAACTGTACATCGAGGGCTGGGGCTATAAGCGTATTGCAAACTATCTGACCGACGAGGGTATCCCCACCCCGCGCATGTCCGAGCGGGAGCGCAAGGAAGCCGAGGGCAAGGAGTACAAGCGCACGGTCAAATCGGAATGGGCCATCGTCTCCGTGCAGGGGATTTTGGAAAACGACTTTTACATCGGCACCCTGCGCCAGAGCAAGTACACCCGAAAGAAGATCAACGGCAAGGACGTGAAGAAGGACGAAGACGAGCAGATCGTCATCGAGAACCACCATCAGGCGATCATCGAGTACCGGGACTTCCGGATCGTGGAGGAGCTGCGGCGCTCGCGCTCCAGGAGCGACTACCGCGGGGTGAAAAAATACGAGAACACCTACACCGGCTTTCTCGTGTGCGGCGACTGCGGCAGCCCGATGTTCTCCATGAGCCGCCCCGATCTGCGGGACGCCTACCGCTGCGGCACCTATCACCGGCGGGGGCTCAAGGGCTGCACCAGCCATTACATCCGCGTGGACACGCTGGATGCGCTACTGAAGGATTATCTCCGCAAGGTGCGCGAGACCTCGGCGGACATGATCGCAAAGCTGCAGGCTGATATCCAGAAGCAGGACGAAGATCTGGAAGAGAAGGAGACCGCCGCCGACAACATGGAGCAGGTGCTCCAAGAGCTGCAGGAGGAGCTGAAGATTGCCAAGCGGCAGCGCGTGCGCGACCTGTCGAAGCGGCCGCAGAACGAGGCCATCATCAACCAGACCTACGACGAGATGGAGGCGGATATCGAAAGCCGCATCTCCGCGCTGAGCAAACAGATCGAGCTGACCAAGGATCGGGAGAACACGATCATCCGCGTCAACCGAGCCGCCAGGACCGCCATCGAGGTTTTCGACGAGATTCTGGAGAAAGACAGGCTCGATCCAAAGGATCTGCATTTGATCCTCGACAAGATCTTCGTCTATGAAGACCACGTGGAAATCAAGCTCAAGGCCGACATCGACAGCATTTTGCGCTGCGGGACGCTGCCGGACGCCTCGGGGGAAGAGCTCGAAGATGAAACTGATGCTGAAATGTTAGAAAAGAGCGCCGAAACTTTTAATTCCGGCACGAAAGATATCTCAAATGTCACAATAGTCCAGAGCGCGGAGAAGCGACCGGACAAGGTTTTTCGTGCCAATGTTATCTGTGACGGTGACCCGCTGGAGATCTTCACGGACAAGGACGGGGAGCTGATTTTTAAGAAATATTCGCCCATCGGGGAGCTTTCGGACTTTGCGGCCCAGATCTGCGACAGCCTGCGCAAGGCCACCGACGGCATCGCCGCCGTCTGCGACCGGGACGCGGTGATCGCCATTGCGGGGGGCGCCAAGCGGGAGCTGCTGGAGAAGCCCCTCAGTCCCCAATTGCGGGAGATCATGGAGAACCGCCGGGTCTACCGGCACCAGAGCGGCGGCAGCAGTCTGCCGGTCAGCGGCGAGGATGAGAGCTTCTGTCTGTCCGTGGCGGCGCCGGTGCTGGCGGAAGGGGACGTGCTGGGCTGCGTGCTCTTCGTGACGCCCCGGGGCAGCGTTCCGGGCACGGAGGTGGAATACAAGCTGGCCCAGACCGTGGCCCTGTTCCTGGGAAAACAGATGGAGAGCTGAGAAACGCCCCGCCCGCGCACTCGCTTGGTAAACGCTGATCCCATGCCGTTTCGGCGCCTCGAGGTCTTTTTCCAAACAATACCGTGCAAACGCCCCGACGGAAGTCGGGGCGTTTGCATAAGATCCTTTGATTATTCTCAGCCTGACTGCCAGGGAGCGCCGAGCGAGGCCCGGCGCTGCGGAGTGCTGCGCGGTTCCGGGCGCCTTATTCCGGACTGCGGCCCTTGCAGAGATAGAAGATCGTCAGCAGGCCGGGACCGCAGTGGGCGCCGATGACCACGCCCAGGCCGGTGATGGTGATCTCGCCCACCTGGGGATAGGCGGCCTTGATGCTGTCCCGGACGAACTCCGCGTCAGCCCGGCAGTCCGCCTGCAGGATGTGGAAGCGCAGACCAGTGGTGTCCTCCATCTTGCTCAGATCGTTGAGCACGCCGTCCAGAATGGCCTTCAGGGCGGCCTTGCGGCCCCGGACCTTCTTGGCCACGTCCAGGGTGCCCCGATCAGGTACGTAGAGCACGGGCTTGATGTTCAGCATGGAGCCCACCAGGGCGGCGGCGTTGGAGACCCGGCCGCCGGCCTTCAGGTAATTCAGGTCGTCCACGGTGAAGCGGTGGGCGATCCGCAGCTTGTTCTCCTCGCCCCAGGCGACGACCTCGCCGAAGCTGGCGCCGGCCTCCATGCGCTCCACCATCTCCTCCACCAGCAGGCCCAGGCCGCCGGAGATGCAAAGGGTGTCCATCACATAGAGCTTCCGGTCCGGGTATTCCAGACGGATCTCCTCTGCCGCCTTGTTGGCGTTGACGAAGGAGACGGACATCTTCTGGGACATATCCAGGAAGATCACGTCCTTGCCGGTGTCCAGCAGACCCTTGAAAAAGTCATAGTACACAAACTCGTTGATCATGGAGGTTTTCAGCCGGTCACCCCTGCGCATGCCGGCGTAGACCGCGTCCCGGCTCTCCTCCCGGCAGTCGTCCTCAAAGAGCCTGTCCCCCACGGTGTAGGTATAGGGGATGAAGGGGACCTGATGGGCCTCCAGCCAGGTGCGGGGCAGGTCGGAGGTGGAGGAGGTGGCGATGATATAGTCAGCCATAGCGATTCTCCTTTCGATACTTTTCACGCCCCACAGAATAGCACAGGATCGGATGATTTGCAAGGAAAAGCGTTCCCGGATCGACTGGACCCGGAAACGCCGACGGCCGCAGGGGAAGCGAGGCGGAGGACGCTCTGGCAGGGGAGGGGGAGTCCCCTCCCGAGCGAGCTTATTTCACAGTACTTATGTCGCTGCCCCTGGGCGCAGGATCGGCTGGAGCTGTTCTCCCCGCAGAGCGGCCTCCACGGTCTCCTCCAAAAGCGTGAAATCCGCCTGGAGGGAGCGGGGCTTGCGGGCCGGATCGTCCTGGCCGAAGGGGACGAAGAAGACGTTTTTCCGGTTCAGCAGCCGTCCGATGTTCTCCGCCGAGCCGGAGAGCCCGTCGTTGGTGGAGAAAGCCAGCACCAGGGGCCGGCCGTTGCGCAGATGGGCCTTGGCCGCCATGGTGACGCTGCTGTCGGTGATGCCCAGGCTCAGCTTCGCCAGGGTGTTGCCCGTGCAGGGGGCGATGAGCAGGGCGTCCAAGGGGAACTTCGGCCCCAGGGGCTCCGCCTCCGCCACGGTGGTGATCACGTGCTTGCCCGTGAGCTCCATCAGCCGTCGGATGTGCTGGCCCGCCGGGCCGAAGCGGGTGTCCGTCCCGGCGGCGGTATCGCTCATGATGGGGACCAGGTCATAGCGCTTCGCCAGCGCCGGCAGGGCGGCGAAGAGCTTTTCATAGGTGCAGTAGGAGCCGCAGAGGGCCAGGCCCAGGCGCTTCCGTTCCATGCTCATTCCTCCATTTCCTCGATGGCGGCGTACACCGCCTTCTGCAGCAGCCGGGCCGCGGACAGGGGAGCGGTCTCCCCCGGCAGCCCGGGAGCCGCCAAAGCGTGCAGCCCGATGTTGACGGCCAGGGTCCTGTCGAAGCCTCCGGGGGGCGAGGCCAGCTCCAGCAGCAGCGTCTCCGGCCGGATCAGGCAGAGCATGCCCTCCGTCAGCACCCGGGCGGGCACGGTGTTCACGATGAAGTCGAAGTCTCCCAGCACGCTCTCCAGAGCCCCGTAATCCAGGGCCCGGCAGCCCAGCGCCTCCGCCATGGCCCGGTCCTGCCGGCCCCGGGCGGCCACCGTGACCTCCGCCCCCATATCCCGCAGCCGCAGAGCCAGCAGGCTCCCGATCCGGCCCCAGCCCAGCACCAGGACCCGGCTGCCCCAGACGGCGCGCTCGGAGTTTTCGATCAGGCGGCCCAGGGCCCCCTCGGCGGTCAAAGCGGCGTTGCCCACGGCCAGCTCCGGCCGCCGCAGCAGATCCGCCACCTGCAGCTTTCCCCGCAGGGCCGCGGCCACCGTCCGGTCGCTGAAGCGGCCGCCCAGCAGCAGCTGTCTGGGCCAGAGGGCGTCGATCAGCGTTTCCATCTCCAGTATCTCCCCCGAGAGGGGAGCGTTCAGGCAGCCGCCCTTCTCCGCCGGGCAGGGCAGCAGCACGCAGTCCGCCCCGTAGACGCAGCCGGGCAGGCAGTCGCTCCGGGGGATCTCCCGGGGCAGCGCGGCCTTCTCCAGGGCGAAGCTTCGCAGCTTGTGTCCGTCCTCCAGCAGAAGCTCCGCCAGGGCCGCGGACCGGCGATCTCCGCCGATCACAGCAAATCTCACATTTCCTCACCTCCGGCTCATACTATTCTGTTGCGCGAAGGGCCGTGCCTGTGGTAGTATAGTTCGTAGTTCGTAGTTCGTAGTTCGTAGTTCGTAGTTTATAGTTCGTAGTTCGTAGATTCGGAGAGGGAGGAGAAGTCGATGAGCAGAGCGGACGAGATCTTTATTCAAAACTGCAGAGAGATTCTGGAAAACGGCGTCTGGGACACGGACCGGGAGGTGCGTCCCCGCTGGGAGGACGGCAGCCCCGCCCACACGGTGAAGAAATTCGGCATCGTGAACCGTTACGATCTGGCGGAGGAATTCCCCATCCTGACCCTCCGGCGGACCTACTGGAAGTCCGCCATCGACGAGCTGCTGTGGATCTGGCAAAAGAAGAGCAACAACGTCCACGACCTGCGCACCCGGGTGTGGGACGCCTGGGCGGACGAGAACGGCTCCATCGGCAAGGCCTATGGCTACCAGCTGGGGGTGAAGCACCACTATCCCGAAGGGGACATGGACCAGGTGGACAAGGTCCTCTGGGACCTGAAGCACAATCCCGCCTCCCGCCGGATCATGACCAACATCTACACCTTTGCCGATTTGTCGGAGATGGCCCTCTACCCCTGCGCCTACTCCATGACCTTCAACGTCTCCGGCAACAAGCTCAACGCCATCCTGAACCAGCGCAGCCAGGACATGCTGGCCGCCAACAACTGGAACGTGGTGCAGTATTCCGTGCTGACCATGATGATGGCCCAGGTCTCCGGCTTTGAGCCGGGAGAGTTCGTGCACGTGATCGCCGACGCCCACATCTACGACCGGCACGTGCCCGTGATCGAGCAGCTCATTCAGAACGAACCCAAGCCCGCCCCGAAGTTCCTCATCGACCCCGCGGTGAAGGATTTCTACGCCTTTACCCGGGACAGCTTTAAGGTGGAGGGCTATGAATACCACGAATTCACCGGGAAGATCCCGGTGGCGGTGTAAAGGAGGTTTATCCATGGCATTGGAAGCGATCGTAGCGGTATACGCAGACTGGGGCATCGGCTGGCACGGCACCCAGCCCGTGGTGCTGAAGGCCGACCGGCGGCATTTCCGGGAGATCACCGGCGCGGACGCGGTGCTGGTGGGCCGCCGGACCCTGGAGGATTTCCCCGGCGCCAAGCCTCTTCCCGGGCGGCACAACATCGTCGTCACCCATCAGGACATTCAGATCGATGGCGCCCAGGTGGTGCACACCACGGAGGAGGCCCTGGCGGCCGCCGCGGAGCAGGGCCGCTGCCTGGTCATCGGCGGGGCCACCATTTACGACCAGTTTTTCCCCTATGTGGAGCGGGTCCATGTGACCAAGATCGACATCACCCCCCACTCGGACCGGTATTTCAAGAATCTGGACGCCTCGCCCGACTGGGTGTGCGTGGAAAAGGGCCCCTGGCAGGAGGAGAACGGCGTGGCCTACTGCTTCTGCACCTATGAGCGCAGGGTATAAGGAGGAAAAGAGATGACGGAAGCTGTCGGTGTAAACTTTTTCTATGATTGGGAGCTTCGGCTGATGGAGTGGCTCCAGGCCACGCTTCCCACAGAGGGGCCGCTGTTCTGGCTGCTGTCCAATCTCTCGGCCTTCGGCGAAGAACTGTTGATGGTGGCCGTGATGGGCTTTCTGTACTGGGGACTCAACAAGGAGTACGGCAAGTACCTGGGGCTGAACGTGCTGATGGTCAACGTATGGAATCCCATGATCAAAAATGTGGTGCAGCGCCTGCGGCCCTATTTTGCCAGCGACAAGATCCATCTTCTGCGCATGGTCGACACCGAGAGTACAGCCGACAAAATCTTGGCCCAGGGCTTTTCCTTCCCCAGCGGCCACTCCTCCAACGCCGTGACGCTCTACGGCTCCCTGGCCGCCCGCGAGAAAAAGAGGAAGCTGTTCTGGATCCTGGCCATCGTGCTGCCGCTGCTGGTGGGTTTCTCCCGGGTCTTCGTGGGCGCCCACTATCCCACGGACGTGCTCTGCGGCTGGCTGCTGGGCGTGGTGGTGGTGCTGCTTGTGCCCTTCCTGCGCAGAAAGCTCAAACGCTGGCAGTTCTATCTGGTGCTGCTGCTTTCGACGGTGCCGGGCTTCTTCTACTGCAAAAGCAACGATTACTTTTCCGCCTTCGGCATGCTGGTGGGCTTCGTGCTGGCCGAGCCTTTCGAGGAAAAGTACGTAAAGTTTGAAAACACCCGCAATATCCTGCGCTGCGTCCTGCGCACCCTCGGCGGCGCCGCCATTTACTTCGGGCTGAATACCGTGCTGAAAATGCCCTTCCCCAAGGAGCTGCTGGACGCCGAGGATCTGACCGCCTACCTGATCCGCGCCGGCCGCTACGCCGTTGTGATCTTCGTGGTCATCGGCTTGTATCCCATGCTCTTCAAGTACACGGGAATGCTTTGGAAGGACAAGGAGCCCGCGCCTGAACCGGAGATCGAGACGCTCTGATCTGCGGCGCCGCCCGTAGCGCCGAGCATCGCTCGGCGTTCCCTCGTCCTGCAGAATCGTTCCGTTTTCGCCGAGCAATGCTCGGCGCTACGAGGGTGCTGTACAGGCGCGGGCGACCAAAGGTCGCCCATGCGGCGGAGGCCGGTCAATCCGCGTAGGGCGCGATGCCCACATCGCGCCGCGGATCACGCACACGGGGACCGAAGGCGGGCGACCAAAGGTCGCCCCTACGGCACCAACGGGTTATCCGCTTTTGAGCCGGCCCTCTGCGCAGACCAGGCCCAAAGCATGCCGCAGCTTCACCTCCGCGCAAGAGGACAAAAACGCCCCGGAAGCAAAACGCTTCCGGGGTCGTTTTCGATTTCGGTATGGAATCAGCCGCGGCGCAGCAGCTCTGCCTTGTCGAGGATGAACTGCTTCAGCCAGGGGCCGGCCTCCTCGTTCTTCAGGGCGAAGTCGATAATGGACTCCAGATAGCCCTTCAGGTTGCCGGTGTCATAACGGCGGCCCTCAAAGTCCACGGCGCACATGGGCTCCCGGTGGACCAGCTCCTTCATACCGTCGGTGAGCTGGATCTCGTTGTTCCGCCCGGGGGCGGTGTGCTCCAGAATGTCGAAGATCTGCGGCGTCAGCACATAGCGGCCCAGGATGGCGAACTGGGAGAGCTTCTCCTCCAGGGTGGGCTTCTCGTTCATGTCGCTGATGCGGTAGACCCGGTCGGACAGCTTCTCCTCCAGCTTTACGGAGGAATACTTCACGATCAGCTCGTCCGGCACCTCCCGTACGGCGATGGCGCTGCAGGAGTTGGCCTCGGCGGCCTCCACCAGCTGTTTGAGCACGGGCTTTTCCGAGAGCATGATGTCGTCTCCCAGCAGTACGCCGAAGGGCTCGTCGCCCACGAAACTCTTGGCCCGCCAGATGGCGTGGCCCAGACCCTTGGTCTCCTTCTGACGCAGGAAGAACACGTCCGCCATGTCGGCGACCTCCCGGACGATACGGGCCTCGCCCTTCTTCCCGTCGCGGATCAGGCGCTCCTCCAGGTCGGGGGCGTAGTCGAAGTAGTCCTCGATGGGGTTTTTGCCCCGGTTGGTGATGATGAGGATCTGCTCCACACCGGCGGCCACGGCCTCCTCCACGATGTACTGGATCACGGGTTTGTCCACCAGGGGCAGCATTTCCTTGGGGATGCTTTTGGTGTTGGGCAGCAGGCGGGTACCCAGACCCGCCGCGGGGATGATGGCTTTCCGAACGCGCATAACGAAACTCCTTTCACCCCGCCGGGCGCGGGGGCTTATCCTTTGTTGAAGCGAGTGATGAATTCGCGGATCACCTTGATCTTCGGCAGCTGGCGCAGCAGCGTGTAGCCGATCAGATAGAGCACGCCCACCTCGCCCAGGCCGACGGTCAGGGCATTGAAGCCGAAGGAGGCCAGCGGATTATCCGGGAACTCCTGGATCTGATAGCCCCAGGTGAGGACCGCGCCGACGATCAGGGCATTGAACAGCACCGGCATCAGGCAGCCCAGCAGGCGGTTCTTGACGGTGTTGCCCCTTTTGCCGAACCAGGCCGTGCACAGCCCCGCCAAAAACGTGGCGAGAGAGCCGAAGACGATGTCCAGAATGCTGCCGGTGTAGAGATTGGCAAGAACGCAGCCGGCAAAGATGCCCCAAACGGTGCCGGGCATCAGGAAGGGCAGGACGGTGAGCGCCTCGCTCACGCGGAACTGGACCGGCCCGTAGCTGATCGGGGCCAGGAGAATGGTGAGGACCGCGTAGGCGGCGGCGATGACGGCCAGGACGGCCAGGGTGAATGCTTTGCGGGGGGCTTGCTTGTTCATGTTGGGGTTACCCTCCATTTTTTATTCTTGGCTCTATGGAGGCAAACGCAAAACAGCATACAAGCGGGCAAGCCCGAAGTCCATTTTTTGTTCGGCTCCCATGAGCCCACGTAGGGTGTGGAAACCTACGTGTGATACGGTTTTATTCCGCCGTCTCTCCGGCGGGGTTTTTCTCCTCCCGCTTGTGCAGGGAGAATTCGCAGCCGCAGTAGAGCTGCCGGTAGATGCCGTACTGCTCGGAGAGCGCCGTGGAGCGCATCTCCCGCCCCTGCTTCTTGAAGTCCGAGGGGAGCCAGGCGACGCCGAAGGCCTTGCCGATCTCCTCGCCCAGGCTGTTGATGCGCACCGCGTCCTTGTGGCGGGACAGGGTCAGGGTGGTGCAGAACCAGTCATAGCCGTAGTGCTTGGCAAGTCTGGCCGTCTCCAGCAGGCGCAGCCGGAAGCACTCTGTGCATCTGGCCCCGCCCTCAGGCTCGTTTTCCAGGCCCTTGACGCGCCTGTCGTAGTCCTCGTGCTTCCAGGGCTCCGCCAGAACGCTGACCTTGTCCGCCAGGCCCATCTTCTCGATGATCTCCACCAGAGCCTGAAAGCGGCGGTCAAACTCCTCCTGGGGATAGAGGTTGGGGTTATACCACAGGAGCGTCACGTCGAAATACTGGGTCAGATACTCCAGCACCGAGCTGGAGCAGACGCCGCAGCAGGCGTGCAGCAGCACCCGGGGCGGGATCTCGCCCCGTTTCTGGATGATCCTGTCCAATTCTTTTTGATAATTCCGATTCATAGTTTCTTTAGTATATCACATCTTTCAGGAAAAATCTAGCCTTCTGAAACAGGGGATCCCGAATCCCGTCGGGGGAGGAGCTTTTTCCGCAGAGGATTGACGGAAAGCCTGCCATGCGCTATGATGGAGACGATAAAACAAACGGAAGCGAGGAGAAAACCATGGACAACCGCACCAGCAAACAAAACTACTATCTGGACATTGCCGACTCCGTGCTGGAGCGCTCCACCTGCCTCCGGCGCAAGTACGGGGCCATCATCGTGCGCAACGACGAGATCATCTCCACCGGCTACAACGGCGCGCCCCGGGGCCGCCGCAACTGCTCCGACCTGGGCTACTGCATGCGGGAGAACCTGCACATCCCCTCCGGCGAGCGCTACGAGCTCTGCCGCAGCGTCCACGCCGAGGCCAATGCCATCATCTCCGCCCCCCGGCGGGACATGATCGGCGCCACCCTCTACCTGGTGGGCCGCAACGCCAAGACCGGGGAGCTGCTGAGTGACGCCATGAGCTGCTCCATGTGCAAGCGCCACATCATCAACGCTGGCATCGACCGGGTGGTGATCCGCGTGAGCCAGACGGAGTACCGCACCATCCCCGTCAGCGACTGGGTGGAGAACGACGACAGCATCATCATGCTGTGACCCCGCGCCCCGTCCCGCACCCGCAGGGGCGACCGACCGTCGCCCGCCGCCGCTTCCGCGCAGGGGAAGGGAAACGATGGAAAGAGACGCTGTGATTCTTGTCACAGCGTCTCAGACTGTAGACAAAGCCCTGCGGCGAGGTACGTACTCGCATGGGGAGATTGTGAAGAGGGGACGGTAATCCCCTCTTCACGTTCAATCTACGCAAAAATGGGAACTTTTTCGGGAAGTTCCCATTTTTGCGCTCAAGC
>JAFWQQ010000080.1 GCA_017545165.1 Oscillospiraceae bacterium
GTAGACAAATATTTGCGAGATGGATTTGTGTCAGGCGAGGCATCGTCCGCAGGGAATACTTTGTGTATTGCCAAGGACGATAACGAAGCATGGCGCAAATCCAGCCGCAAAGATTGTCTAGTTTCTATTAGATAATAGTATGATTCAAGCTTTCTATCAGATAATAGCATAAGCGCTCCGGGTTTTCCCGGAGCGCTCAAGTTGTCGACAAAGTGTCGACAGCTTGACAGGCAAAAATGGAAACTTCCGAAAAAGTTTCCATTTTTGCAAGATTGAACGTGAAGGGGGGCATCCCTTCGCCCTCCCCCCTTCACAATCCCCCCATGCGTGTCGATACGCTGTCTTGGGGCTTTGTCTGCAGTCTCAGCGCTCCGGGAAAACCCGGAGCGCTCTTCTAAAACCTATAAGCTATCTCTTCAGCAGAGTCTGCTGCCGGCGGGGACGGTCTCGTCCAGCATCAGCAGGTGCAGCTCCTCCTTGCCGTCCACTTCCCGGACGGCGGAGAGCAGCATCCCGCAGGACTCCAGGCCCATCATCTTGCGCGGCGGCAGGTTCAATATCGCCACGACAGTCTTGCCCAGGAGCTGCTCCGGCTCGTAGAACTCATGGATGCCGGAGAGGATCTGCCGTGTTGTGCCGGAGCCGTCGTCCAGCTCGAAGCGCAGCAGCTTCTTGGACTTCTTCACGGCCTCGCATTTCAGCACCTTGCACACCCGCATGTCGCATTTGGCAAAGTCCTCGATGTCCACGTCGGGCAGCACCGGCTCCACCTTGACCTGGGGGCCCTTGGCCTTCTTCTCGGCCTCCTCCAGCTCCGCGAGCATCTTCTCCGCGTCGATGCGAGGGAAGAGGGTCTCGCCCTTGTGGACCTGGACCTCCGCGGGCAGCACGCCGTATTGGCAGGCGGCGTCCCAGGACCGGGCAGCCGCGTCGGCGCCGATCTGCTCAAAGCCCTTGGCGCAGCTTTCCGGCATGAAGGGTGTCAGCAGGGTCAGAGACACCCGCAGGGCCTCCAGCAGATTGTACATCACAGACGCCAGGCGGGGCTTTTTGTCCTCCTCCTTGGCCAGCTTCCAGGGCATGGTCTCGTCGATGTACTTGTTGGCCCGCTGGATCAGCTTGAAGGCCTCCTCCAGGGCCAGGTGCAGCTGCAGCTTGTCCATCTGGGCGGCGTAGCGCTCCGCCGCGCCGCGGATCATGCCGATCAGTTCCTCGTCGATGGGCTCGGCTTCCCGTTCCGGGATCAGTTTGCCGCCGAAGTACTTCTCCACCATGGCGGTGGTGCGGCTCACCAGATTGCCCAGGTCGTTGGCCAGGTCCGTGTTGATGGTGGAGATCAGCAGCTCGTTGGTGAAGTTTCCGTCGGAGCCGAAGGGGAAGGTGCGCAGCAGGAAGAAGCGCAGGGCGTCCACGCCGAACTTTTCCGCCAGGATATAGGGATCCACCACATTGCCCTTGGACTTGGACATCTTGTCGCCGTTGAAGTTCAGCCAGCCGTGGCCGTAGACCTTGCCGGGCAGGGGCAGGCCCATGCTCATCAGCATGGCGGGCCAGATGATGGAGTGGAAGCGGACGATCTCCTTGCCCACGATGTGCACGTCCGCAGGCCAGTACCTGTCGAAGTCCTCGTAGCGGTCGTTCAGGAAGCCCAGGGCGGTGCAGTAGTTGAACAGCGCGTCCACCCAGACATAAACCACATGGCCCGGATCGAAATCCACGGGCACGCCCCAGGTGAAGCTGGTGCGGGAGACGCAGAGATCCTCCAGACCGGGCTTGATGAAGTTGTTGATCATCTCGTTGACGCGGCTGGCGGGCTCCAGGAAGCTGCCAGTCTCCAACAGCTCCTGCACGGGCTTGGCGTACTTGGAGAGGCGGAAGAAGTAGGCCTCCTCCTCGGCGTCGTGGACCTCCCGGCCGCAGTCCGGGCACTTGCCGTCCTTCAGCTGGCTCTCGGTCCAGAAGCTCTCGCAGGGGGTGCAGTACTTGCCCTTGTAAGCGCCCTTGTAGATGTCGCCGTTCTCGTACATCTTTTTGAAGATGCGCTGGATGGCGGCCACATGGTAGTCGTCGGTGGTGCGGATGAAGCGGTCGTTGGAGATATTCATCAGCTTCCACAGATCCTGCACGCCGTGCTCGCCGGTGACGATCCGGTCCACAAACTGCTGGGGGGTGACGCCGGCGGCCTTGGCCTTCTCCTCGATCTTCATGCCGTGCTCGTCGGTGCCGGTGAGGAACATCACGTCAAAGCCCCTCAGCCGCTTGTAGCGGGCGATGGCGTCGGTGGCCACGGTGCAGTAGGTGTGGCCGATATGCAGGTTGTCCGAGGGGTAGTAAATGGGGGTCGTGATATAAAAGGTCTTCTTATCCATTCTCATTTCTCCTGTCCTTGATTTCGCTCAGGGCTCGCCGACGATGATCTCGCCATCGCCGCCGGTGTCTCCGCCGCCGGTATCCCCGCCGCCGGTATCTCCACCGCCGGTGTCCCCGCCGCCGGTGTCTCCGCCGCCAGTGTCTCCGCCGCCGGTGTCTCCGCCGCCGGTGTCTCCGCCGCCGGTATCTCCGCCGCCGGTGTCTCCGCTGCCGGGATCGATGATGACCGTACCGTCTCCGTCTCCGCCCCCGTTCTCCTCGTCGTCCTTGAATTTCTCAGGCGGCCAGTTGATCTCATAATCGTGGAGATGATAGGTGCTTGCCAGTCCGTCCCGGGTCTCCAGCCAATTCCCGTCGGCGTCGTAGTAGCTGATTTTCAGATACACGTTGGAGCCGATGATCACGTCAGGGTACTCGGTATCGTGGATGATATACTGGTCATAACTCAGCTTCACCCTGATCCCGTCGGTATCCGTGCCCAGGATCTGGACCGTCAGCTTCATGGCGTCGTTGTCGCAGAAAGCGTGGATCTTCACCGGGTAGTCCCGGTCATTGCGGAACTTGAAGTCCGGCTCCGGCCAGCTCACCGTGGCGTCCATGCCGGGATCCAAGTACGCAACCCGGAAATAGTGATAGGTGCGGCTGACAATGGTCATCCGGGAGTAAAGCGACGCGCAGTACAGGGTGGAGGACACCTGGCAGATGCCGCCGCCCACCTCCTGGACCACCTCGCCGTTGGAGTAGGCGCCGGCCTCCTTGAAGCCGTTTTCATAGGTGCGCTCGCCCACGGTGCCGTTGTAGGAGAAGGTCTCTCCCGGCATGAGGATCACGCCGTCGATCTTGGAGACGGCAAGGTTGATGTTGTTGACCCGCGCCGCAGAGCTGCCGCCGTAGGAGGTGGTCTGCTCTCCCAGGCAGTCGCTGAACAGGCTGTTCAGCAGCTGCTCGGGGCTGGTCTTGGGCGGGACCACCCTCATGGGGATCAGCACTTCCTCCATGATCTCGGCCGTCTCCCAAAGCACGATGGCCTTCTGTACATCAAAGCTCAGTCCAGGGACTCCGGGAAGCACTTCAAAATCCGTATCGGAGAGCCGAGGCTCCACCGGCCTCACGGAGACCAGCCTTTTCAGCTTCAGCCAGTCCGGCTGCGTCACATTCTCCTTGATCTGGCTATACTCCAGGGTAGTCTCTTTGCCCAGGAGCGCTTCCTCCGCGGCGGCGCAGAGCTTGTCCAGATCGATATCCAGCTCCCCCGCGCCCTTGATAACATGCAGGACCTTGGCTTCTTCGTCCAAAAACCAGCTCTGTCCGTCCGGTCCGGAAGTTTTCTCCCGGAACTGCGCTACAGCGGCGGCGGCCCGCTGGCGAAGATAGGTCCGGTCCAGCTCACTGCTGAGCTCGTTTTTTGCACCGGAGGGGTCGGAGCTTCCCTCTCCGTCGCTTTTCGCCTTGTTCACGGCCTCCCAGCGGCTTCTGGTCAGTCCGGCCTCCTGGCGGTCCATCTCAAAGCTCACGCCCATGGGCAGCTCCACCCGGAGCTTCCGTTCGGACAGATCTTCCCATCTCTCCTCCGGCGGCAGCTCCTGCAGCTTCTCCTCCGGCGTGCTTTCCGGGCTCTGCTCCGGCGTCTGCCTTGCCGTGTCGGCCGCGGTCTTTTCCGTCATCGTTGGGCTCGGCGTTTCGCTCTTTGCGAGCTTATGGCTGATCACCAGCCAGCCGCAGCCCAGCAGGATCGTTGTCAGCATGAGCACCAGCAAGGCGATCTTCAGGCTGCGCAGTCTCTTTCTTCTCTTTGCTGCGCGTTTTTCGGCCCTGCGGCGGGCAGCCTCCTCTCTGGCGGCCTGCTCCCGATGCCTGGCAGCCAGTTCCGCCCGGTGCTCCGCCCGGTGGATCTCCTGTTCCTGGCGCTTCCGCTTGGCGATCCAGGCGGCCTTCTCCCGGGCCTCCGCCTCGGCAGCCTCCCGCTCCTGGCGCTTCCGCTCGGCGATCCAGGCGGCCTTTTCCCGGGCCTCCGCCTCGGCGGCCTCCTGCTCCTGGCGTTTCCGCTCGGCGATCCAGGCGGCCTTCTCCCGGGCTTCCGCTTTGGCCGCCGCCTTTTCCCTGCGTCTGCGCTGGGCGGCCTGCTCCTTCTGTGCCCGTTCGCCCGTCCTTTTCCCGCCGGCCTCGTCCGCTCGGGATGCCGCTGCTTCCGGGGAGGGCCTGCCGCCCTTTTCCGGGCTCTTGTCTCTCGTATGATTTGTCATTTGTTGTTTCCTCACTCAGAATCGCTTGCTTCTTCCTTCTGCTCCGCTTCGGAAATGCGCTGCTTCTGCCGGGCTTCGTAGAACTCGGTGAAGAGCTCCTCCTCGCCCTTGGGCAGAACGATCTTTCTCTCCTCCCGCTCCGCACGCTCCATCCAGGGGATGCTGTCCGCCCGACCGCTGGCCTGGGCCTCCAGCAGGATCCCGATCAGGGTGTTGGAGATCAGAAAGCCCGGCACGGTGAAGTGCCAGCGTCCCTCGGTCAGCTCGGCCCAGCCCTTTTCTTCAAAGGCCTGCAGCACCCGGAGGATGGGCTTCCAGTCCGACTGGGTGCGGACCCGGTAGTCCTGCTCGGACACGCCCCGGTTGGTGCGCATGGACAGCATCAGGTATTCCACCGAGCGCTCCAGCGGGTCCACCAGCTGATACTCGTCGATGATGCTGACCTTCCGCTCCACACCGGAGATATAGCGCTTCAGGTCCTTGACGAAGCTATAGCGCAGATTGCCCACGCAGGAGTGGGCCCCGGGGCCGAAGCCCATGTAATCGTCCAGATTCCAGTATTTCAGGTTGTGGGCAGATTCAAAGCCCGGCGCGCAGAAGTTGGAGATCTCATACTGCTTGTAGCCGTAGCGCTCCAGCATCTCCGCGGCATAGGAGTACATGTCCGCCTGCTCGTCCTCGGTGGGCAGCACGGGGGAATCCTTGTACTCCTTGTACATGGGCGTGCCCTCTTCCAGCTTCAGGCCGTAGCAGCTGATGTGCTCCGGGTGCATTTCCACGATTTTGGCCAGGGATTCGGCCCAGTCGCTCTTGGTCTGGCTGGGCAGGCCGTAGATCAGGTCCATGCTGATATTGTCGAAGCCGGCCTTGCGGGCGGCGGAGAAAGCCAGCTCCGCCTGCTGGAAGGTGTGCCTGCGGCCGATGAGCTTCAGCAGGTCATTGTTGGTGGCCTGCACGCCCATGGACAGGCGGGTGACGCCCTCCTGCCGCAGCATGCGCAGATCCTTGAAGCGCATGCTGTCGGGATTGCACTCCACGGTGACCTCCGCGTCCAGCCGCACATTGCCGTTGAGCTTGAGGACGTCGAAGATCTCCAGCAGATGCTCCGCCCCGTAGTAGCTGGGGGTACCGCCGCCGAAGTACACGGTGTCCACCTCGTAGCCGCGGATTCCCCGGGCCGACTCCTCCAGATGGGCGATCAGCGCCTGGTGATATTTGGGCATCAGGTGGTCGCAGCCGGCCAGGGAGTAAAAGTCGCAGTAGCCGCACTTGCTGGCGCAGAAAGGGATATGGATATAGATACCTAAACGGGGCTTTGTCATAGGCGTATCTCCATGTCGGAAAGAAAATACAATAAATGAATACGGAAGAATGAAGAATGGATGTGTCGCTTCGCGACGATTTCAATCCATCACGCCGAAGGCGTGATACCATCATTTTTCATTATTCTTTATTCATTTTTCATTTTTTCAAAACAGCTCCGCCACCTGGGCGGCGAATTCCGCGGGGTCCTCCACGTCCATGCCGGCGGTCATCTCCGCCAGGACGTACAGGATCCGGGAGAGCTTTTTGGCCTTCTCCCTGTCGTTTTCAAAGGCCTCCTTCAGCGCCTGCGTGGCGTGGTGCTCCGGGTTCAGCTCCAGAACCCGGGTGGCCCGGACCTTGCGCATCTCCTCACTGGGTCCGTGGCGGAAGAAGCGCTCCATCTCCAGGGTCAGCGGGCCCTCGCTGGTGAGGCAGCAGGCCTGGGTGGAGAGCTTGCGGCTCAGGCGGACCTTGTTCAGGTCCCCGCCCACGGACTCCTTCACGAAGTCCAGCAGCTCCTTGTTCTCGATGTCCCGCTCCTCGGCGGCCTTCTTTTCCTCCTCGGTCTCGAAGCCCAGGTCGTCGGTGACCACGTTGCAGAAGCTCTTCCCGTCCTGATCGTGGAGGCTCTCCAGCACCATCTCGTCCAGGGGGCTGGTGAGGTAGATGAGCTCAAAGCCCCGGCTCCGGACCTGCTCGCACTGGGGCAGGCTCATGGCCTGCTTGACGCTGGCGGCGCTGGCGTAGTAGATGACCTTCTGGCTCTCGGGCATGGCCTCCACATACTCCTTCAGGGTGATCTGGCGGTCCTCCGAGGTATAGAAGATCAGCAGATCCCGCAGGAAATCCTTGTAGCGGCCGTACTCGTCGCACACGCCCACCTTCAGGTCGTTGCCGAAGTTCTTGAAGAACTCCTGATACTTGGGCTTGTCCTCCTTCAGGAGTTTTTCCAATTCGCCCTTGATGCGCTTCTCCAGATTCTGGCCGATGATGCGCAGCTGCCGGTCGTTCTGCAGGATCTCCCGGGAGATGTTCAGCGAGAGATCCGGGGAGTCCACCACGCCCTTGACGAAATCAAAGTAGTCGTGCAGCAGCTTGTCGCACTTCTCCATGATCATGACGCCGTTGGAGTAGAGGGTGACCCCACCCTTATTGTCGCCGGAAAAGGCGTTTTCATTCTCCTCGCCGGGGACAAAGAGCATGGCCTTGTAGCTCACCGCGCCTTCCGCGTTGACCCGCACCAGGGCGCAGGGATCCTTGCGGTCCCGGTTCTTTTCCTTGTACCACTGGATGCAGTCGTCGTCGGTGACCTCGCTCTTGGCGCGCTGCCAGATGGGGATCATGCTGTTGAGGGTCTCGTTTTCCGTGACCATCCTGTATTCATACTTGGGGGAGCCGTCGTCGTTCTTCTCGCCGGTCTCAAAGCGTTCCTGGTGCTGCACGTCCATCTTGATGGGCCAGCGCACGTAATCCGAATACTTCCGGATCAGGGCCTTCAGCTTCCAGACCTCCAGGTAGGAGCCGTAGATCTCCTCCTCGGTGTCGGCCTTCAGGTGCATGATCACGTCGGTGCCCACGGTCTCTTTCTCGATGGGCGTGACGGTGTAACCGTCGGCGCCGGTGCTCTTCCACTCCACGCCCTGCTCCGCGCCGAACTTGCGGCTGCGGACGGTAACCTGGTCGGACACCATGAAGGCGGAGTAAAAGCCCACGCCGAACTGGCCGATGATGCTCAGATCCTCGGCCTTGGCGCTCTCCATCTCGCCCTTGAACTGGAAGGAGCCGGACTTGGCGATGACGCCCAGGTTGCTTTCGGCCTCTTCCAGGGTCATGCCGATGCCGTTGTCGCGGACGGTGATGGTCCGCTCGTCTTTATTCACAAGGATGTCGATCTTGAAATCCTCCCGGTTCAGACCCACGCTGTCGTCGGTCAGGGACAGGTAGCAGAGCTTGTCGATGGCGTCGGACGCGTTGGAGATGATCTCCCGGAGGAAGATCTCCTTGTTGGTGTAAATGGAATTGATCATCAGGTCGAGCAGGCGTTTGCTCTCGGCCTTGAACTGTTTCTTGCTCATGGTTTGTTGACTGCCTCCAAATAGTTTGGCCATATTTCCCCCGAAAAGGCCGGAAGAATATGACAGTATTACAAAAATACAGTATAACACAATTCCGGGAAATTTCAACACCGAGAGCCGCCCTTCAGAAATCTTCATATTGTAGGGTTTACAATGATGTGTGACAGTAAGTGAAAAAAAGATAGCAAATAGGAGTGGCCTGTATTAAGGTTGAGTTGTCCAGACAAAACCGAAAGGCAGGTGCCACCCTATTCGCCATGAATAAGATAACACAGACAGCA
>JAFWQQ010000081.1 GCA_017545165.1 Oscillospiraceae bacterium
CCCGAAGTGCTTTAATCTGTTCTTCAATAAAAGCATTCGCCAGTGCTTCATTTGTAATCCGTTCCATTGTTTCCGGACGTACATTGCCTTGTTCCATTATCTGCCTCCAAATCTATTTTATTTTATAGGATTGCTTTTTTCTCTTTGAATAACATCGTGTGCTCCGCCTTCCACAATGCTGGTTGCGCTGACCAGGGTCAGAACAGCTTTTTCATGCAATTCGGGAATAGACAGTGCTGCACAGTTGCACATAGTTGACTTGACTTTCGAAAGAGTCATAAGGACATTATCTTTCAGACTGCCGGCGTAAGGAACATACGAGTCTACGCCTTCCTCAAAACTCAGTTTCTTGTCGCCGCCCATATCATAACGCTGCCAGTTGCGCGCACGGTTTGAGCCTTCACCCCAGTACTCCTTGTAGTAGGTGCCGCCGATGTTGACCTTGTTGGTGGGGCTCTCGTCGAAGCGGGCAAAGTAGCGGCCCAGCATCACGAAGTCCGCGCCCATGGCCAGGGCCAGGGCGATGTGGTGGTCGTAGACGATGCCGCCGTCGGAGCAGACGGGGACATACACGCCGGTCTCCTGATAGTAGCGGTCCCGCTCGGCGCACACGTCGATCAAAGCGGTGGCCTGGCCCCGGCCGATGCCCTTGGTCTCCCGGGTGATGCAGATGGAGCCGCCGCCGATGCCGACCTTCACGAAGTCGGCCCCGCACTCGGCCAGGAAGCGGAAGCCCGCCGCGTCCACCACGTTGCCCGCGCCGATCTTCACGCTGTCGCCGTAGTGCTCCCGCACCCAGGCCAGGGTGAAGCGCTGCCAGTCGGTAAAGCCCTCGGAGGAGTCGATGCACAGCACGTCCGCGCCGGCCTCCAGCAGGGCGGGCACCCGCTTCTCATAGTCCCGGGTGTTGATGCCCGCGCCCACCACATAGCGCTTGTGGGCGTCCAGCAGCTCGTTGGGGTTTTCCTTGTGGCTCTCGTAGTCCTTGCGGAAGACGAAGTAGCAGAGCCGGCCCGCCTCGTCGATGATGGGCAGGGAGTTCAGCTTGTGATCCCAGATGATGTCGTTGGCCTCTTTGAGGGTGGTGCCCTCCGGGGCCCAGACCAGCTTTTCAAAGGGCGTCATAAAGCTGGAGACCTTGGTGGCCGGATCCATGCGGCTGACCCGATAGTCCCGGCTGGTGACCACGCCCACCAGCTTGCCCTCGGGGCTGCCGTCCTCGGTGACGGCAATGGTGGCGTGACCGGTATGCTCTTTCAGCTCCAGCACGTCCCGCAGGGTGGCGTCGGGACTCAGATTGGAGTCGCTGCGGACAAAACCGGCCTTATAGCTCTTGGCCCGGCGGACCATGGCGGCCTCGTCCTCCACGGACTGGGAGCCGTAGATGAAGCTGACGCCGCCCTCCTTGGCCAGGGCCACGGCGAGACGGTCGCCGGAGACGGACTGCATGATGGCGCTGACCATGGGGATGTTCATGCTGAGGGGGCAGTCTTCCTCCCCCTTGCGGAACTTCACCAGGGGGGTGCGGAGGTTCACCTTTTCCGAGCGGCAGGTGATGGGGGTGTAGCCGGGGATCAGCAGATATTCGTTGAAAGTATGGGAAGGCTCGTTGATGATTTTGGCCATGTTCGTTCTCCTTCTCGTCTTAATTTGCTTTGGTCTCGCAGTAGAGACAGCGGTAGACCTTGTTCTTCCGGTCGGTGAGCTTGAAGATGTGCTTGAGCTCCTGCTCGCAGGAGGTGATGCAGCGGGGGTTTTTGCAGAAGATGACGTTTACCAGGGTCTCGGGCATGTCGATGCGCTTTTTCTCCACCAGCTCGCCGCCCCGGATCACGTTGACGGTGACGCCGGGGTCCACGTAGCCGATCACGTCCAGGTTCACGGGGATGTCCGCGTCGATCTTGATGATGTCCTTCTTGCCCTGCTTCAGGCTGTGCACGTTCTTGATGATGGCAACGGAGCAGTCCAGCTTTTCCAGGCCCAGCAGCTCGTAGAGCTTCATGCCCCGGCCTGCGGTGATGTGGTCGATGACGATGCCGTTCTGAATGGAATCGATATTCACAGTCTTCCAGCCTCCTTCAAGAGTTTCATGATGAGCGCCATGCGCATGTACTTACCGTAGAGCACCTGCTTGAAATAGCAGGCCCGGGGATCGTCGTCAATGGCGACGCTGATCTCGTTGACCCGGGGCAGAGGGTGGAGGATGGACAGGTCCTTTTTCGCGTTCTGCAGCTTGTCCGGGGTGAGGATGTAGCTGTCCTTCAGACGGAGGTAGTCCTCCTCGTTGAAGAAGCGTTCCCGCTGGACGCGGGTCATATACAGGATGTCCAGCTCGGGCATGGCCCCTTCCAGATCGGTGGTCTGCTCATAGGGGATGCCCTTCTGCTTCAGGGCGTCCTTTTTTACGTAGCTGGGCAGCTTCAGCTCCTCGGGGGAGATGAGCACGAATTTCAGGCCCTCGTAACGGCTGAGGGCGTTGATGAGAGAGTGGACGGTGCGGCCGAATTTCAGGTCGCCGCAGAGGCCCACGGTGAGATGGTCGAAGCGGCCCTTTTCCCGGTAGATGGTCAGCAGGTCCGCCAGGGTCTGGGTGGGGTGGTTGTGCCCGCCGTCGCCGGCGTTGATGACCGGGATGGAGGCGGCGTTGGCGGCCACCAGAGGCGCGCCCTCCTTGGGGTGGCGCATGGCGATGATGTCCGCATAGCAGCTGATGGTCTTGGCGGTGTCGGCCACGCTCTCGCCCTTGGCGGCGGAGGAGTTCTGGGCCGCGGAGAAGCCGATGACGTTGCCGCCCAGCTCGTACATGGCGGCCTCAAAGCTCAGCCGGGTGCGGGTGGAGGGCTCGAAGAACAGGGTGGCCAGCTTCTTGCCACGGCAGACCTCGCTGTATTTGCCCGGGTTTGCGATGATGTCGTTGGCCACGTCCACCAGCTCCTGCAGCTCCTCGGTGGAAAAATCCAGAATGTTGATCAGGTGTCTCATGCTTGCGCTCCTTTCCAGCTCTCATCATTGGGGTTATTGCGAAACGCGATCAGGCGTTTGATATCCTCGGGGCGGATGTAGCCCTCCTGGGCGGCCACCCGGGCGATGACGTCAAAATCCGTCAGACTGTAGTTCTGCACATGCGCGGCGGCCAGGCGCTCCAGGCCCTTGCGCATGCCGTAGGTGAAGATGCTCACCACGCCCAGGACTTCGGCTCCCGCCTGGCGCAGGATGTCCACCACCTCCAGGACGCTGCCGCCGGTGGAAATGAGGTCCTCCACCACCACGACCTTTGCTCCCGGGTCCAGCCGGCCCTCAATCTGGTTCTTGCGGCCGTGGTCCTTGGCGCCGGAGCGGACGTAGCCCATGGGCAGGTCCAGCTCCCAGCCCACGATGGCCGCGTGGGCGATACCGGCGGTGGAGGTGCCCATCAGGACCTCCGCCTCCGGAAAGTGCTCGCGCACCAGCTCCGCCAGGCCCTGTTCGATGTGCCTGCGGACGGCGGGGGCGCTGAGGGTCAGGCGATTGTCGCAGTAGACGGGGCTCTGGATGCCGCTTGCCCAGGTGAAGGGCTCGTCCGGCCGGAAAAACACGGCCCGGATCGACAGCAGGTCCCGCGCGATCTGTTCTTCTCTCATGCTAAAAACTCCTTTACGCAGCGGCGGTAAGCTTCCAGAGGGTCCGCCGCCCGGGTGATGGGGCGGCCCACCACGATATAGTCCGAGCCCAGCTCCCGGGCCCGGGCCGGGGTGGCCACGCGCTTCTGGTCACCGCTGTCCCCGTCGGCGAAGCGGACGCCGGGGGTCACGGTGAGAAAGCCCGCGCCGCAGGCCTCGTGGACCCGGCCGGCCTCCAGGGGGGAGCAGACCACCCCGTCCAGCCCGGCGGCCGAGGCGTTCCTGGCGTAGGCGAGCACGACCTCCTCCATGGGGCGGGGGATCAGCAGCTCGCGCTCCAGGGCTGCCTGGTCGG
Source organism: Oscillospiraceae bacterium (assembly GCA_017545165.1). GTDB lineage: Bacteria > Bacillota > Clostridia > Oscillospirales > Oscillospiraceae > Limivicinus. The sequence goes on from JAFWQQ010000081.1 coordinate 3,955, forward strand.
TGCTGGTGAGCTGGGTGACGGCGATGAGCAGGGGCCTTGTCCCGTCGGGCCGGGTGAGACCCTCCAGGGCGGCCTCCATCATGGCCCGGGTGCCGGCCGCGTGGAGGTTCACCAGATCCACGTCCAGGCCGGAGAGCACCCGCATGGCCTTTTTCACGGTATTGGGGATGTCGTGCAGCTTCAGATCCAGAAAGATCCGGTGGCCCCGGTCCTTGATCTGCCGCACGATTTGGGGTCCCTCGGCATAGAAGAGCTCCATGCCGATCTTCACAAAGGGCTTCTCTCCCGCAAAGCGGTCCAGAAAAGCCAGGGTCTCCTCTCCGCTGGCAAAGTCGCAGGCGATGATGACGTCCTTAGCCATGGGCTCCTCCTATGATATCTCGGATATTGTTCACGCCCAGCCGGTCCAGCACGCCGGGCAGGGCCCGGAGGATGTTGGGGCAGGCGAAGGGGTCCTTCAGGTTGGCGGCGCCGATCTGCACCGCCGTGGCCCCGGCCAGCATCATCTCCACCGCGTCCTCCGCGGAGCTGACGCCGCCCAGACCGATCACCGGGATCTTTACCGCCCGGGACACCTGCCAGACCATCCGCAGGGCCAGGGGGAAGACCGCCGGGCCGGAGAGGCCGCCGGTGACATTGGCCAGCACCGGGCGGCGGGTCTTCAGGTCAATGCGCAGGGCCAGCACCGTGTTGATGAGGCTCAGGGCGTCCGCCCCCGCGCCCTCGCAGGCCCTGGCGATGGACACGATGTCGGTGACATTGGGGGAGAGCTTCAGGATGAGGGGCTTGTCCGTCACGTTCCGGACGGCCCGGGTGACCTCCGCCGCGGCGGCGGGCTCGGTGCCGAAGCTCATGCCGCCTCCGTGGACGTTGGGGCAGCTGATATTGACCTCCAGCCAGCCCACCTGAGGCTGGGCCGCCAGCTTCGCGCTGACCTCGGCGTACTCCTCGACGGAGAAGCCGCTGACGTTGGCGATGACTGGCTTGTGAAACACCTTTGCCAGCCTGGGCAGCTCCTCGGCGATCACCGCGTCCACCCCGGGGTTCTGCAGGCCCACGGCGTTGAGCATGCCGGCGGGGGCCTCCGCGATGCGGGGCGTGGGATTGCCGAAGCGGGGCTGGCGGGTGGTGCCCTTCATGGAGAAGGTGCCCAGGCAGTTGATGTCGTAGAGGGCGGCGAACTCGTGGCCGTAGCCGAAGGTGCCGGAGGCGGGGATGATGGGATTGGAAAGCTCGATCCCGCATAGGTTCACGCTCAGTCGTCCCACAGCAGCTCCTCCTTGTCAAACACCGGCCCGTCCTTGCAGACCCGTTTGGGGCCGTTCACGGTCCGAATGCTGCAGCCCATGCAGGCGCCGAAGCCGCAGCCCATCCGGGCGTCCAGACTCAGCTGGCCGGGGGCGGGGCTCTTTTCGCTGACAGCCCGGAGCATCCCCAGGGGCCCGCAGGCATAGAGAAAGCTGTGGGGCACGTCCATAGCCGCGGTGACCAGGCCCCGGATGCCGAAGCTGCCGTCTTCGGTGGTGACGGTGGGGGTCAGGCCCAGGCGGTAGAAGTCCTCCGTCAGGAAAAGCTCCTCCACCCGGCCGAAGCCCAGGATCACCCGGGGCTGGACGCCCTGCTTCCGCAGCCGCCGGGCCAGACCCAGCAGGGGAGAGACGCCGCTGCCGCCGCCCACGAGCAGGGGAGTATCCCCGGCCCGGCTCAGATCAAAGCCGTTGCCGAGGCCGGTCAGCAGGTCCAGCTTTTCCCCGGCGGGCAGATCCCGCAGCCTGGCCGTGCCCTGGCCCGCCTGCTCATAGACCAGGCGCAGCTCGTCCCCGGTCCAGTCGCATACGGAGAAGGGCCGGCGGAGAAAGAAGCCGGGCAGGGCCAGATCCACGAATTGGCCGGGGCGCTGGATCTCGGAGCAGTCTCCCCGCAGACGCAGGAGGGAGACCCGGTCGGTCAGCGGTGAATTCTCAATGATGGTAAATACACGCTGTCTCATATTGTCACTCTTATCTTCCTGGTTGATGCTCCTAAGGAGAGTTCGTGGGGAAATGAATAATGAATAGTGAATAATGAATAATTGTGGAATCCCCTTCGGGGATGGTTGGAATTATTGCGAAACCATTCCGTTATAATTCGGTTTTCCGTCTTCAGTTTTCGGTATTCTTCATTCTCTGTTGATATACGAGCTTTCCGCCATGGACGGTCTCCACGCAGCGGCCGAAGACCCGCCGCCCGGCGAAGGGGGTGGCCCGGCCCCGGGACAGGAAGTCCTCAGGGTCGATGACGGATTCCGCGTTCAGATCCCAGAGAGAGAAGTCGTCTTCACCCAGCGGGATGCCGAAGCGTTTCCGGGGCCTGTCGCAGAGCAGGGCCACCAGCGCCTCCAGAGAGAGGACGCCGGTCTTCACCAGCCCGGTATACAGGAGCGGGAAGGCCGTCTCGATGCCGACGATGCCGAAGGCGCTGCCGGCCAGGCCCCGAGCTTTTTCCTCCGCACTGTGGGGGGCGTGATCGGTGGCGATGCAGTCGATGCTGCCGTCGCAGATCCCCTCCAGCAGGGCCTCCCGGTCCGCCCGGGAGCGGAGGGGCGGGTTCATCTTGAAGCGCCCGTCCTCCTGCAGGTCGTTCTCGTCCAGCAGCAGGTAGTGGGGAGCGGTCTCGCAGCTCACGTCCAGCCCGTCCTTTTTGGCCTGACGGATCAGGGAGAGGGATTCCTTCGTGGAGATGTGGCAGACGTGGTAGCCGCAGCCGGTTTGGGCGGCCAGCTCCAGGTCCCGGGCGATGGGCCGCCACTCGCTCTCGGAGCAGATGCCCCTGTGGCCGTGAGCGGCGGCGTAACTGCCATCGTGGATGTAGCCGCCCCGGAGCAGGCTGTTGTCCTCGCAGTGGGCGGCGATGAGCTTGCCCAGGGCCTTGGCCCGCTCCATGGCCTCCCTCATGAGGCCCGGGTCCTGCACGCCGCGCCCGTCGTCGGAAAAGGCGGCCACATAGGGGGCCATACCCTCCAGATCCGCCAGCTCCCGGCCCTGCTCGCCCACAGTGACGGCGCCATAGGGCAGCACGGTCACCGCAGCGTCCCGGGCGATGATCTCCCGCTCCAGGGCCAGGTGCTCTACACTGTCCGGCACCGGGTCCAGGTTGGGCATGGCGCAGACCGCCGTATAGCCCCCCCGGGCCGCGGCCAGAGAGCCCGTGCGGATGGTCTCCTTATAGGAAAAGCCCGGCTCTCGCAGGTGCACATGCACATCGCAGAAACCGGGCAGTCTGGTATATTCGGTTTTTTCCGGGCAGGGAAAGGCGCTGTCATGGCCGACGAGGGGCAGAAACCCCGCGCCGTGAAGCAGCATGTTCCGGCTGTAAACAGGCATGGCCTTGCCCTCCGAAAAAGAAAAATCCCTTGCCGGAACGTCGGCAGGGAACGACGAGAAAAGCTCCGAAAACGGGGCCTCAATTTCGCTCTTGCCGATCTCTCCGGATCGCCTTAAAGATGTCCTGATTATAACGGTTTCCGGGCTTTTTTGTCAATCGGCAGAATGCACAGAAAACAGCTGCCCCGCCGCGCCCATTTCCGACGCGCTTTCACGCGGCGCAGAAAGAGAAAAACCGGGGCGTTGGAAAAGGTCTTCGGTCCTTGACAAGCAAGGGGTCGGGCGCTATACTTTTCTTGTGGATATTACACGAGAAACCCCCGACGGAAAGGAGCGTTTTTGTGAGAGAATTCCTGCTGCAGAACGGCCCGGCCCTGGTCTGGGCCATTACCGTCTTCCACGCCCTGATCCTGCTGCTCTCGCTGCTGGGCTACTGCAAAACCAGGGAGCCCCTCTTTTTGCTGCTGGCCCTGCTGTGCTTCGGCCTGTGCTACGACGCCTTGATCCAGGCCCTGGGCACGAGCCTGGGCGAGGGGGCGGCGCTGACCGGACTGAGCCGCTTCCGCTACGTGTTCCACGGGGCCCTGATCCCGCTGCTGTTTCCCATCTGCGCCTACGCCCTGGATTTCAAAAAACCCTGGAAGCTCGCCGTCTGGGTCCTCACCGGCGTCGTCATCGCCCTGGGGATCGCCGAGGGCTTTGCTACCGTAATGGTCCCGGAGAAGACCGCGGGCATCCTGCGCCTGGCCTCTGATAAGGAAGCCACCCCCGGCTGGGCCACCGGCGTCAGCATGCTGCTGGCCTTCGGCACCATCATTCCCGTGATCCTGGCGGGGATCGCGGCATGGATCAAGCAGAAGACGCCCCTGCTCTTTCTGGCGGGCCTTCTGATGTTCGTCTTCGCCGGGGCCGGCGCCGGCATCAAGAATCCGGAGACCGGCAAGGCCGATCTTATCTTCCTCATCACCATGTTCGGGGAAGTGTTCCTGGTGCTCTTCTTCCTGCTCTACACCCGGCGGAAGGCAAAAACCAAATGAGAAAAACATTTTTGGAATATACGAAAGTGAGGTAGTTTCATGAGCAGCTTCAAAGACCTACGCATCGTAGACAACTTCTACCAGACCAGCTCCTATTTCCCCATGCCCACGGTGATGATCTCCACCCTGGCGGAGGACGGCAGCACCTCGGTGGGCTCCTATTCCCTGTGCTTCCCCTATTACATCGCCGGCAAGGGCTATTACGCCATGGTGCTGGAGGCCCGCAACTCCTCCAACACCGCCCAGCATCTGCTGGCCGGGCGTAAGACCGTGGCCCTGAACTTCATGCCCGACGGCTTCGGCTACCACAAGAAGATCGTGGCCCAGGGCTGGCCCGGGGACACCCCGGCGGAGAAGATGAAGAACTTCGGCTTCCATCTGGAGGACGGCCTCTGCATCGAGGACGACCCCAAGACTCCGCGGCCCAAGGTGGTCTCCGAGGCCTACCAGGTCATGGAGTGCACCTGGATGAGCGATCTGGAGAACGCCGAGGAGGACATCGGGAGAAAGCTGGAGGACGGCTGCTATCCGCCCCCCTACCGGAACTTCAACGGCATCACCACCCAGTACGGCGCCCACTTCATCCTGCGCATCGACAAGATGCTGATGAAGCCCAAGTACCACCAGAACATCATCGACGGCGTGAAGGGCCGGCTCTGGCCCAACGTGCTGATCTGCCACGGCTATCGGGACAGCAAGAACTTCTGGTTCGCCAGGACCCCGCGGCTGGTGCCCGAGATGCTGCCCCTGCGGGAGGCCACTCTGTCCTCCGTGCGCTACGCCGCCGACCGCACCGATCCCAACGTGCACTTCACCGACGACGCGCTGCAGATGATCCTGAACGTGCCCCGCATTTTCCTGCCCACGGTGCTCAAGGGCTGCGTCAAGTGGGCCAAGGAGCACGGCGTCACTGAAATCACCGCCAAGGAAATGCAGATCATCAACGACAAGCGCGCCAAGGAGAAGGGCAAGGGCTAAAGGAGACGCAGCGTATGGTGATTCTTACGGAAGCCGCCGCCAATCCCGAGGCCTATGACTTCACCGTCCTGATGGGACTGGCGGACTTTATCCCGGTGGTCCTGTTCGCCGTCAGCATGGTGCTGCTGCAGCGGGATCTCTACAACAAAATGCCCAAATACGCCTTCGCCTGCTTCGCCGCAGGCACCATCAACGTGCTGATGGCCGGCTTCATGAAGGCCCTGTGGAAGACCCTGTACGCCGCCGGCGTCTGCGATTTTCAGGTGCTCAACAAAATGTTCCTGCCCGTCAACTCTCTGGGCTTCCTGCTGGCGGGCCTGGGCATCATCCTCATGTTCCCCAAACGGGGAAAAATGGAGACCCTGTCAGTGGTTGGGCCTCTCACGAAATACGAGGGGACCATGGTGTTCATCTCCATGATGGTGCTGGGTCTGGGCGCCATCTGCGCCTGCCTGAGCATCCTCGCGGCGAAGATGAAGAAAAAGGGCCTGATCGTCGTCTTCGTGCTCTGCTTCATTGCTTATATGGGCATGGGCTACCTGGGCTCCCGGGGAGACAACAGCGCCGCCGCCAACTGGATCGAGCAGGGCGTCAACACCCTGGGGATGATCCTGCTGCTCTGGGGCACCCTGGGCCTGCACAAGGCGGGCCTGCGGGAATTTGAACTGAATTAACAATTATTGAAAGAAGGTATATCATCATGTATCCTGGTTGGTATTTCTGGATCCTCTTTGCGCTGGCCATGGTGGTCAGCTCCATCGGCTTCAAGAACTACGTCTGGTTCATCTCCCTGGGCTACGGCTTCTCCATCGCCGCCGCCGGCATTCTGATGCTGATCCTCTTCCACGCCACCCTGACCCCCGGCACCATCCTCTGCTGCGTGATCTTCTTCCTCTACGGCTGCCGTCTGGGCGGGTATCTTGCCTATCGCGAGCTGAAGAGCACCTCGTATAAGAAGAACATGGTGGGCGAGATCAAGGACGGCAAGACCGTTCCCATGGGCGTGAAGCTGGCCATCTGGGTCACCTGCGCCCTGCTCTACGCCACCCAGGTCTCCCCGGTGTTCTACCGCATGTTCAACGCCACCGCCGAGACTGTGGACAACGCCTGGGTCTTCGTCGGCGCCGTCATCATGGTCTGCGGCATCACCCTGGAGTCCGCCGCCGATATCCAGAAGAACAAGGCCAAGAAGGTCAATCCCAAGCGCTGGGTGGACACCGGCCTCTTCCGCATCGTCCGCTGCCCCAACTATCTGGGCGAGATGATCTTTTGGACCGGCGTGCTGCTCAGCGGCATCGGGGCGGTGAAGGGCTGGCAGTGGCTGGTCTGCGCCATCGGCTACTGCGGCATCATCTTCGTCATGTTCTCCGGCGCCCGCCGTCTGGAGGTCCGCCAGAACAAGCGCTACGGCAAGGATCCCGACTACCAGAAGTTCGTCACGACCGTGCCCATCCTGCTGCCCTTTGTCCCGCTCTACAGCGTGGAGAAATACAAGTGGCTGGTGGCCTGATCGAAATAGCGACAAAAAAAGGGCGCGTTGCAAAATGCGAAACAAGTGCGAAAACCCTGGTTGTATCGTAGGGGAGGGCCTTGTGCCCTCCCGGCGGACCAGAGCTCGTATAGCAAAGAAATATTCGGCGAATTCGTACAATCTGCGAATTCGCCGAACATTTTCTCAAGACAATACTCCGTGCTGCCGGGAGGGGGCGAGCCCCTCCCCTACGGTGGTGACTGGGCTATGCGCCTATTTTGCAACAGCCCCTTTTTTTGAGTGAACAGTGAACAGTGAACAGGGAACAG
>JAFWQQ010000082.1 GCA_017545165.1 Oscillospiraceae bacterium
GGGAAGCAAGGCCGCCTCTTGGCTCCCCTGGGAGCGCGCGGCTTCGCTCTTGCCTCCCCCTGAGGGGGAGGTGGCTGAGCCGCTTGCGGCGAGGCCGGAAGGGGTCTTCATTCCTTCATTCCTTCATTCCTTCATTCCTTCATTCCTTTTGCGTTTCCTTATACTTCACCATAAAATCAAAAATCACAAAAACGGAGGACAACTATCATGGGCGTCAACATCAGAGGACGGAGCTTCCTCACCCTTCTGGACTACACCCCCCACGAAATCAACTACCTCATCGACCTGGCCGCCGAGTTCAAGCGCCTGAAGGCCGCCGGCGTGGAGCACAAATGGCTCACCGGCAAGCAGGTCGTCCTGCTCTTCGAGAAGACCTCCACCCGCACCCGCTGCGCCTTCGAGGTGGGCGCCCGCGACCTGGGCATGGGCGTGACCTTCCTGGATCCCGGCTCCTCCCAGATGGGCAAGAAGGAGTCTCTGGCCGACACTGCCAAGGTCCTGGGCCGCATGTATGACGGCATTGAGTACCGGGGCTTCAAGCAGAGCGTGGTGGAAGACCTGGCCAAGTACTCCGGCGTTCCCGTGTGGAACGGCCTGACCGACGATTTCCATCCCACCCAGATGCTGGCCGACATGCTCACCGTCCGGGAGGAGTTCGGTCACGATCTCCGGGGCCGGAAGCTGACCTTCTTCGGCGACGCCCGCAACAACGTGGCAAACTCCCTGATGGTGGTCTGCGCAAAGCTGGGCATGCACTACTGCGCCTGCGGCCCCAAGGAGCTGATGCCCAAGGACGAGCTGATTGCCAAGTGCCAGGCCGTGGCCGCCGAGACCGGCGCCGTCCTGGAGTTCACCGACGATCCCGCTCAGGGCGCCAAGGACTGCGACGTGCTCTACACCGATATCTGGGTCTCCATGGGCGAGCCCGCGGAGCTCTGGGCCAAGCGCATCGAGCTGCTGCTGCCCTTCCAGATCAACAAGGAGCTGATGGCCAAGGCCAAGCCCACCGCCATCTTCATGCACTGCCTGCCCGCCTTCCACGACCGGGAGACCACCGTGGGCGAGGACATCTATCAGAAGTTCGGCCTAGAGGCCATGGAAGTCACCGACGATGTGTTCCTGGGCAAGCAGGCCCGCCAGTTCGACGAGGCCGAGAACCGCATGCACACCATCAAGGCCGTCATGTACGCCACTTTGAAGTAAGCCATGGCGGAGCGGATCGTTGTGGCCCTGGGCGGCAACGCCCTGGGCAAGACGCCGACGGAGCAGCTCTCCCTGGTACGGGAGACCGCCCGTCCCCTGGCCGACCTGGTGGAGAAGGGCTATGACCTGGTCATCGGCCATGGCAACGGCCCCCAGGTGGGCATGATCAACCTGGCCATGGAGTATTCCGCCCAGCGCGGCGGCGGGACGCCCTTCATGCCCTTCCCCGAGTGCGGGGCCATGACCCAGGGCTATATCGGCTATCATTTGCAGCAGGCCCTGCAGGAGGAGCTTCGCCGCCGGTGCATCCACAAGGAAGTGGTCACCCTGGTGACCCAGGTGGTGGTGGACGAGAACGACCCGGGCTTCCAGCATCCCACCAAGCCCGTGGGCAGCTTTTACACCCGGGATCAGGCCGAGAAAATGGCCGCCAACAAGGGCTTCACCTTCGTGGAGGACGCGGGCCGCGGCTATCGGCGTGTGGTGCCTTCCCCCATTCCCAAGCGCATCGTGGAGATCGGTGTGGTGGATCAGTTGGTTCAAGCCGGCGTGATCGTCATCACAGTGGGGGGCGGCGGCATTCCCGTGGCGGAGACGGAGCGGGGTCTCAAGGGCGTGGCCGCGGTCATCGACAAGGACCGGGCCTCGGCGCTGCTGGCCCGGGACCTGCAGGCCGACCGGCTCATCATCCTCACCGCGGTGGACCGGGTCTGTGTGAACTTCGGCAAGCCCGACCAGCGGGAGCTCAGCGAGATGGATCTGGACGACTGCGAGCGCTACATCGCCGAAGGACAGTTCGCCCCGGGCAGCATGCTCCCCAAGGTGGAGTCCTGCCTGGACTTTGTCCGGGCAACGGAGGGCGGCACGGCCCTGATCACCTCCCTGGCCCGGGCGGCGGACGCCCTGGAGGGCAAAACCGGCACCGTCATACGGCGATAAGGCGCCCCGTGTGGATACGCGGCCCTCTGAGCGCACTTCCGTGTCCCCTCCCCGGCGGCGTAGGAACCGATGCTTTCCGTTTCAGCAGAGGCGGCAAAGCTTTCCGTACAGCGGCGTGAGGAGGGCGCGGCAATGGATATGCTTCGATTCGCGGCAAGCCTTCCGCTGCGGTACTGCGCCGCCGCCGTTTTGATCGGGCTTGGCGTCTGGCTTTGGAAGCGCCGCTGGGCCGGCGCCCTGCTGGCCGCTTACGTGTTTTTCCTTCTCAGTCTGGCCGTTCTGGCCCGCGAGAGCGGGGCGGAGCCGCAGTATATGCTGCGTCTCTTCTGGTCCTACGCCAGGTGGGAGGAGGAAAAAAGCCAAATCCTGGCCAATATCGCCGTTTTTGTGCCTCTGGGCTTGCTGCTCGGTCTGGAGTTCGGCTGGAAGGGTCTTCCCGTCGGGATGGGTTTTTCTGTGCTGATCGAGCTGCTGCAGTTGGTCACCCGCAGGGGCTTCTTCGAGTTCGACGACATGATCCACAACAGCCTGGGCGCTCTTCTCGGCGTATCTCTCGCCGTCCTGCTCCTGCGGCGGCGAGGAAAGAGTCCCCCCGGCCCCGGTGTGTGATGCTCTGCCGACGCTTTCCCGACAGTCCGGCCATTCGGCAGCCCGTCAAACAAGGCTAATCCATGAACAATCTCCGGCAAATACGGGCAAGGAAAACTCGTATTCGCCGGAGATTTTCGTCAAAAATCAAATACTGTTCTCATTTGCCTTTCTCGCCGGGACGTCCATGAGGCCGTCCCCTGCAAGCCCCGTTTTACGCCGTTTTTCGTTTCCCGCCTTTTTTCACGGCTCCTTTTCTCATCTTTCCGATTGCCCGGCCTTTTCCCTTCGGGAGGGTGCAAAGCGCGGCAAAACGTGGTATACTGGATAAAAACCAGGTAAACGATGATTAAATCGGCGAGAGCAGATTGCGAGAGAATTTGGGTTCTGATGAAGGCAGTTTTTCGCAGGAATACTTTGTGTATTGCAAGAAAAAGGCTCGAAATCAGAGCACTATCTCAGGGGCTCCCATCAAAGCGGACGCTTTGATGGGAAGAGGAGGCACAGCGAAGGGAGCGAGCTTTCGGCACGCTTGCCGGAA
>JAFWQQ010000083.1 GCA_017545165.1 Oscillospiraceae bacterium
CAGGTACGCCAGCTCCTTGCTGCTGTTCAGGCCCACCTTTTTCAGGACCTCGTCCATGGCCGCGATGGCGCTCTGCTCGGAATTGATCTTGCTCTTGATGGTGGTGTCGGCAAGCATCTTGCCGTTCTCGTCCAGAATGACCGCCTTGGTGTAGGTGGAACCTACGTCGCATCCGCCGAAATACTTCATGTGTTTCAATAGCCTCCGTTAATTCATCTTTGGCTCCCCCTCCGGGGGAGCATAGCGACGCGCGGGTAGCGCGCGACGATCAAAGCTCTGCTGTCGCCGTCAGGCGACTGAAGGGGTGTTTGTTTCGGTATCAGTACTTGTACTTGGGGAACTTGTCCATGTCGTAGGCTTCCTGCAGCACGTCCTTGCGCTCCATGTTGTCATAGTGCTTCTTCAGGAAGGGCTCCACCACGTTGAACAGCAGCTTGCCGTCCAGGTCGAAGAAGAAGACCACGAAGAGGGCCGCATTCGCCGCGAAAAGGATGCCCAGGAGCTTGAGAAAGAATTTACCGATTTTGCACATGTTCCTATCCTCCTATTACCAGGTCATGGAATCGTCGAAGTCCAGCAGCGAGGGATCCAGCGGCTCTTCGTGCATGACGGTGGTCATGTAGTCGTTGATCTGACGGCGGATCTCGGCGCGGGAGACGGTGCGGCAGTCAGGCAGCGCGTGGGGCATCCAGAAGGCCTTGATATTTCTCTTGCGGAACTCGTCCTCGAACAGGCCGTGCACGCCCTGCATGCCCTTGCACTGCAGCTGGTCGTACATGGCGACCATGTCGCAGTTGAACTTCTCCATGTACTCCCACAGCTCGAAGATGTGGTGCATGCCGCCGACGGCCATGCGGCGCATGGGCGCCCACATGTGGTACTGCGCCACATCCTCCAGCATGTGCTCGTAGGAGTCGGTGCGGATCTCCATGTCGAACATCAGAGAGTCCATGTTGATGATGACGTTCAGGCCCCAGCAGTTGTAGGCCCAGGTGCACCAGTTGGAGTAGTACAGCGGCGCGCAGGACCAGGCGATCACGCGGTGGCGGGTCTGGGGGAAGGGATTGATCTTCTTCTCCACGCACTTGTACATGATCTTCTTGACCTTCTCGCTGGCCTCTTCCCAGAACGTGCCCTGAATGCCGTACTGGGTGGAGTAGATGCGGAACAGAGCCTGGGCAACGCCGTTGATGGGGTAGTAGTCGGTCTTGGAGGCGACTTCCCACTTCTCCCACTCGTCACGCTGCAGCTTGTTCTGGCGCTCCAGATACTTCTTCATGCATTCCCAGTCGAAGGGGACGCCGGTCTGCTCCTCGATAAACTTCCAGCACTCCTCGATCTCGTTCATGCAGTACTTCTTGACCAGGGGATCGTCGAACTGCATGGGCAGGGGCAGGGCGAAGAGGGGCTTGTCGGCGAACCAGTCCTGCAGGGTGTGGGTGGAAACGGAGGCGTCGCAGGCCTCGTTGCAGGTGATGATGAAGGGGGCGGAATCGGGCACGTCGTCCAGCACGAACAGACCGGACTCGGCCTGGCACATGGGGCAGGGGTCGCCGGGCAGGCCGATGGACTGTACCGCGTCGATGTAGTTGAGCACGGTGTGGCTGTTCACGTGGCAGGTGACGAAGTAGGGGATCATCTCCATGGGGATGTACTGATACCCGGCGTCCTTCCAGGGGTAGAACAGGGTGCCGCAGGTGGTCTCGTTGGCGTAGAAGCTGTGCTTGTAGGCCTCGGTCTCCTTGCCGCCGTGGAGACGGGTATCGGCGTTGAAGAAATTGCAGATCTGGTGGATGGAGGCGCTGACCATGGCCCGGTAGTGCCAGGCGGAGGCGGCCAGAGCCTCGCCCCGCATGCCCTGCAGGCCGCGCTCGAACCAGTGGATAACGGGCAGATAGGTCTGGCCCATCCAGCGATAGCGCCAGGTGCCCTTGAAGAAGTCGATGGGATTCTTGGAATACTTGAGGATGTCCGTGACCATGTGGACGTAGTTGTAGCCCCAGATATTGTACATGTAGTACATGGTATCCTTGAAGCCGCGCCACTCACGGTGCTTCAGAAGGCCGGTCTTGTCCTCGTACAGCTCGCCCAGACGGCGGCCGCCCTCTTCGGCGGTGTGGGGCTTGCCGTACCAGAAGTCCTTCAGCGCTTTTTTGATGTTCTTAGCCATATCACTTGCCCTCCTGGATGTGCTTGATTTCCACGCTCTCCACGAAGGCCTGGAAGCGGGTGCGCAGCTGGCCGGACGCGGAGTTGATGTATTCCTTCTCGATGGAGCAGACGGGCAGGCCGAAGTCGCGCTTCAGGATGAAGGTGTCGATCACGCGCTCATAGCTCCAGTACTCACAGAACTTGTTGGAGGCGATGATGACGCCGTCGGCATGATACTCCTTGGCCAGGTCCGCCAGTCTCTTCTTGCGGGCGCGCATCTCGTCCTGGGGCATGAAGCGCGGGCAGTTGGAGGTCTTGAGGTAGTGCTCGGCGATGCACCGCAGGGGGCTCTTGCCCTCCTCGAGGACGATGGGCACGCGGGACTCCACAGCGCCGTAGCAGAAGCGGTCGCAGACCACCAGGGCGCCGCAGCCCTCGATGAGCTTGGTGAAATCGGGGTCGTCGTTCTCGGAGCCGGCCAGGACCACCTTGCAGCGGAAGTTCTTCCTGTCGTCGGGCTCGCGGGTCTTCATTTCCTCCGCGGTCTCCCGGAGGTAGGGCAGAATCAGCTCCTTGGGGCAGGTCAGGCTCACAAGCTGGATCACATGGAACTCATAGCCGGTGATGGTGGGGTTATCGAGCTTTCGGTAGTCGCCGATCTCGTTGATGAGGCGGCAGACCTCGTTGTGGTTCTCGATGGTCTTGATCAGGGCCTCGTCGGAGATGTCCACGCCGAAGTGCTCGTGCAGGGGCTCCAGCACGTGGGCGCGCAGCTGGGTCTCATAATGCTGATAGCTGTTCTCGGTGTTTTTGAAGGGGATGTCGGTGAACTCGCAGAAGAAGTCGTCGTTGTCGATGATGCGCATATCCTCGACGGAGTCCAGATGCTTCTGCTGCAGATGCTCCTGGAAGCGGCAGGTGGCGGTGCAGGTCTCGGTGCCCATCTGGGCGTCGAGGAAGTTGTAGCCGCCCTCCAGGGCGCGCTCCAGCAGGGAGCGGGCGTAGTGGCACACACGGCCGGACAGGTAGTAGGTCGCGAGATCGGGGGAAACGCAGCGCGGCGCTCTCAGGCGGACGGAGAAGCAGCCGGGCAGGTCGAGAAGCACTTCAGGCATGAAGTAGCAGGTGTAGCCGATTGCGCGCTTGCCCTCGGCTTTCGCCTGTTTGACAAGGTCGTTGTTGGCTTCCTGAAGCAGATTCTCAAAGTAGATCAGATGTTTGAGATCTCTCACAGATAACCCTCCAAATTTCTTTCCTGATTTTTGGGCGCAAAAATACAGATGTGCCCACTTTCACATTTCGTATTATACAGAAGCGTCAGATTCTTGTCAAATTTTTTCTTTCTTGAAAGAACCGGAAATGCTTGCAATTCCGGGCTTTTTTGTTATACAGTTCTTTTCCCTTTGTATAAGAAATGTCAAAACTGCACAAAAAGCTCCGCAACATTTTGGAAGCCCCGTGCAGAGAACAGAGAACAGTGAACAGTGAACAGTGAACAGAGAATAGTGAACAGGGAACAGGGAACAGGGAACGGGGAACGGGGAACAGAGATTGGGGAACAGGAGAAAGCGTTTTCTGTTTCCCTGGCCCCTGCGCCGTACAGGAGGTGAAAAACAGCCGGGCAGCTCAAAGTGGCCGCCCGGCTGTCCGGGGTGATAGTCGGTTTTTCCTGTCTCAGTTGATCTTCTCCGCCGCCCAGTAGGGCTCTTTGCCCTCGTAATACCAGGCGGGCTCGCCCACGTCCTCCAGCTCGTTGAGGCGCCGGTCCAGCTCGTCGCCGTACTGTTCGATGGTCTCCTGGGTAAAGTAGAACTGGTGGATGTACTCGCAGGCGCTGAAGGCCTCCTCGTGGAAGTCCGGCAGCATGTCCGGCTCCGTGCACCAGAGCATGTACAAGCCGTTGATGAACATGCAGGAGAAGGACCAGCTGTCCGCATACTGCAGGGTGGAGGGCAGGTAGATGGTCACCGCGATGTCAAAGTCCGGCGAGCCGTTGGGCACGATCCGGTCGCCGTACTCCGCGGCCTCCTCCTCGGTGAAGTAGCGCAGGCTCCACCTGTCCGGGTAGCGGCGGCCGCACTGCTGGAAGGCATAGGCGCCGACCCGCTCCACACCCTCCTCCAGGGTGATGGTCTGCACATCCGGGCAGCAGTTGAAGGCGCTCTCCGGGATCTCCTTCAGGCTGCCGGGCACAACGATGTTCACCAGTCCGGTATTGTCAAAGGCGCTGCTGCCCATCTCCGTCAGGCCGGTGAGATCGATCTCCGTCAGGCCCAGCCTGCCCTGGAAGGCCCTCTCGCCGATCTTCTCCACGCCGTTGAGCTCCACCGTCACCGGATCCGCCGTATAGTGCCACATGCCCTCCTCGTCGTTATAGATGGGAGAGGTCATGAAGGCCGCGCCCAGGGCCTGGCAGCCGCTGCCGATAACGACCCGGTTCACATAGGCGTCGCCCAGGATCCAGTCGGCGGACAGGTCCGCGTTGGGGCCGAACTCCACCGTGTCGAAATGGGTCCTGGCCAGGGCGTTCTTGCCGTAGACGACCCCCTCCGCGGGAGCGGAGAAGCTGCCCTGACCGCTGCCGGCCCCGTTGAAGGCGTTTTCGCCCACCATGACGAGGCTGGCGGGCAGATTCACGTCGCCCAGGGCGCTGCAGTTTTCAAAGGCGTAGGTGTCTATGGTGAGCAGGCCCTCGCCGAAGCGGACCTCCCGCAGGGAGCTGCAGCCGGAGAAGGCATAGCTGTCCACATGGGTCAGGGAGTTGGGCAGCACCACGGTCTCCAGGTTCGGGCAGTCCCGGAAGGCGCCGTAGTCGATGTAGCGGATCCCCTCCTGGAGCGTCACGGAACGAAGTTCGGCATTGCCCTTGAACACGTCGGTATTGACGCCCGCGATCTCGTTCTGTCCGATCACCGCGGGGATGGTGATCTCGCTCTCCGAGCCGGTGTAGGCGCTGATTTCGCCGACGTTGTTGCATTCAAAGCCGCTGGTGTCCATCCGGTCCTTCTCCGGATCCTGGAAGGCCTCGGGGTCCAGCTCCAGGGATTCCAGGATCCCCCGCAGGGTGTCGCTCTCGGCAAAGGCCCAGTGGTCGGCCTCGCTGCCCTGATACAGGGAGGCCGTGACCTTCAGAGCGTGGAACTGGGTAAAGTCCGTCAGCATCTCCAGCTGCCAGGTGTCGCTGCTGGACAGCTGGGAGTGGCTGACCCCGGCGTACCAGGCCCGTCCGCCGATGTCCAGGGTCTTGACCTCGCTGCCGATATAGGAGGCGCCCTCCCGGGGATCCTGGTAGATGCTGCTGGTGAAGAAAACGGTGACCTTGGGATCGCCCCGGAAGCTGGCCCAGAGGGTGGTCTTCCCGTCGTCCCCCACATCCCAGCGGATGGGCACCTTCACGGTGATGCCCGGGATGGAGGCGGTCTTCTCGGTGGCGGGCGCGGCAAACTCCAG
Organism: Oscillospiraceae bacterium; assembly: GCA_017545165.1. Lineage (GTDB taxonomy): Bacteria > Bacillota > Clostridia > Oscillospirales > Oscillospiraceae > Limivicinus. Next base: position 5,602 of record JAFWQQ010000083.1, read on the forward strand.
ATTCTCCAGCAGGATCTTCACGTCCGGATCCTCCAGGATGGGCCGGATGTCGCTCATGGTCTTTTCCGGGGCGGACACGTCGATCAGCAGGCCGCCGAAGTTGGCCACCACCACATCGGTGTAGTCCACCAAAAGGATGCAGTGGGCCTCGGTGTAATCAAGGGCCGTGTAGCCCATGGAGGCCTCCACCCAATCCGGATTCCGGGAGAAGCTCAGCCGCTTGGCGGCGTAGCCTGCCAGGTCGATCTCCTCGATCTGCACGTCCTGATAGTAGCCAAAATCAAGCATGCGCTGGACGTCCGCGGTGGTGTTGTTGACGCGGTAGGGCGTGTCCTTCACGCTCAGGGGCTCAAAGCGCACGGTCCACTCCCCCTCGGGGTCTGCGAAGACAATGCCCTTGTCGGTCTTCTCCGGCTCCGCCGGGAGAGACCAGGGCACGCCGATGCTCAGCCCGCCCTCCTCGTACACATAGGTCTGGAAGGGCGGCGGCGTGGGGCTTGGTTCAGAGGCGGACTCCGGCGCAGGCTCTTGCGCAGAGCTTGTTTCCGGCTGGGCCTCCGGGTTTTCAGAGCTGAGTTTGGGATTTTGGAAGCCGGGATTGCCGTCGGGGAAGCTGCAGGCTGCAAGCCCCAGCACCAGCAGCAGCGCCAGCAGCAGTGAAAGGATCCGTTTCATGTGCTCTCCTCCTGTTGTACAATTTGATGTGTTTGTTTATACTGCAATCTATTATACTGCAGTTTTTTTCTCTGTCAACCTTGACAAGGCTTCTTTATCTCGCTACAATTCCAGATAAGAATCCATTTCGACTTGGAGGTGTTCCCATGAGAAAGAAAAAACTGCTCAGCCTGCTTCTGGTCCTGGTGATGCTGCTCCTCTGCGGACAGGCCGTCTTCGCCGCGGCGGAGGAGGCCCCCTCGCCCTCTGAGGAGGAAAGCCCGGCAGAGGAAGCCCCTCCCGCCCGGGACAGCACCGGCCGTTATCTGCTCAGCGAGACCGGCGAGGCCGTCATTGACGATGTGGACATGAGCCACTATGCGGACACGGAGGACAACGCCCGTGTCTTCTATGAGATCTTCGTCGGCTCCTTTTCCGACTCCGACGGGGACGGGATCGGCGACCTGCGGGGCATCATCAACCGCTTTGACTATCTGAACGACGGGGATCCCCAGTCCGGTCTGAGCCTGGGGATCGAGGGCATCTGGCTGACCCCGATCTTCGCCTCCCCCTCCTATCACAAATACGATGTGTCGGATTACTACGCCATCGACCCGACCTTCGGCACCATGGACGATCTGCGGGAGCTGGCTGAGCTCTGCGAGAGCCGGAACGTGAAGCTGATCCTGGATCTGCCCATCAACCACACCGGCAGCCGCAACGCCTGGTTTACCTCCTTTGCCAGCGCCCACCGGAATCAGGATCCCGACGATCCCTATTATGATTTCTACTGCTGGTATCCCACCGGGGCCACGGCCCCCTCCGGCCGGCGTTTCTCCCAGATCGGCGGCACCTCGGACTATTACGAGTGCAATTTCGACAACGCCATGCCCGAGCTGAATTTTGACAATCCGGCAGTGCGCCAGGCGGTGCTGGACGTGGCCCTCTTTTATCTGGACCTGGGGGTGGACGGCTTCCGCTTTGATGCCGCCAAATATGTCTATTTCGGGGACAATGTCAGCAGCGCGGCGTTTTGGGACTGGTACATGGACGAGCTCCGGAAGGTGGACCCGGAGATCTATGTCGTGGCCGAGGTCTGGGACGGGGACGGCGTTACCGACAGGTATTACAGCTCCATGAACTGCTTCAACTTCACCATGCCCCAGACCGGCGGCCTGATCGCGGACACGGCCAAGGCAGGCAATGTGGGCCGCTTCGCCGGCTATGTGCAGAACTATCTGGACACGGTGCAGGCCATTCGGCCGGACGCTATGATCGTGCCCTTCATCTCGAACCACGACATGGACCGCTGCTCGGGCTATCTGCCGGCGATGAACGGCCAGATGCAGGTGGCCGCGAACCTCTACCTCCTGGGCCCCGGCTCCCCCTTCATCTATTACGGGGAGGAGATCGGCCTGCGGGGCTCCCGGGGCAGTGCCAATACCGACGCCAACCGCCGCCTTGCCATGCGCTGGGACGATGGGGACACGGTGGCCGACCCCAAGGGCAGCAGCTACCCGGCCCAGGACGAGGTCAGTGTCTCCCAGCAGATGGGCCGCGGCCGCAGCCCCTATAACTACTACAAGCGCCTGCTCCTGATCCGCCGGGCCAATCCCGAGATCGCCCGGGGCGAATACACGGCCGTGACCGTGCCGGACAGCAAGCTGGGCGGCTTCGTCTCCACCTGGAACGGCAGCGCGGTCTGCGTCCTGCATAACACCACCATGGCGCCTCAGAAGCTGGACCTGGCCGCCCTTGGTCTGGACTTCACGGAAATCAGCGCGTACATCGGCATGGGCGAGGCCATTCTGGAGGGCACGACCCTGTATCTGGACGGCCAGACCAGCGTCGTCCTCCGCTGAGAAATTGACTTCCTCCTCGTCCCTTGCCTTCCCGAAGTGGAAGGCAAGGGACGCTCAAGCAGTCGACAAAGTGTCGACTGCTTGAGACGGGCGCGTTGCAAAATGCGAAACAAGTGCGAAAACCCTGGTTGTATCGTAGGGGAGGGCCTTGTGCCCTCCCGGCGGACCAGAGCTCGTATAGCAAAGAAATATTCGGCGAATTCGTACAATCTGCGAATTCGCCGAAC
>JAFWQQ010000037.1 GCA_017545165.1 Oscillospiraceae bacterium
GAAGCGGAATTTGGAATTCGGAACAACAACACAAAACGCAGGAACGCAACGGTTTTGCTGCGTCACCCACCGTAGGGGCGATTCACGAATCGCCCGCCGCCCCGCGTCAACGTCCGCCCCGCGCCGTAGGGGAGGGGCTTGCCCCTCCCGCAGATCTGCGCCAATGCCCGTCCCTCGTCGTAGGGGCCCGGCCACGGGCCCCTCGGCGGCCCGTCCCCTTCCCTCCCCTTCCGGGACGGCGGCATCCGCCGATCCCCCGCGAGGCGGATGACGGATGAGGTCCTCCGCAAAGCCTTCCCCGCGCACGGGGAAGGGGGACCGCTTGCGGTGGATGAGGTCCCCGCGAAGCGGAATTTGGAATTCGGAACAACAACACAAAACGCAGGAACGCAGCGGTTTTGCTGCGTCCCTCGCCGTAGGGGCGATTCACGAATCGCCCGCCGTCTCCCGCGCCAACGTCCGTCCTTGCCGTAGGGGCGACCCTTGCGGTCGCCCATTTTTCCTCACCTTCCTATGTTTCTTATTCTATCATACTTTGGTGAGTTTTCCGACTCTACTTAAATGATAACTCTCCAAGACGGATGACGGAAGGGGGTCCTTCGTCCCCCGCTCCCTCGCCCCCATTCTTAAGAATTTCTTCACAATCTACCGGTTGACAAATGTAGTCTCCTGTGCTATGGTATAGGCGTCCGGACTACACGTGTAATCTATCCTAGGAGGTTTTCCCCATGAATCTTTCCCTTGCCGATAAGATTTCCGACTCCGAGCTGGAGGTCATGAAGCTCCTGTGGCAGGCGGAGGACGCTCTGCCCGTCACGGAGATCCGCGAGGCGCTGCATCGCAGCCGGGGCTGGGAGGCCACCACGGTCAAGACCCTGGTCTCCCGCCTGCTGAGCAAGGGCGTGATCCGTCAGGAGAAGCGCAAGGTTTTCTATTACTCCCCCCTGATCACCGAGCAGGAATACAACGCCTGGGCCACCGACACTCTGATCCGCCGCCTGTATAACGGCAGCGCCAAGGACCTGGTGGCCGCCCTGGTCCACTCCGAGGGCCTCAGCGCCGCGGATTTGGACGAGCTGCGGGCCATGTTCCGGGTGGAGGACTGAGGGATGGAGACGCTGATTTCGCTGACCCTCAGCGGCAGCGCCCTGGCCCTGCTGCTCCTGCTCCTGTCCCGGCTCCTGGGCAGGCGCCTGCCCAGCACGGTGTATTACTACGCCTGGCTGCTGGTGCTGCTGCGCTTCCTGCTGCCCCTGCCCGGCCTTGTCCCCACGGGACGCGGCGCGGCGCAGCCCGCCGCTCCCGTCCGCCCGGCCCTGATCGACCTGGGCGAGACGGAGGACGAACTGCCGTACCAAGCCCAGCTCCCCGTTGGAGAGCAGGCCGCTCTGCCCGCCGCATTGCCCGAGGAGGATCTGTCCGAAGCCGAGCCCGTACCGGCTCCCGCGGCTCCGGTGCAGCCTTCGGCGCGGGGCTTCTCCGTCGACTGGCGCTCCCCCCGGCTCTGGCTCACGCTCTGGGCCCTGGGCGCCGCGGTCTGCTTCCTCTGGCCCATTTTCAGTTACCTGCGCTTCACCGCCGCCCTTCGCCGCCGTCTGACAAAGCCGGGGCGGGAGCTGCGGCGGCGCTATGCCTCTCTGCCCGGGAAAAAGCCCCGGCTCTCCCTCTGTTCAGCCCTGCAGACGCCTTTGATGTTCGGCGTTTTCACCCCGCGGATCGTGCTGCCGGCGGAACTGGCCGAGCAGCCGGAGCTGCTGGACTATGTGCTGCGCCACGAGCTCTGCCACTACCGGCGGCGGGACCCGCTGTACAAGTGGTTCGCCGCGGCGGTGCTGGCCCTGCACTGGTTCAACCCCCTCTCCTGGCTGATCCGCCGGGAGCTGAACCGCGCCTGCGAGCTGAGCTGTGACGAGATGCTGCTGCGCTCCATGGACCGGGCGGAGAAGCAGGCCTACGGCGAGACCCTGCTGCACATGGCGGCCAGCGCCGCCCTGCCCGCCGGGGTAGTCGCCACCACCTTCTCCACCGAGAAGAAAAACCTGAAAGAACGATTGGAGCAAATCATGAACTACAATAAAATAAAAGGCAGGGCGCTGGCCGCCCTGCTGGTCCTGCTGCTGCTCTGCGTCTGCGGTACGGCAGCCGGGCCGGCGGAGGCGCAGGACGCCTCCATCATCCCCACCGAGGAAACGGTGGTGGAGGTCTCCACCGTGGACGAGCTGCTGGCCGCCATCCGTCCCCACACCACCGTGATCCTGGCCCCCGGCGAATACGACTTTTCCGCCGCCTCCGACTACGGCCACGTCAGCGACAATCCCTATATCGCCTGGATCCAGGTCCCGAGCGGCGTTGAAAACGAGTTGGGCTTCGAGCTGCAGATCCTGGGCGTGGAGGGCCTGATCCTCCGGGGCGCAGGCGAAGGCGAGACCACTCTTGCCGCCGTTCCCCGCTACGCCAACGTCCTCCACTTCCTCAACTGCAGGGATCTGCGGGTGGAGGGCCTCACCGCCGGGCATACCACGGCCCCCGGCTTCTGCATGGGCGGCGTGCTGTACTTTGACGTCTGCAGCGACGTCACCGTGGACGCCTGCGGCCTCTTCGGCTGCGGCACCATCGGCGTCCAGGGCCGGGACTGCACGAACCTGAACGTGACCGGCTGCCGCATTTACGAGTGCAGCTACGGCGCCGTGGTCCTGCACAGCTGCCGGAAGGCGCTGGTGGAAAACTGCGAGATCGAGCGCAACGGCCGCAAGCCCGAGACCGGCCCGGCCTATCATCTCTTCGCCGCGGACTTCACCGAGGATCTCACCGTGCTGAACTGCCGCGTCCACGACAACCTCTGCCAGACCCTTCTCAATATCGACAACTGCAAAAACACGCTTTTCCTCTCCAATCGGGTGGAAAAGAACGATTTCCAGTCCTGCCTGTTCCAGCTGCAGCATCTGCCCGCCACCGTGGACGGCTGCGTCTTCTCCGACAACAGCAGCCGCACATGGGTCTACGGCAGCGTCCTCCCCGTTGACGCCGAGGGCAAGGCCCTGGCCGCGGCGGATCTGCAGGCCATGGAATACCGGGAGCTGGACCCGGCGATCGTGAAGCCCGCCCAGCCAGCCGCCGCGGCGCTGGAGCTGCCCGCGGGCGGCAGCGTCACCGTCACCACGGTGGACGAGTTCCTGGCCGCCATAGGTCCGGACCGGACCATCCTGCTGGACGGGGAGCTCTTCGACCTGTCCACCGCCTCCAACTACGGCGGCGTGGGCGGCGAGTACTACTACTGGCTGGAGAACTATGACGGGCCGGAGCTGCTGATCAGCGGCGTCTCGGGTCTCACCATCCGGGGAGCCTCCGAGGATCCGGCGGCCACCACCGTCGCCGCCGTCCCCCGCTACGCCAATGTCCTGCGCTTCCGGGACTGCGAGCGCATCAACCTGGTGGGCTTCACCGCCGGCCACACTCAGGAGCCGGGCGCCTGCACCGGCGGGGTGCTGTACTTCGTCAACTGCCACGGCATCGGCCTGGAGGCCTGCCGGCTCTATGGCTGCGGCATCCTGGGCCTCAGCACCGACGGCTGCACCGATCTGACGGCGCGGGACTGCGAGATCTACGACTGCAGCCAGGGCGGCGTCCACCTGTCCCGCACCGACGGGATCCGCTTCCTGAACTGCGATATCCACGACGTGCCCAGCCCCGCCCTGAGCTTCTTCAACTGCGGCGATTTCAGCTGGAACGGCAAGCCCGAGAGCGGCACCCGCTTTGACGTGGAGCCCGACGGCACGCTGAAAGACCTGGCCGCGGTGAAGGCGCCGGGCAGCGAATCCTCCGATACGCTCTTCAAGCCTCTGGTGCTCCTTTCCCCGGGCCCCTTCTCGGAAGAACACGGGACCCTTCCCTTTGCCGAGGCCGTACAAAAGGCTCTGGCTGACGGGGATTGGAAGGCTTTGAGCGAGAGAGTCGCCTATCCCTTCCACCTCTTCACGGCCGACAAGACCTATACCGCAGAAGACGCCGGGGAGTTTCTGCGTCTGGACCTGGACGCCTTGCTGACGCCGGAGTTCCGAAAGCAGCTCAGCTCCATGTCTCTGGACAGCTATGAGGCCACCTCCTTCGGCAACAGCTTTTGTGAGGGTCACCTGGCCTTCGGCGCGGAATTCAACGTGACGAACGACAGGCAGCGCGAAATCTTCGGCTCCGAATACGCGCCGGACACCTGGCTGCGTCTGACCGCCATCACGGTGGACATCCCCTTCGTGGACGATCGGGTGCCTGAGAATCTGCACGTCTTTTACTATGACACGGAACTGTCCGATTTCTCTCTCCGCGAGGGTGAAGCGCTTCGGGTGGAGGCCGTGCTCTACCCCCTGGGTCTCTTCCCCGACGCCCAATTCAGCTGGAGCTGCGACAGGGAGGGCGTTTTGAAGCTGACGCCGGACGCCAACGGCCGCTACTGCACACTGGAGGTCCAGGAGCTCGTCTCCGGCGGCGTCAAGCTGACCGTCAGCTTCGGCGAAGTCAGCCGCACGCTCACGGTGTATCCCAAGTCCGCCGGGCAGACGCCGCCCACCCCCGCCCCGCAAAGCTGAACCAAAGCCTCCGCCCCTCTGCCCGTCCCGGACTTCCCCCCCGCCGCTCCTCCTATTCTTGCAATTTTCCCCGGCCGATGCTACACTGGGGAAAAATCATCAAGCGGGAGGGCGATGCGCCATGGATAAAGCAAAGCTGCAGGAGGCCCGCGGCTGGATCCGGCAGGAGCTGGACCGCTGTGTGGACTTCTGGCTGAAAAACGGCATGGACCCGGTGCACGGCGGTGTCTACACCTGCCTGGACCGGGAGGGCAGGCTCTATTCCACCGATAAGAGCGTGTGGATGCAGGGCCGCTGTGCCTGGGCCTTCGCCTGGCTCTGCCATGTTTACGGGCCCCGGGAGGACTGGCTGGCCGCCTCGAAGAGCTGCCTGGACTTTCTGGAGGCCCACTGCCTGAACCGCGAGGCCGGAGGCCGGCTGTATTTCACCGTCACCGGCGACGGCCGGCCTCTGCGCCAGCGCCGCTATTTCTACTCCGAGGCCTTCTACGCCATGGCCAACGCCGAGTACTACGGCGTCACCGGGGACCAGGCCTGTCTGCTCCGCGCCCGCCGGGCCTATGACCTGTACTGGGATCTGGCCCACGGCATGCCGGATCCCACGGGCCTGGGCCCCAAGACCCTTCCCGAGACCCGAACGGGCCGCAGCTTCGGTCCCCCCATCATCTGCCTGAACATGACGAACATCCTGCTGCGCACCGACCCGGAGCGGCGGGAGCTCTACGAGCATCGGGCCGCCTCCTGCGTGGAGGACGTCTTCCGTTATCACGTCAAGGAGGATCTGGCCTGCGTGCTGGTCAACGTGGGGCCGGAGGGAGAGCCCCGGCTGGACGTCTCCGAGGGGCGGATCGTCAGCCCCGGGGACAGCTTTGAGGGCGCCTGGTTCCTGCTGGAATACGCGCGGACCAGCGGCCGCCGGGAGCTGGTGGAGCAGGTCGAGAAGCTCTTCCGTTGGGCCATGGACGCCGGCTGGGACGAGGAATACGGCGGCCTGCTGTACTTCGTCGACTGCCTTGGTCATCCCCCGGAGGCCTATGAGCACGACATGAAGCTCTGGTGGACCCACGCCGAGATCCTGATCTCCTCCCTGATGCTCTACCGGGACACCGGCAGAGAGGTGTATCTGGACTGGTTTTTCAAGACCCTGGACTACTGCAAGGTCCACTTCGCCGACCCGGAGTACGGCGAGTGGTACGGTTACCTGCGCCGGGACGGAAGGCCCACGGAGCCGCCCTGCAAGGGCTCCACCTTCAAGGGCCCCTTCCACATGCCCCGGATGCTGAGCATGGTGGACCGGATGCTGGGAGAGCTGCTGGCTCGGTCCTGACCGCCCCGTGCCTGTCCCTCGATCATATAAAAACGGAGACAAATTCGCACGAATTTGTCTCCGTTTTTATCGTTTGGACCGGTCACTCATATTTCACAAAAACCGGTTCAATGAGAAAGCTGGCCAGATACGCCGCCAGCCCGGGCAGCACCATGATGGGCAGCCCGAAGCGCAGGCTGAGCCAGGCAAAGCCCCCGATCATCACCGCCAGTCCCGCCGAGCGCAGGATGTGGCCGAAGGCCAGGCGCAGAGCCGTGGCGTTGAGCCCGCCGACGCCGAAGGTGAAGCGGGAGAGGGTGGGAAAGACCCAGGCGAACACGCACAGGGTAAAGAAGCCCGCCAGCACCAGGTAGAAGATCAGCGCCGTGTTTCGGCTCTCCCCCTCGGGGAAGGCCGCCCCCAGAGCGCGGTAAAGCAGATACTCCGCTGCCAGAACGCCGAGCCAGAGCAAGGTGGAGAGGACGCCGCTTTTGAGCTCCCGCCGGAAGGTCCCGAAAAAGCGGCTCAGCAGGGCGTCGTCCTTCCGCCGCAGGGCGTGGACCGCCGTGTCGTAGGCCGCGGCGGTGGCGCTGCCCACGGTGAGCACCGGGATGCAGCAGGCGCCCCACAGCAGGCTCAGCATCACGAAGTCCCCCAGCACGCCCAGGGGCTTCCAGATCCCCCGCTCCGGGTCGAAGATGCGCCGCGCCATCAGGCCAGCAGCGTCGGCACCAGCTCCGCCAGCTTGTCCGCCAGCTGCGCATGGCCGCGGCGGGACAGGTGCGTGAAGTCGACGTCGTTGAACTCGCAGTCGGCGGCGTTGAGATAATGCACGCCGTTGCGTTTGGCGACGGCCTCCAGATACGGCGGCAGGGCGACGGATTTCTCCACGCAGCCGGGCCCCATGACCTCGTCATGGAAGCCTGCGCCCAGGGGAGGCGGGCAGATGACCAGGATATTCGGCCGCCCGCCCCGCCAGGCGGGAACGGTCTTGGCCTTCAGGAGCAGGCGCTCCATGCCGACGGCGATGGCCGCGGCGTTTGCGCCGAAGCGCTCCTTGGTGTCGTTGGTGCCCAGCATGATGATCAGCAGGTCCACGGGCTCATGGCTCATGAGGCAGGAATAGATGGTATCCAGCCCCGGCATGCTCTCGTGCAGGGGGTCGGGGAACACGGTGGTGCGGCCGGAGAGGCCCTCCTCCAGCACCAGGATATCCTCGCTCAGCTTTTTCTGCAGCAGGCAGGTCCAGCGTTCCTCCTCGTTGAAGCGGTCTCCCCCGTCGGCGCAGTCGGCGGGATCGGCGCAGTAGCCGTGGGTATTGGAATCTCCGAAGCAGACGATATGTTTTTTCACAGTCTTCTCCTTTCCGCGCCATTGGCGCAGGACATGTTCCTTGTCATTATAGCATCGCCTCTCCTCTTTGTCAGCCCTTTTCGGATAAAAATTTCAAAAAATATTTTTCTTGAAATTTTCTTTCACGGCTGCTACACTAAGAAATGGAAAAAAATATGATCGGAGGAATCGCCCATGGACAAAACGAAACTGGCCGAAAGCCGCGTCTGGATCCGGCAGGAGCTGGACCGCTGCGTGGACTTCTGGCTGAAAAACGGCATGGACCCGGTGAACGGCGGCGTCTACACCTGCCTGGATCGGGAGGGGAAGGTCTTCTCCACGGACAAGAGCGTGTGGATGCAGGGCCGCTGCGGCTGGATCTTCGCCTGGCTCTGCCGGCTCTACGGGCCGCGGGAGGAGTGGCTGGCCGCCTCGAAGAGCTGCCTGGACTTCATGGAGGCCCACTGCCTGAACCACGAGGCCGGGGACCGGATGTACTTCACCGTCACCGCGGAGGGCGCGCCCCTGCGCCAGCGGCGCTATTATTTCTCCGAGGCCTTCTACGCCATGGCCAACGCCGAGTATTACGGCGTCACCGGGGACCGCTCCTGCCTGCTCCGCGCCCGCCGGGCCTATGACCTGTACTGGGACCTGGCCCACGGCATGCCGGACCCCACGGGCCTCGGGCCCAAGACCATCCCCGAGACCCGCACGGGCCGGGCCTTCGGCATCCCCATGATCTATCTGAACGTGACCGGCGTGATGCTGCGGGTCGACCCGGAGCAGCGGGAGCTCTACGAGCAGCGGGCCGCCGCCTGCGTGGAGGACATTTTCCGCTACCACGTGAAGGACGAGCTGGGCTGCGTGCTGGAGAACGTGGGGCCTGACGGGGAAGCCCGGCTGGACTTCACCGAGGGCCGCATCGTGAACCCGGGCCACGACATCGAGGGCGTGTGGTTCCTGCTGGAGCAGGCCAAACGCAGCGGCGACACGGCTCTGGTGGAGAAGGCCGAGACCATCTTTGACCGGGCCATCAACGCCGGCTGGGACAAGGAATACGGCGGGCTGCTGTATTTCATCGACTGCCTGGGCCGTCCCCCCGAGGCCTACGAGCATGACATGAAGCTCTGGTGGCCCCATGACGAGATCCTGATCTCCTCCCTGATGCTCTACCGGGACACCGGCAAGGAGAAGTATCTGGACTGGTTCTATAAGACCCTGGACTACTGCAAAACCTATTTCTCCGATCCGGAGTACGGCGAGTGGTACGGCTACCTGCGCCGGGACGGCAGGCCCACGGAGCCGCCCTGCAAGGGTTCCACCTTCAAGGGCCCCTTCCACCTGCCCCGGATGCTGAGCATGGTGGATCAGATGCTGGGCGAGCTGCTGGAGGGCTGAGCATGACGGAGAGCGTATTTGACAAGATCGGTCAGGACTACTATGACCTGACCGCCGCCGAAAAGCGGACGGCCGACTATATCATGGCCAACCGGGATCGTTGTCAGTACCTGTCCATCGCGGAGCTGGCGGAGTTCAGCGGCGTCGCGGAGGCCACGATCTCCCGCTTCTGCCGCCGCCTCGGATATAAAGGCTTCAACGCCTTCAAGCTGGCCATCGCCAATGTCTCCGCCGCTGCGGCGGACGGGGACCTGCTCTCCGGCCCGGTGGACAGCTCCGACACCGTGGAGGAGATGTGCCGCAAGGTCTATGCAGCGGATCAGGACGCCATGCGCCAGACCCTGGAGCTCATCGAGCCGGAGAAGATCCGTCACGGCGCGGATCTGCTGCAGCAGGCCGGACGAGTGGTCTGCATGGGCCAGGGCGGCTCCATGCTTCTGGCGGAGGTAACGGCTCACCTGTTCTCCACCGTCAGCGGCAAATTCTCCTCCGTGACCGACTCCCATTCCCAGGTCATGACCGCCGTAAACATGGATCCGGGCGACGTGATCCTCTTTTTCTCCTATTCCGGCGCCACCCGGGATATGCTGGACACCATGCGTGCCGCCAGGTCCCGGGGCGTGAAGCTCCTGCTGGTCACCCGCTTCCCAAAGTCCCCGGGCGCCTCCCTGGCGGACCTGGTGCTCTGCTGCGGCTCCAACGAGGGTCCTCTGCAGTTGGGCTCTGTGCCCGCCAAGATCGCCCAGCTCTTTCTGATGGACGTACTCTTCTCCGAGTTCTGCCGCCGGGATTTGAAGACTTGTCGCCAGAGCCGGGAGCGCATCGCCGAGGCCATGGAGGGAAAACACCTGTAAAGTTCGCGCTTCCTCTTCCCAGTCAAATTACCCAAAAACCATACAGCATTTTTGTATAGTTCATAAAATTTATTTTCACAGCTTCTTTTTTCTGAAAGTTTTTTTCAAAAAGCATTGACATTTGCGTCCGGCTTCGCTATTATCCAGATAGGATCCTTTTCGAGGGCTGCGCCCTTTCGGGGAGGAGATCCACTTCCAATCATTATTTAGGAGGAACAACATGAAGAAACTGCTTGCTCTGCTTCTCGCCCTGTGCATGATCTTCGCTCTGGCCGCCTGCGGCGAGACCAAGACCGAAGAGATCAAGGAAGAGACCAAGACCGAAGAAACCAAGGAAGAGACCAAGACCGAAGAAACCAAGGAAGAGACCAAGACCGAAGAAACCAAGGAAGAGGCCAAGACCGAAGAAACCAAGGAAGAGACCAAGACCGAAGAAACCAAGGAAGAGGCCAAGCCTGAGGAGACCAAGGAAGAGGCCCAGCCTGAGGAGACCAAGGAAGAGGCCCAGCCTGAGGAGACCAAGGAAGAGGCCGCCGGCGCCACCGAGATCACCCTCTGGACTTACCCCATCGGCAACTGGGGCGACGAGGCCACCGTCAAAGCTCTGACTGACGCCTTCACCGCCGAAACCGGCATCGCCGTCAAGGTCGAGTACCTGACCTACGCCGACGGCGACGACAAGGTCAACACCGCTCTCACCGCCAAGCAGGCTCCCGACCTGATCATGGAAGGTCCCGAGCGTCTGGTCACCAACTGGGGCGTCAAGGGCTACATGGTCGACATCAGCGACATGTTTGACGACACCGACAAGGCTGAGATCAACGCCGCCGCTCTGGCCGCCTGCTATGCTCCCGACGGCGCCGCCTACGAGTACCCCGTCGTCATGACCGCCCACTGCATGGCCATCAACTACACCGCTTTCAAGGAAGCCGGCGCTGACCAGTTCATCAACCTCGACACCCATACCTGGACCACCGAGCAGTTCTTCCAGGCTGTTCAGGCTCTCTATGATTACTATGGCGACACCGTCGGCGCGCTGTACTGCAGCGGCCAGGGCGGTGACCAGGGCACCCGCGCTCTCGTGAACAACCTCTACGGCGGCACCTTCACCACCGCCGACCACACCGCCTACACCTGGGACGATCCCCTGAACATCAAGGCTCTCAAGGCCCTGTACGATCAGGCCGGCATTGACTTCGACGCCTCCATCAACGGCGGCGAGGAGATCGCCAACTTCTACAACGGCATCTTCAAGATGGCCTTCTGCTGGAACATCGCCCAGCAGCTCAACCCCAACTCTGCCGGCACCGGCGCCGGTCTCACCGGCAATGGCGACGAGATCGTCTTCATGGCCTTCCCCTCTGAGGACGGCACCGCCAAGCTGCAGGGCGGCATCTGGGGCTTCGGCATCTTCAACAACGGCGACGATGCCAAGATCGAGGCTGCCAAGCAGTTCATCAAGTACATGTGCGACAGCGAGCACACCGCTGAGGCCGTCCGCGCCTCCAACTTCTTCGCTGCCCGCTCCGCCGCCGAGGGCACCGATCTCTCCGGCGTCTGGGCTGACAACGAGGTCATGAACGAGTACACCAAGATCCTGCCCATGCTGGGCGACTACTACCAGGTCACCACCAACTGGCCCACCGCCCGCACCGCGTGGTGGAACATGCTCCAGCAGGTCGGCGCCAGCGATGGCTCCGAGGGAGCCATCACCGCCGCTGTCAACGAGTTCTGCGGCCAGGCCAACACCCCCGCCGCCTGATCTGAGCGAAGCATCCCATTGAGCATCTCGGGCCGCGCCCCATACCGCCTGCGCGGTATGGGGCGCGTTTCCGGTTCTCCCGATTTATCCTGAAAAAAGAGAGGTGCTGCACCTTGCCTGCTACCATGAGTCCCCTCCTGCGCCGGAGGGAAAACATCAGCGGTTATCTGTTCCTCCTCCCCAGCCTGGTTTTCTTCCTGGGCTTTGTGGTCGTACCCATGGGGATGTGCATTTGGATGAGCTTCACCAATGCCAATATGGACATCAATACCCCCACGGACTTCGTCGGGCTTGCAAACTATGTGGAGCTCTGGAAGGACCCGGTTTTTCTCAAGGGTCTTCGCAACACCATCATCATCGTGGTGGTCAGCGTTCCCGTTGTCTGCGCTTTTTCCCTCTGGGTCGCCTCTGCGATCTACCGGATGAAGGAGGGTCCTCTCAGCTTCTTCCGGATCGTGTTCTATCTGCCGGTGGTCACCGGCTCCGTGGCCGTCACCGTGGTCTGGAAATGGATGTACAACCGGTACTACGGCATTTTCAACTACCTTCTGAAGAACGGCGGCATTATTGACAAGAATATCAACTGGCTGGGCGATCAGAAGTATGCCCTGGCCTGCATCATCCTTATTCTGCTCACCACCTCCGTGGGCCAGCCCATTGTTCTTTACGTCTCCGCGCTCAGCAACGTGGATCACTCTCTGGTGGAAGCCGCCGAGGTGGATGGCGCCACCAACACCCAGGTGTTCTGGCGCATCAAGTGGGCTCAGATCATGCCCACCACGCTTTACATCCTGATCATCACCACCATCAACTCCTTCCAGTGCTTCGCGCTGATCCAGCTGCTGACCTCCGGCGGGCCAAACTACGCCACGGAGACCATCATGTACTACATCTACTACAGCGCCTTCAAGCTGCAGCGCTTTGGCTACGGCAACGCCATGGGCGTGATCCTGGCGCTCTTCATCGCCGCCTTGTCCGCCGTGCAGTTCCGGCTGGCCAGGGAAAAGTAAGGGGGGGCTGAGATAATGAGCAGTAAGAATAACGGCAGCTCCCTGGCTTACCGGATCATCAGTCTGGTGATCCTGGTCGTTCTGGCTTTTCTCTTCCTCTTCCCGCTGTACTGGATCGTCACCGGCTCTCTGAAGACCCCCCAGGCCATCAACTCCGCCTCGCCGGACTGGTGGCCCAAGGAATTCACCCTGCGCAACTATGAGACTCTGTTCTCCAAGCGCACGGCGCCTCTGTTTCAGATCGGCTCTCTCACCGGGCCTGTGATCCCTGGGGCGATCCGCTGGCTGATCAACACGGTTTTCATGGCGGTGATGGCCATGCTCCTCACCTGCCTGACCGCCGCCCTGGCCGGCTACTCTCTGGCGAAGAAGCGCTTTACCGGCCGTTTTCTGATCTTTTCTCTGATCGTAGCGGCCATGGCCCTGCCCAAGCAGGTCATTCTGATCCCGCTGATCCGGGAGATGAGCGCCCTGGGCATGTATGACAATATCTGGGCCGTGATCCTGCCCACGGTAGGCTGGCCCTTCGGCGTGTTCCTGATGAAGCAGTTTGCCGAGGGCATCCCGGGTGAGATGCTGGAGGCCGCCAGGATCGACGGCGCCAGCGAGCTGAAGACCTTCACCACGGTGGTCTATCCCATGATCAAGCCCGGCGTGGGCGCGCTGGCCATCTTCACCTTCATCAACTCCTGGAACGACTACTTCCTTCAGCTCATCATGCTCACCAGCAGCACCAAGCTGACCATCTCCCTGGGTATCGCCACCATGCAGGCGGAGAACTCCACGGACTACGGTCTGATCATGGCCGGCGCGGCTCTGGCCGCGGTCCCCATCATCATCGTGTTCCTGCTCTTCCAGAAGTATTTCACCAAGGGCATCACCATGGGCGCGGTGAAGGGATAAGGCCCATGATCTATGGAAAGCTTTCGGATGCCTCGGCCTACCGGGGCATCCATCCCCGGCTGGACCGGGTCCTGGCGCTGCTGACGGAGGAGTACCTGTCCCAGGTCCCCGCCCAAACCCGGCAGCTGGAGGGGGAGGCGCTGTTCGTCACCTGCTTCGATGTGGAGAGCTCGACGGACGAAGCCCGTCTCTTCGAGCGTCACCGCCGCTATCTGGACGTCTTTACCCTTGTCCGCGGCCGGGAGCGGGTCGATCTCGCCCCCTCAGACACCATGGACCTGCGAGAGCAGCGGGGCGACTATTGGGGAGGCGTCTGCCAGGCGGAGCAGCGCGTTATCCTGACCCCCGGCAGCTTCCTGGTCCTCTTCCCCGGGGACGCTCACCGGCCCGGCATGGCCGTGGACGGTCCCGAGTTCCTCTCCCGCGTGGTCTTCAAGATCCTGATCGACTGATCCTGTCCCCTGCCAATTCTGTCTCATCAAGGAGAACCGCATGAAAGATCTGAAAAAATATGAGGGCATTTTCCCCGCCTTCTACGCCTGCTATGACGAGACCGGCGCCATCTCCCCCGCCCGGGTGCGCCAATTTACCGAGTATCTGATCCAGAAGGGCGTCACCGGCCTGTATGTGGGCGGCTCCTCGGGCGAGTGCATCTATCAGTCCGTGGCCGAGCGGAAGCTGCTTCTGGAAAACGTGATGGCCGTGGCCAGGGGCCGGGCCGTCATCATCGCCCACGTGGCCTGCAACAACACTGCCGACAGCAGAGAGCTGGCCGCCCATGCCGAGAGCCTGGGGGTGGACGCCATCGCCGCCATCCCGCCCATTTACTTCCACCTGCCCCCCTATGCCATCGCCAAATACTGGAACGACATTTCCGACGCCGCCCCCAACACCGACTTTGTGATCTACAACATCCCCCAGCTGGCCGGCGTTGCCCTGAGCAGCGCCCTGCTGCGCCAGATGCTGCAGAACCCCAGGGTCATCGGGGTGAAGAATTCCTCCATGCCCATTCAGGACATTGAGATGTGGCGGGACGAGGGAGCTCTGGTCTTCAACGGGCCCGACGAGCAGCTGCTCTCCGGCCTGGTGGCCGGCGCCGCGGGCGGCATTGGCGGCACCTACGGGGTGATGCCGGAGCTGTACCTGAAGATCTATGAGCTGGTGCAGCGCTGCGAGATCGCCCGCGCCCGGGAGATCCAGGACGCCTGCTGCCAGGTGATCTACAAGATGTGCTCCGGCAAGGGCAACATGTACGCCATGATCAAGGAGATCCTGCGCCGCCGCGGCGCCCCCGATCTGGGCGGCGTGCGCGCCCCGCTCTTCGATCTGGCGCCGGAGGACCTGCCCATCGCCCAGGAGGCCGCCGCCGAGATCGACCGGCTCATCCGGACCTACTGCTGAACTCGGAGAACCTTGAAAAGCAGATGCGGGAACAGCTTCGGCATTTCCGGATCTGCTTTTTCTCTTGCGGGAAATCCCCACGAGAGGCCATTTTTCACAGCTTTCGCCATTGTACGCCCCCCGGAAACATGCTAAACTGCAGCATGTGAGCATCCATTTCTTGAAATGTGAGGAATTACTATGAACTATCTCGGCATTGAATACGACTACAAAAACAAGCCCTCCCTGGAGCCCGATTTCATCCCCTTCGCCGTCTGGGCGGACGCTTTCCTTTCCGAGGCGAAGCGGCCCTTCCGGGTGGCCGTGGAGCGGGATCACGGGAACATTTCCGTTTTTTCGTCCTTCCTGCGGGATGAGAGCTTCGCCGAGGCCAACTACCGCTATATGGAGCGCTTTGTCAAGTTCCTGCTGTGGAGCGCCGGCGGCCTGCGGGTGACGGTCTGCGGCTGTGAGGAGACCGCCAGAAAGCTGCAGGAGGCCTACTCCGTCGGCGGCGCCCGGGACTTTGACTGGCACTTCATGGACGACATCTTTGAGCAGGGCTTTGAGATCGTCCTCAGCGACGAGGCCCATTTCCCCTCGGCCAACGAGCAGCCCAGGGCCGTCGGCGGCCACCTGAACGGCTGCCGCATCGGCTTTGACGCCGGCGGCTCGGACCGGAAGGTCTCCGCCGTCATCGACGGGCAGACCGTCTATTCCGAAGAGGTGGTCTGGTTCCCCAAGCTCTCCGAGGACCTGAGCTATCAGTATAACGGCATCGTGGAGGCCTTCAAGACCGCCGCCTCCAAAATGCCCCGGGTGGATGCCATCGGCGTCAGCTCCGCGGGCACCTTCGTGGGCAACGCCCCCATGGTCTGCTCCCTGTTCATCAAGATCCCCCGGGCCTTCCGGGAGGATGTGAAGAGCATCTACGACCGGGCCGCCAAGGAGATCGGCGACGTGCCCATCGTCGTGGCCAACGACGGGGACGTGACCGCCCTGGCCGGGGCCATGAGCCTGGACTCCGGCTCCGTCATGGGCATCGCCATGGGCACCAGCGAGGCCGCGGGCTACGTCAATCCCGAGGGCAAGCTCCTGGGCTGGTTCAACGAGCTGGCCTTCGCTCCGGTGGACCTGCAGGAAAACGCCACCCGGGACGAGTGGTCCGGGGACCTGGGCGTGGGCTGCAAGTACTTCTCCCAGGACGCGGTGATCCGCCTGGCCCCCCGGGTGGGCATCACCCTGTCCGACAAGCTGAGTCTGGCCGAGAAGCTCAAGGAGGTCCAGAAGCTGGCCGAGGCCGGCCACGAGGGCGCCCGGGAGATCTTCCGGAACATCGGCGTGTACCTTGCCCATACGCTCTCCCTCTACGCCCGCTTCTACGACCTGCGCTATCTGCTGGTGCTGGGCCGGGTGGCCTCCGGCGTGGGCGGCGACCTGCTGATCGCCGAGTGCAACCGGGTCCTGCGGGAGGAGTATCCCGCCCTGGCGGAGAAGATCACCGTCATGCTGCCGGACGAGAAGGCCCGCCGTGTGGGCCAGAGCATCGCCGCGGCCAGCCTGCCGGAGATCTGAGGTGCCGCCATGCTGTATACCAACGCCTTGCTTTTTACCCCCGACCGGGGCTTCGTCCCCGGCGGCTTCACCGTGGAAAACGGCCGCTTCGGAGAGCTCTTTTTCGATGACCGCCGCGGCGGCGTCGATCTGGGCGGCGCCAAGGTCCTGCCCGGCCTGGTGGACGCCCATACCCACGGGGCCATGGGCGCGGATTTCTCCGACGGGGACCTGGCCGGTCTTACCCGGATGGCCGCCTACCTGGCCCAAAACGGCGTCACCAGCTTCGCCCCCACCTCCATGACCCTGCCCTATGAGACCCTGGCCGCCGCCTTCGCCACCGCCGTGACGCTCCGGGAAAAGCGCCCGGCAGGCTGCGCGAGGGTGGCCGGCGTCCACATGGAGGGCCCCTTCTTCTCCGAAAAGAAAAAGGGCGCCCAGAACGGGGCCTATCTCCGCCTGCCGGATTTCGAGGCTTTTAGGGCCCTGTACGAGGGCTGCGGCGGTCTGGTGCGCATCGTGGACCTGGCCCCGGAGCTTCCAGGCGCGGCGGACTTTGCCGCGAAGGCCAGGGCCCTCTGCACCGTGTCCGTGGCCCATACCGACGCGGACTACGCGCAGACCAGGGCCGTGTACGAGGCCGGGGCCAGCCACCTGACCCACCTGTACAACGCCATGCCCTCCATCCACCACCGGAAGCCCGGCGTCATCGGCGCCGCCTCCGAGCGGGAGGACGTGGTCGCGGAGCTGATCTGTGACGGGCTGCATGTCCATCCCAGCTCCGTGCGCATGGCCTTCAAGCTCTTTCCCGGCCGCATCTGCCTGATTTCCGACTCTCTGCGCTGCTGCGGCATGCCCGACGGGGAATACGAGCTGGGCGGGCAGCAGGTCTTCCTCAGCGGCGGCGTGGCAAGGCTGGCCGACGGCACCATCGCCGGGGCCGCCTCCAACCTGTTCCGGGATCTGCGCAACGCCGTCTCCTTCGGCATTCCGGAGGAGACCGCCATCCTGGCCGCCACCCTGACCCCCGCCCGGGAGCTGGGCCGGGAGGCGGAGATCGGCGCTATCGCCCCGGGACGCTTTGCGGACTTTTTGATCTGCGGCGAGGATCTGTCGCTGCAGGCCGTTTATATGGGAGGAGAAAAACTGTGAAAATCATCCGTGCCAGAGATTACGACCACATGAGCCGCCAGGCGGCCAACATCATTTCCGCCCAGGTGATCCTGAAGCCGGACTCCGTGCTGGGTCTGGCCACCGGCTCCAGCCCCATCGGGACTTACCGGCAGCTCATCGCCTGGTATCTGAAGGGCGATATCGACTTTGCCCAGGTCCGAACCGTGAACCTGGACGAGTATGTGGGCCTGGCCCCCGAGAACGAGCAGAGCTATGCCTGCTTCATGCGCCGCAACTTTTTCAACTTCGTGAACATCTACCCGGGAAACAGCTATATCCCCTACGGTCTGAACAAGAACGCCGAGGACGAGTGCAGCCGCTATGACCGGATCATCCAGTCCCTGGGCGGCATCGACCTGCAGCTGCTGGGCCTGGGTCCCAACGGGCACATCGGCTTCAACGAGCCGGACGAGTTCTTCACCAAGGGCACCCACAAGGTGGCGCTGTCCGACGCCACCATCCAGGCCAACAAGCGTTTCTTCGAGAAGGAAGAGGACGTGCCCCGCTTCGCCTACACCATGGGCATCTGCGACATCATGCAGGCCCAGCGGGTTGTGATGGTGGTCTCCGGCGCGGCCAAGGCCCCGGTGGTCAAGGAGGCCTTCTTCGGCCCCGTGACCCCCCGCTGCCCCGCCTCCATCCTCCAGCTGCACAAGGACTTCACCCTGGTGGCCGACGAGGACGCCCTGCGTTTCCCGGATTGAGTCTTCCGTCTTCCCTCTTCCGCAAAGCCTCCCCCATCCTGTCATTGCCACGACAGTGCGCACACTGTCGTGGCAATCCGTTTTTTATCGCCCATCGCCCTCGCCCGCATCCTCATACTATCCACCGATAAAACCCTTCATTTTTTACCGGCCAGAATCGCGCCATGCTTCGTTGGCGGCCTTGGCCATATATGTCCATTATGCCCTGCGGCCGCCGCCTCGCCTGACGCGATTCTGACTCGGTAAAATTCTAAA
>JAFWQQ010000084.1 GCA_017545165.1 Oscillospiraceae bacterium
AAAGAAATATTCGGCGAATTCGTACAATCTGCGAATTCGCCGAACATTTTCTCAAGACAATACTCCGTGCTGCCGGGAGGGGGCGAGCCCCTCCCCTACGGTGGTGACTGGGCTATGCGCCTATTTTGCAACAGCCCCTTCAGCATGCAGACGAAGCTCCAAGACTGCGTATCGACACGCATGGGGGGATTGGGAAGGGGTCAGGGTATGCCCCCTTCCCGTTCCATCCTGAAACATGGAATACCGCTTCAGATCGAGCAGTCCCAGGGCTCTCCCTTGATAAATTCCGGGGGCTGGAATTCGTTGTCGACATTCCGGATCCGGCAGATGGTATCCCAGGCGGAGCGGGAGACGGCGATCCCCTCCTCGGCCGAGGGTTCCTGAAACAGCTCGACCAGGTTGTCGAAGACCTCTCTTGAAACGCAGCGTTCGCGCCGGCTGTTGTTCATCCAGGCCAGCTGCGGATCGGCGTCGATCCAGATCAGCCGGTGCTTGTCAAACTCCGGGAACCAGTTGAGAAACTCGTCCCGGTAGCTTTCGAGGGGGGCATTGGTGTCCACGACCGTGTCCTGCCCGAGCAGGGCCGCCTGGTGGATCAGCTGATAAAACAGGATCCAGACCTCGAACTTGTTTTTGTGGATCTTTTCGTCGCCGTTGTAGATCTGATAGCAGGTATCAATATCCAGGCAGCGAAAACCGTGCTTCTCCGCGAACCTTTTGGCGAACCAGGACTTGCCCGATGCGATGTGTCCGCACATTAGATACATGTTCCCCATCGTTTCCCTCCGACTGAGCAGTTTGATTTCTTCCAGCAGGGATTTTACCACGATCCGCGCTGCATGGCAATTGAATTGTTTTGCCCGGTATGCTATGATACTGACCGTGGAATGGCGAAAAGGCAAAAAGCTTTTTACCGCGCGCGGGGGCGCGGCAAAACAGCACAGCTGTTTTGCTTTCCGATGATCCCGATGATCAGCATTTTCATCAGAATACAAAAAAACAAAGGGGTGTTCCCATGTCAGTCGGAGAAAAAAAGATCGCGGATATGGAATCCTATAACCTTGCCATGTCCAAAAGCATGATCGACAAAATGTTCTTTATGGACAAGATCGACGAATCGGTGACTACGGTGTTTGATTTCGGCTGCGCAAACGGCGTGCTGATCGGCACGCTCGCCCGGCTGTTCCCGGAAATGACCTATGTCGGCTACGACCTGGACGAGGATATGATCCGGCAGGCTGCGGAGCGCTGCAAAGATTGCCGCAATGTTTTCCTCTTCTCCTCGCTGACGGCCTTTCACGACTGGGCGCGGGAACAGAAGCTTGATTTCAAAAAGACCGCGCTGAACCTCTCCTCGCTGATCCACGAGGTATACAGCTACGGAACGCCGCAGTCCATCGAGGACTTCTGGCGCTTCGTGACTGCCACCGGCTTCGGCTACATCGTCATCCGCGATATGTGCCTGGACATCTCCGCCCACCGCCCGGCGCTGAAGGAGGACGTCATCAAGGTGAGAAGCAGCTATGACCTCAACATGATCGCCCAGTTCGAGGCGCTGCACGGCTCCATCACCGACAATCGGAACCTGATCCACTTCCTGCTGAAATACCGCTACACCGACAACTGGGAGCGGGAGGTCAATGAAAACTACCTGCCGGTCTCCGTTGAGGATGTTATGGGCAAAATCTCGGCCGGAAAGGAAAAATACCGCCTGATCTACTTTGACCACTATATCCTTCCCTTCCTCGCGCGCTCGGTGAAAAAGGACTTTGACATCGTTCTCAAGGACTACACGCATGTCAAGTTCATCTACGAGCTCCGCTGAGCCGCTTCCGCCATCCATGTCATCCGCAGGCGGGATTCGGGGTGTTCCTCGCATTTCCTCTTGCATATTTTCCCCGGCTGCGGTAACATAGAGACACCGGAAAGCGCTGCGGTCCAGGCCGCAGGAATCAAGAAAGACAGGAGGAGCCCGCTATGAAATGCCCCCAGTGCGGAAGCGAAATGGAACTGGATTCCCATCGGAAGATCCCTCTTATGATGTGCTACAACTGCGGCTACATCGAGGGGCGCAACATCGGCCCCAAGGTCAGAAAGAAGACCAACTATGAACACCTGAAGTCCCTGAACTTCAACGAGATGGTGGCTTTCCTCTCCAGAAACCTGAAATTGCCGGAGGATCGGCTTGCCGACTGGCTGGACGACGAGGCGGAATAAGCAAAAGAGCAAAACAGACGGAGGGGCGAAGCTCCTCCGTTTGAGACTGTAAACAAAGCCCCAAGACAGCGTATCGACACGCATGGGGGGATTGTGAAGGGGGGAGGGTATGCCCCCCTTCACGTTCAATCTTGCAAAAATGGAAACTTTTTTCGGAAGTTTCCATTTTTGCCGCTCAAGCTGTCGACACTTTGTCGACAGCTTGAGACGGAGGGGCGAAGCTCCTCCGTTTTCCTTTGCCTTTACAAAGGGGCCGGAGATAAGGTATACTGAATAAACAACGCGCGCAGGCGGGAGACACGCCGCGAAAGACGGGCGGCGCGGAAAAGCGGGAACGGGTTCGGAGGGGCGGCATGAAGAAGAAATGGATCTGGATCGCCGCGCTGCTCCTCCTGGGCGCGTGGCTGCTGCCCTCGCCTCTGTCAGGAAGAGGCGGGAGCGAGCCCCGCGTGGAGGCAAGGATCCTCAGGCTGGAGGAGGCGGAGCCTCCGGCAGCTGAGGAGGATTCCGCGCCGCCAACGCGGCAAGGACCGGCGGACGCGGAGACAAAGGCGGATCCGACGGACGTGCCTAGCCCCGCGCCGGAGCTGACGGACGTGCCGGAGCCTACGCTGGAGCCGACACCGAAACCGACGCCGAGGCCGACACCGAGACCGACGTCGAGGCCGACCCCGGAGCCCACGCCGGAGCCGACTGCGGCGCCTATACCCCAGGGAATCTCGTACGTTTTGAACAAGAATACCCACAAATTCCATTATCCTTTCTGCTCCAGCGTGGGGCAGATGGCAGAGGCCAACAGGATCAATTTCCAAGGCACGAGGGATGAGGTCATCGCCATGGGCTATGAGCCCTGCAAGCGCTGCTGCCCCTGAGGGCAGAGAATAACGGACACAGGAGAATCGCTATGGACGAAAAGATGGAACAAGCGCCGGAGCTGGAGCTGGAGGAGGGCCTGGAGCAGGTCCGCGGCAGCGGGACGCTCTATATCGTGGCCACCCCCATCGGCAACTCCCGGGACATGAGCCCCCGGGGAAAACAGATCCTGGAGGAGGCGGATCTGATCGCCGCCGAGGACACCCGCCGCTCCATGGTGCTGCTGGGAAAGCTGGGCGTGCGCAACAAGCTGGTTTCCAACCACAAGTTCAACGAGTACGGCAAGGCGAAGCACTTTATTTCCCAACTGCTGGAGGGCAAGAGCATCGCCGTCATCACCGACGCGGGCACCCCCTGCATCTCCGACCCGGGCAACGAGCTCATCAAGGCCGCCGTGGAGGCGGGGATCCGGGTGGTGGGCGTGCCGGGCTGCTGCGCGGCGGTGAACGCCCTGGCCATCTCCGGCTTCGATCTCAGCTCCTTCACCTTCTTCGGCTTCTTCCCCCGGGAGCGGGTGGAGCGCCGGAAGCTGCTGGAGAAGCTGCGCCGGGGCGATACCCGGACCTTTGCCCTCTACGAGAGCCCCAAGCGGATCATGGAGCTGGTGGACTTCTTCATCGAAGAGCAGGCGGATGTGCGCCTGTGCCTCTGCAACGACATGACCAAGCTCCACGAGATGAGCTTCCGCGGCAGCCCCGCCGAGGTGAAGGAGCAGCTGCTTCAAAAGGGCAATTACGACAAGGGCGAGTACGCCGTGGTCCTGGAGGTGGGGAAGGACTACGTGTTCAACAAGGTGGAGCACGCCGTCTCCCCCGAGGCCATGCTGGTGGACGCCATGGTGAAGGGGCTGGGCCCCAAGGAGGCCGTGGCCGCGGTGCTCTCCGACGAGAACAATTCCTACAGCAAGAACGAGCTGAAGGCCGCCGCCCTGCGCTTGAAGAAGCTCTTCGGAGGCGAGGCATGAGCAGGCTGACCCAGGATCTGGCCGCCGCCCTGGACAGGCTGACAAGGCTGGTGCTGAGCCAGCCCATCGACAAGACCGCCGATCCCAAGGTCACGGTCCGGCCGGTGTTCCTCCGGGGCGGGCGGATGTATCAGCTCGAGCGCTTTCGGGACAACAAGGCCTTTCAGGAAAATCTGGACGGAGAGAGCCTGCTGCGCCGCTTTGAGAACGAGCTGGACGGGCGCTACCGCCAGGCCCTGCTGGTGACGGAGACGGAAAGCGCCCAGTACAGTCTCAATGCCAAGGGCGGCTACAAGCGTCACGGCGGCGCCGCCCCGGTGCCAAGACCGGCCTCTGCCGAGGGCAACAACCGGCAGAAGCAGTATCTGATCCCCGAGGGGGAGGCGGTGCCCGCCCTGGTGGATCTGGGCGTCTTCACCCGGGACTACCGGATCGTCCGGGCCAAGTACGACAAGTACCGGCAGATCAACCGCTTCCTGGAGCTGATCGACCAGGCCTTCCGGGAGGACGGCAGGGAGGAGCTCACCGTCCTGGACTTCGGCTGCGGCAAGAGCTACCTGACCTTCATCCTCTACTGGTACTTTGCGGTGAAGCAGGGGCGGCGGGTGAAGATCATCGGCTACGATCTGAAGGCGGATGTGGTGGAGCACTGCAACGCCGTGGCGGAAAAGTACGGCTACGAGGGCCTGCGCTTCGTCCGGGCCGACGTGAGCCGGGACGTGCTCTATGATCAGCGGGTGGACATGGTGGTGACTCTCCACGCCTGCGACACGGCCACGGACTACGCCCTGCGCTACGCCGTCGAGAAGGGGGCGGACTACATCTTCTCCGTGCCCTGCTGCCAGCATGAGATCAACCTGCAGATGAAGAAGGGCGGGGAGCTGGACGTGTTCCTGCGCCACGGCATCGTGCGGGAGCGGATGGCCGCCCTGCTCACCGACGAGATCCGGACCCTGGTGCTGGAGGATCTGGGCTACCAGGTGGACGTGATCGAGTTCGTGGATCTGGACAATTCCCCCAAGAATCTGATGCTCCGGGCCAGGCGCGGCGGAAGGCGCAGCGAAAAGGGCCGGGCCCTGGCGAGAGAGATCGCGGAGCGCTACGGCTTCCGGCAGACCCTGCTGGAGCTGAGTTCTTAGTTCGTAGTTCGTAGTTCGTAGAAAACGGGAGGCCGGTGCGATTTACGCACCGGCCTCCCGTTGAGACTGCAGACAAAGCCCCAAGACAGCGTATCGACACGCATGGGGGATTGTGAAGGGGGGAGGGCGAAGGGATGCCCCCCTGGCCGTTCAATCCTGCAAGAATGGAAACTTTTTCGGAAGTTTCCATTTTTGCGTCTTTCTTTTGAGAGCTCATACTAAATAGGCATGCTGAAAAACAGCACCACCATAAATAAAACCAATGTGGTATACTGGGTATACGGCAAAGGTCGAAAGGTAACTGGGCAAGAAGCCCGAATACTAAATTGACACGAGGATTCCTCGTTGCACC
>JAFWQQ010000003.1 GCA_017545165.1 Oscillospiraceae bacterium
CGTCGCGGATGAACTCGCCCTGCTTCACGCCCACCAGCCAGTTGTCGAAGGTGGCGTAGTAGGTGACAGCGTCGGAGTTCATGATCAGACGGTCATAGGCGATGACGGGGATGCCGGCTTCCTTGGCCTGGGCCAGCACGGCGCCCAGAGAATCGCCGTAGATGGCGGCGATGACCAGGACCTTGCAGCCCTTGGCGATCATGTTCTCGATCTGGGAAACCTGGGTGGGGATGTCATTGGCGCCGTACTGCAGGTCGACCTCATAGCCGGCCTCCTCCAGCATGGCCTTTATGTTCTCGCCGTCCTGATACCAGCGCTGCAGGTCCCGGGTGGGCATCGCAACGCCGATCAGGCCGCCGGGTGCGCCGACGAGGTTGCCGCTGGGCTGGGGCGCGCCGAGGCGGAGACTGTCCGCAGGCTCCGCCGTTGCCGCCGAGGCGTAGCCGAAAGCGGCGCCTCCGATCAGCAGCAGCATCAGGACCAGAGAGATCGTGGTCCGGAAAAGGCGATGGAAATGGACAGGCCGGGCGCGGCCGGCACCCGGAGCGGGAGATGAAGGATGATTCATAGGGACCCTCTCTTTCTTTGAATCGTTGGGTCGACGCTGGACCAGGGCGGAGATGATCAGACCTGGGGATGAGATATCATCAGTATAGCAGGGACGGAAAGAATTGGCAACACGGCTTTCCTGTTTTTGCAATAAAAAACCCGGCGTCTTTCGACGCCGGGTCAAGTTGCCTGTTCGCTTGTTCCGAAGGCCTCAGCCCTCGATCATGATCCTTCTGCGCTCGGGGAGATTCATGGGCTTTTCCTTGGGGAAGTCCAGGGTCAGCACGCCGTTTTCAAATTTGGCCTTCACGTCCTCTTCCTTCACGTTCTCGCCGATGTAGAAGCTCCGGGTCATGGAACCCACATAGCGCTCCTGGTGGACGATTTTGCCCTTCTTGTCCTTCCCGTCCTCCTCCAGACCTTTGGAGGCGGTGATGGTCAGGTAGCCGTTCTGCAGCTGCAGCTCGATCTGGTCCTTCTTGAAGCCCGGCAGGTCCACCAGCAGCTCGTAGCCGTCCTCGTGTTCCTTCAGATCCGTCTTCATGACCTTGCCGGCGTGCCGGCCGTACAGCTTGTGGTCCACATCGGACTCCAGGCCCCGGAAGGGGAAGCCCATCCAGTCATCAAACAAACTCTCTCCAAAAATACTCGGCAACATAAGTCATTCCTCCTTACCTAAAAGATCATGTCGCCTGAGCAAGGGGATGGAGGTCTATCCATTTGATCTCTTTTCCTTTGTTCGATTGTCATTATAGCACGCCTGTTAGCACTGTCAAGGGGAGAGTGCTAAAAAGCAATTAACAAGATGTAAAGAATCATTACACAAATTGTTAAGGAAATATCTTCCATTTTTGAACCTGGCTTTCCTTGTATTTCCCTGTCGGAAGAGCTTGCAAGATGGGACAAACGGGGTTATACTATTAAGCTGTGAGAGTATCCCGTCTGCTTCCGCCGCGTCGCTGCGAAATTGCGAATAAGAAACGAAAAGAAGTTGCAAAAGCGGACGATAAGAGGTACAATACTACTGTTATTGTTTTAGAATTAACGATCTGCTCGGAGGCGCGTTTTGGAAGCAGTCCACATCAAAATTCACGGGATCGTGCAGGGCGTGGGCTTCCGTCCTTTTATGCACCGTCTGGTGCGGGAGCACAAGCTCGCGGGCAGCATCCGCAACACTTCCTCCGGCGTGGAGCTGGAGCTGGAGGGGGAGCGCCCGGCGCTGGAGGCCTTTCTTCGGGAGCTGCCCGAAAGAGCGCCGAAGCTGGCCCTGATCGAGCAGATCGAGGCGGAGTACGACCTGCCTCCCCGGGGACTGACGGGCTTTACCATCCTGCGGAGCCACGCCGAGGAAAAACGCAACACCCTGGTCTCGCCGGACATCGGCATCTGTGAGGACTGCCGCCGGGAGCTGCTGGACCCCAGGGACCGGCGCTTCCGCTATCCCTTTATCAACTGCACAAACTGCGGCCCCCGCTTCACCATCATCAGGGACCTGCCCTATGACCGGGCCCTGACCTCCATGGGCCGCTTCCCCATGTGTCCCGACTGCGACCGGGAGTATCACGACATCGAAAACCGCCGCTACCACGCCCAGCCGGACGCCTGCCCGGTCTGCGGCCCCCACGTCGTCTTTCTGGACGGGGAGGGCAGGGAAGTGCCGGGGGACGGCGTCGAGACCGCCAGGGAATGGCTCAAGGCCGGGAAGATCCTGGCCGTTAAGGGCCTGGGGGGCGTGCACCTGGCCTGCCGGGCGGACGATCCGGACCTGGTGCGGGAGCTGCGCCGCCGCAAGGAGCGGGACGAGAAGCCCTTCGCCCTCATGTGCCGGGACACGGCAGCCGCGGAAAAGCTCTGCTTCGTGTCGGAAGAAGAGCGGGCGGTGCTGGAGAGCTTCCACAAGCCCATCGTCCTGCTGGAGAAGCGGGACAAGCGGCCCGGCCCCCTCAGCGAGAACAACTGGCTGGGCGTGATGCTGCCCTACACACCCCTGCATGTGCTGCTCTTCGGGGATGATATCGACGCCCTGGTGATGACCAGCGCCAACCTCTCCGACACGCCCATCGTCTTTCAAAACGAGGAGGCGCTGGAGCGGCTGCGGGGCATTGCGGACGGCTTTCTGCTCCATGATCGGGACATCCAGACCCGCTGCGACGACTCCCTCTGCTGGGTCGTGAACGGGAAGGAGTATTTCGCCCGCCGGAGCCGGGGCTATGTGCCCTTCCCGGTGCGCTTGCCGGGGGCCGAGAGCGCGATCCTCGCCTGCGGGGCCGAGCAGAAGGCCAGCTTCTGCCTCTCCCGGGGGGACTATCTCTTCCCCAGTCAGCACATCGGCGACCTGAAAAACGCCGAGACCCTGGAACACTACGAACAGCAGATCGCCCATTTCGAGCGTCTGTTTGATACAAAGCCCCGGCTGCTGGTCTGCGACAGGCACCCGGACTATCTCTCCACCGCCTACGCCCGCCAGCGGGCGGCGCGGGAGGGGATCCCGCTGATCCAGGTCCAGCACCACCACGCCCATCTGGCCGCCTGCATGGCGGACAACGGGCTCACCGGCCCGGTGATCGGCCTCATCTGGGATGGGGTCGGCTACGGGGACGACGGCACGGCCTGGGGCGGCGAGTGCCTGATCGGCGACTATAAAAGCTATACCCGCTTCGGCAGTATCCTGCCCATCCCCCTCATCGGCGGGGACCGGGCGGTGAAGGAGCTTGACCGGGTGGCCTTCGCCCTGCTGCGGGAGGCCGGCTGCGACACGAGCGGCATCCCCAACGCGGCGTTCTTTGAAAAAATGCTGGCGGCCGGGCTCAACTGCCCCCTGTCCTCCGGCATGGGCCGGCTCTTCGACGGGGCCGCCGCCATCCTGGGCATCAAGGGGCTGGCCAGCTACGAGGGCCAGGGCGCCGTGCTGCTGGAGGCCGCGGCGGAGCCCGACGAGGGCCGCTACCCGGTGCTTCTGGAGGGCGAACCCCTGCGCTTCGACTGGCGGGAGCTGATCCGCGGCCTGGTCCGGGACCGGGACGCCGGCGTTTCGACGGGCCGCATCGCCGCCCGCTTTATGAACACCCTGTGCGACATGGCCGTGGAGACGGCCCTGGCCGCCTCCCGGGAGACCGGGATCCGGGACCTTGTCCTCTCCGGCGGAAGCTTTCAGAACCAATATCTGCTGCGCCGCTTGCCCCAAGCGCTGGAAAAGGCGGGACTGCGGCCCCACCTGCACCGGCGGGTCTCCTGCAACGACGAGGGGATCAGCCTGGGCCAGCTGATGGTCGGCGGAGCGAGCCTGGACGAATGACGGGCGACCCCCTCTCCGTCGCGGCGCTTGCCGCTGGCGCGCCGCGACAGCTCCCCCGGAGGGGGAGCTTGTAAGGAAGTGTTATTGGAATCATGTGTCTTGCAGTGCCCTTGAAACTGATTGAAATAAACGGGCTGGACGCCGTGGGCGAGGCCATGGGCATGCAGCGGAAGCTGCGGGTGGACTTCATCCCCGAGCCCAAGGTCGGCGATTATGTGATCGTCCACGCGGGCTTTGCCATCGAGCGCCTGCCCGAGGAGCAGGCCCTGGAGGATCTGGAAACCTGGGAGGAGCTGGATGATGCGCTCCGCTGAAGAGATCCTGGCCGCCATCCGGGAACTCCGCCCGGAGCCGGTGAAACTGATGGAGGTCTGCGGCACCCACACCATGGCCATTGCCAAGTCCGGCATCAAGACCCTGCTGCCGGAGGGCGTGGAGCTGTTGAGCGGCCCCGGCTGCCCGGTCTGCGTCACCCCGGCGGAGGTCATCGACCAGATCCTGGACCTGGCCATGGATCCCCGGGTGATCCTCACCAGCTACGGCGATATGCTGCGGGTCCCCGGCAGTACGCCGGGGGACAGTCTGCTTCGCCGCCGGGCCCTGGGCGCGAAGGTGGAGATCGTCTATTCTCCCATCGACGCCATTGAGATCGCCAAGGAAAACCCCACGAAGGAAGTGGTCTTCCTGGGCGTGGGCTTTGAAACCACCGCCCCCGGCACCGCCGCCGCCGTTCTGACGGCGAAGGAGCAGAAGGTCCGGAACTTCACGGTCTGGTCCATGCTCAAGCTGGTGGAGCCGGCCCTGCGGGCCCTGATGGGCATGGAGGGCTTCGAGATCCGGGGCTTCCTCTGCCCCGGCCATGTGGCGACCATCATCGGCGAGGAGGGCTTCCGCTTCCTGCCGGAGGAATACGGCATGCCCGCCGTCATCTCCGGCTTCGAGCCGGAGGATATCCTGCTCTCCGTCTACGTCCTGCTCCGGCAGATCCGGGAGGGCAGGCCGAGAGTCCAGAACGAGTACACCCGGGCCGTGTCGAAAAACGGCAACGAACTGGCGCAGCGGATGCTGGCCCGGGCCTTTGCGCCCCGGACCGATCTCTGGCGGGGTCTGGGAAGGATCGAGGCCAGCGGCCTGGGCCTGCGGGAAGAGCTGAAGGACTTCGACGCCCAGCGGCGCTTCGGCCTGGAGACCCTGCCGGAGCCCAAGCCCACCGCCTGTCGCTGCGGCCAGGTGATCACCGGGCGCATGGGGCCCGCGGGCTGCCCGCTCTTTGGAAAGCGCTGCACCCCGGAGGACCCGGTAGGGCCCTGTATGGTGAGCAGCGAGGGCGCCTGCGCCGCGGCGTACAAATACAGTTCCGTATAACCTCCCCTGTGCAAGGGGAGGTGGCATCCGCCGATCCCCCGCGAGGCGGATGACGGAGGGGTTGTACGGCGGCCTCTCCTGGATGTGGGTATACAACCCCTCAGTCATTCGGCGGACCGTAACACGCCGAATGACAGACTCAAGACCCCTTGCACAGGGGAGCTTATAAGGAAGAGTTATTGTAATGGACGAGATCATCACCTTAGATTACGGCAGCGGGGGAAAGAAGACCTCCCGGCTGATCGAAGAGTATATCGTCCCCGCAATGTCGAACCCCATGCTCTCCGAGCTGGGAGACGGGGCGATCCTCCCGGGGGGAGAGAAGCTGGTCTTCTCCACGGACAGCTTTGTGGTGAGCCCCCTGTTTTTCCCCGGGGGCGACATCGGCAAGCTCTCCGTCTGCGGCACGGTGAACGACATCGCCATGTGCGGCGGCGAGCCGAAATTCCTCAGCTGCGCCTTCATCATCGAAGAGGGCCTGCCCCGGGAGACCCTGGAGCGCGTCATCGCCTCCATGGCCGCCGCGGCGAAGAAGGCCGGGGTCCAGATCGTCACCGGCGACACCAAGGTGGTGGAGAAGGGCCGGGGCGACGGGCTCTATATCAACACCGCCGGCATCGGGGTGCTGCAATACCCGGGCCTGAGCCCCAAGGCCATCCGGGAGGGGGACGCGGTGCTGGTCTCCGGCACCGTGGGCGACCACGGCACCACCGTGATGCTCTCCCGCAGCGGCATGGCCCAGGGCGAGCTGCAGAGCGACTGCGCGGCCCTGAACGGCCTGACGGCGGCCCTGCTGGAGGCTGTGCCCGAGACGAGAGTGCTCCGGGATCCCACCCGGGGCGGCGTGGCCACCACTCTCAACGAATTCATCGAGGGGACGGATCTCGGCATCGAGCTGGAAGAGAAGGCCGTCCCGGTCCGCCCGGCGGTGCAGAGCGCCTGCGAGCTGCTGGGGCTGGACCCCCTCTACTGCGCCAACGAGGGCAAGCTCCTGGCCGTGGTGCCGGCGGAGCGGGCGGAAGAGGCGCTTCGCGTGCTGCGGCGCTTCCCCGAGGGGGAAAACGCGGCGCGCATCGGCAGCGTGACGGCGGCGTATCCCGGCAAGCTGGTGCTCCGCACCCCCCTGGGGGGACGGCGGGTGCTTCAGAAGCTCACCGGCGCCCAGCTGCCCAGGATTTGTTAGCAAAAACCTTAACCATACATGCAAGAACCGCAGCAAATACCATTTCTGGTCGATTGCGGAGGAAGGACACAGAGAGGGAAAAAGCTTTACAGAGACCCGAAGGGGATTACGATCCGTTTTTGACGGGGCTTTGCCTCGGCAAAAACACCCTGAGGCGAGCTGAGCGAGCCCTCGCGCCGACCAAAGCGGGCTTTCGCCCGCTGCGATATGCGCGAGTCCCTCCATTGTGAAACGGAGTTTCGCAATTGACAAAAATCGATACGGAGAGGTGAAGAACTTGCAGCAGGAGTACAAGAGGATCGACATCACAAAAGACCAGATCGTACCCATTGCCGAGAAGATGCGGAAAAACGGCGTATACCTGGTGATGATCCACGCTTTCCTGAACAAAGAGGGGAAGATGGACATCTCATGGGACTACGCGGTGGACCCGGCTGTGGAATCCTACCACGTGGTCGGGGAAACCACCGTTCCCTCCATCGGCGAGATCTACGACGAGGCCGCCCGCTGGCCCGAGAGGGAGCTGAACGAGCTGTTCGGCCTGACCTTCGAGGGGCTCGACGTGTCCAAGCGGCTTTTCCTGCCGGAGGACTTGCTGGAGACCCAGGGCAAGGGGCAGATCATGGTCACACCGCTCAGTGAGCTGGTGGAGAAGAACCAGACGAACAAGAAGGAGGGAAGCGTATGAGCTACATCGTACCCATTGGGCCGTACCATCCCGCATTGGAGGAGCCGGTGCACGCCAGGCTGATCACCGAGGGCGAGGTCATCAAGGACGCCGAGGTCTTTGTTGGCTACAACCACCGGGGCATTGAGAAGCTGGCCACCGAGCGCAACGCCATCCAGACCCTGGTGCTGGTGGAGCGCGTGTGCGGCATCTGCTCGCACTCCCACGCCTTCACTTACGCCATGGCGGTGGAGAAGATCAACGGCATCGAGGTGCCCAAGCGCGGCGACTACATCCGCGTCATCACCGCCGAGCTGGAGCGTCTCCACTCCCACTTCCTGTGGCTGGGCATCGCCTGCCACATCATCGGTCACGACAGCATGTTCATGCACATCTGGGACGAGCGCGAGCTGGTCATGGACATCCTGGAGAAGCTCACCGGCAACCGGGTGAACTACGCCATGGTCACCATCGGCGGCAGCCGCCGGGACGTCAGCGACGAACTGCGCCGCGAGATCCTGGACGCCTGCGACAAGCTGAAGGCGCCTCTGGACCGCATCACCGAGATCGCTCTCACCGACAAGACCATCGCCCTGCGTACCAAGGGCGTGGGCGTTCTGAAGAGAGAGGACGCCCTGCGCCTGGGCGCCATCGGCCCCCATGCCCGCGCCTCCGGCGTGGACATCGACGTGCGCCGGGACGCTCCCTATTCCGCTTACGGCGACTTTGAGTTCGGCGTTCCCGTGGTGGACAGCGGCGACGTGTTCGCCCGTGTGGTGGTCCGCGCGCTGGAGTGCTACGAGAGCATCAAGATCCTCCGTCAGGCTCTGGAGAACCTGCCGGAAGGCCCCATCAACCTGGGCAACAAGCTCATCAAGATCAAGGAAGGCCAGGCGGTGGCCCGCCACGAGGCGCCCCGCGGCCAGCTGAGCCACATGGTGGTGGGCGACGGCGGACTGAACAACCACCGCATCAGCGTCCACGTGCCCAGCTTCAAGAACACCCCCACCGTCCCCTTCATGCTGCGGGGCAACACCGTGGCGGACGCGGGCTTGATCATCGCCAGCATTGACCCCTGCTTCAGCTGCCTGGACCGCTGATGCACGAGCTGGCCTTGACCGAGGGCATCATCCAGATCGTCCGGGAGCAAGCCGAGAAAAACGGCTTTGACCGGGTGCTGGAGATCCGCCTTCGGGTGGGAGAGTATTCCGGGATCATCCCGGAATGCCTGCTGGAATTCTTCCCCATCGCCTCCAGGGGGAGCCCTGCCGAGGGGGCCGAGCTGGTGATCCAGCCCGTGCCCGCCTCCTTCCGCTGCTATGGCTGCGGATACGAGGGGCCCATCCCCCCGCGGACCGCCTGCTGCCCCGACTGCGGCGGCACGGCCATCCGCATGACGGCGGGAAGAGAATTCTTTGTGGAGAACTTAAAAGTCGAATAAAAGTTGTTGCGAGAGAAGAGAAAAACCCGGCTTCTCTCGACGAAAGGAGAGGATTATCCTTGCAAAAGACGAAAATCCCTGCCGTCGTCTCGACTTTCCTGGTCTGCTTTATCTTCTGGGTACTGCTGACCTGGTCGTTCACGGCGCAGGAGCTGATCGCGGGCGGCGTCGTCAGCCTGGCGGTGGCTCTGTTCTCAGCCCGCTTTTTCATCCATGAAAAGGCGTTCTGGTTCCTGAACCCCGCAAAGCTGTTCGGCGGGCTCTTCTACTGGGTCTGCGTTTTCCCGGTGGAGCTGGTGAAAGCCAATGTGAACATGGCGAAGATCTGCTTCGGCGGCTGCAAAAAGATCAACCCGGGCATCGTGAAGGTGCCGGTGGATCTGAAGTCCGACTACGGCCAGGCGGCTCTGGCCAACTCCATCACCCTGACCCCGGGCACCATCACCATGGAGGTGACCGAGGAGGAGGGACAGACCTATTACTACATCCATTGGATCGACGTCACCGCGCCCAGCGGAAAAGAGGCCGGCGACGCCATCAAGGGCACCCTGGAAAAAGGCTTAAGGAGGGTTTGGGAATGAGAGATCTTCTGGTTTTTGCCATCGGCTTCGCCGTTCTCGCCGCTCTGACCCTGATCCGGCTGGCCAAGGGCCCCACCGCCGCTGACCGCATGGTGGCCGGCGACGCGGCGGATACCCTGATCTGCATCGCGCTGGTGCTGTTCTCCCTGATCTCCAAGCGCGGCATTTATCTGGACATCGCCCTGGTGGCGGCTCTCTTCGGCGTGATCGACACCATGCTGGTGGGCCGTTATCTGGAAAAGGAAAGGGGGCAGGACAAGTGAGCGCTGTACGCATCATTGCTGACATCCTGATCGGCATCGGCGGGATCTTTGCCCTGGCCGGCACCATCGGCATCCTGAAGATGCCCGATACCTTCAGCCGTATGCAGGCCAGCACCTGCATCCCCACGCTGGGCACCGTCTGCGCGCTGCTGGGCGCTCTGCTCTTTGCCATCTTCAACAAGGGAGACGCCGGCGCCGCCGTGAAGATCGCGGTGATCTGCCTGCTGATCCTGGTCACCAACCCCCTGGGCTCCCACGCTCTTGCCAAGGGCGCCTACAAGGCGGGCATCCGGCCGGAGAAGAAGATGGAAGTTGACGATTTGGGGAGGGATCTCTATGGCGACTGATATGATCACGATCCTCAACATACTGGTGATCCTGGGCCTGGTGGTCTCGGCGATTCTGGCGGTCCATCTGGAGAATCTGCTGAGCGCGGTCATCGCCCTGGGCGTCACGGGCCTCTTCGCCGCGGCGGAATTCCTGATCCTGCACGCGCCGGACGTGGCCATCTCCGAGGCGGCCGTGGGCGCCGCCCTGGTCCCCCTGATCTTCATCGTCACCCTTCGGAAAATCAAAGGAGGGAACGAGAAATGAAGAAATTCCTGACTTGGGTATGCCTGGGCATCCTGCTGGTCGGCTTCATCACCGCCAGCGTCTGCATGAGCAAGCTCGCCCCCACCTATGATCCCGAACAGGTGGCGGTCCCCGTGGCCGAGCTGCAGAAGGATCCCGCGAGCTACGACGATTCCAAGGCCGACGGCGCCGCTGCCGCCATCGTGCAGCAGAACCTGGCCAAGACCCGCGCGGTCAACGACGTGACCAGCATCGTCTTCGACTTCCGTGGCTATGATACCATGGGCGAGGCCTTCATCCTGATCACCGCCGTGGCCGGCAGCGCGGTCATCCTCTTTACCAAGAAGAGCGGGAAGGAGGAAGACAAATGAACGATAAGATCCAAGTGAAGAACATCGTCCTGCGCTGCGGCGCGGACAGTCTCCTCCCCCTGATGCTGGTGTACATGCTGTACATCATCTTCCACGGTCACCTGAGCCCCGGCGGCGGCTTCCAGGGCGGCGTGCTGATGGTGGCTGCGGTCACGATCCTGTATCTGGGCCACGGCTACGAGACCACCACCCGTACCCTGAGCGCCGATCTGCTCCACGGCACCGAGGGCTTTGCCTCTGTGATGTACGTGGCTCTGGCCATGCTGGGCGTCTCCATCGGCGCGCAGTTCTGCCAGAACATCCTCTACAAGCACGGCGCCATCGGCGACCTGTACAGCTCCGGCACCATCTTCTGGATGAACGTCACCGTAGGTCTGAAGGTCCTCACCGGCGTGGGCTCCATCGCCCTGCTGATGCTGGGCCTGGTGAATGAGCGCGCTGCGCAGAATGAGAAAGGATGAGGTGAAAGACATGTTGACATTGAACTATATCGCATCCTTCTTCCTCATCGTGCTGGGCCTGTACTGCATCGTTGTGAAGTACAACCTGGTGAAAACCGTCATCGGCCTGAGCATCATGGACTACGGCGTGAACCTGCTGATCATCTCCATCGGCTACAACGGCGGCACCGCCCCCATCTTCACCGAGGGCGAGCTGAAGGCGGCCAGCTTCTTTGTGGATCCCATCCCTCAGGCCCTGACCCTGACCAGCATCGTCATCGGCGCCTGCGTCACGGCCATGTCCCTGTCCCTGGTCATCAAGCTCAAGGAGATGTACGGGACGCTGGATACCCGTGAGATAAGGAGGCTGAGAGGATGAGCCATATCAATCTGATCCATTTGCTGAATCCGCAGCATTTCCCCATCTTCACCATCATGCTCTACTTCCTGGGCGCGTTTTTGATCGTGCTCTTCGGGAAGAACCGCATCCTCCGCAACTGCATCGCCTTCATCGCCACGGGCCTGTCCCTGACCCTGCTGATCCTGCTCGTCAAGCCGATCATGATCAACGGCGGCGTCATCGCCTACTGGATGGGCAACCGGGTCCCCGCCGGCGGCTATGCCATCGGCATCGCCCTGGAGGTGGACGCCCTGGGCCTGTTCTTCGGGCTGCTGGTGGCCACCGCGGTGTTCGTCTCCTGCCTCTATTCCTTCTCGTACATGAGCGAGGATGACAACGAGCCCCAGTACTACACCCTGTTCCTGATGCTGGCCGGCGGCGTCATGGGTCTGGTCTTCTCCGGCGACCTCTTCAACATGTTCATCATGGTGGAGATCCTGACCTTCGCGGCCGTGGCCCTCACCGCCTTCCGCAACCGGGTCACCGGCGCGCTGGAGGCCGCCTTCAAGTATCTGGTGGTGGGCTGCATCGGCTCCACCTGCATCCTGGCGGGCACCATCCTGCTGTACCACCAGGCCCACACCCTGAACCTGGCACAGCTCGGCACCATCATCGCCGGAAATCTGGACAAGAACACGATCATCGCCTTCGCGCTGCTGTTCATCGGCTTCTGCACCAAGGCCTTCATCGTGCCCTTCCACCCCCTGGCGGCGGACGCCCACGGCGCCGCTCCCGCTCCGGTGTCGGTGCTCATCTCCGGCGTGCTCACCAAGTCCGGTATCTACGGCATCATCCGTCTGGCCTACTTCCTGTTCCAGCTGATGAATCTGGGCGCCGTGCAGTTCTGGCTGGTGTTCCTGGGCTCCGTGAGCATGTTCGTGTGCGTCACCATGGCCCTGGCCCAGCACGACTTCAAGCGTCTGCTGGCCTTCCACTCCATCTCCCAGATCGGCTACGTTCTGGCTGCCGTGGGTCTCAGCACCGCGCTGGGCGCCTCCGCCGGCCTCTACCACGCCATGAACCACACCCTGTTCAAGGGCCTGCTGTTCCTTACCGCCGGCGCCGTTCTGCATGAGACCGGCACCACGGATCTGGGCAAGCTGGGCGGCCTGTCCAAAAAGATGCCCTGGACTACGGTCCTCTTCCTCATCGGCGCCGCCTCCATCAGCGGCATCCCGCCCTTCAACGGCTTCGCCTCCAAGTGGCTCATCTACCAGGCCACCTATGAGAAGGCCGTGGAGACCGGCAACATCGGCTTTGCCTTCGTGACCATCGTGGCCCTGGTGACCTCCACCCTGACCCTGGCCTCCTTCGTGAAGGTGACCCAGTCCGTGTTCTTCGGTCAGCTGCCCAAGGAGTGCGAGAAGGCCAAGGAAGTGTCCTTCGGCATGCGCTTTGCCATGAGCATCCTGGCGCTGCTGTGCATCCTCACCGGTCTTCTGCCCAACCTGGTCCAGAAGTACCTGACCCAGCCTGCGGCAGCCACGCTCTTCAACGTGAACAAGTACATCAACGCCATGCTCGGTACCGGCCTGCCCGAGTCCGGCGCGGCCGAATTCAAGCCCATCGGCGTGTGGAACCCGGTGAACTGGCTGATGCTGCTGATGATCGCCCTGCTTGCCATCTGCATCGTGGCCATCGCCTCCAAGTACGACGCTGTCCGCGAGAACAAGACCGAGAAGGTCGCGGCCAAGTACAGCCTCTTTTACGGCGGCGAGGAGACCGAGTTCTCCCAGGTCGGCGGCGGAGACCTGTTCTGGGGCTTCAAGCACAACTGGCGTCACTACTTCAGCTTCATGCATGACCTGCACAGCGGCATTGTCAACGACTACTCGCTGTGGGCCGTGGTCGCCCTCGCGCTGGCCATGGTCTACGCGCTGATCGTACTGTAAAGGGGGGTAAGACAACATGGATGCTGTTCTGAATGCATTGAGATATCTCGGCTATGTGCTGATCTTCCCCGGCTTCCTCTTCTGCTTCATGACGGGCCTGCTGCTGGCCGGTATCGACCGCAAGCTGGTGGCCCGGATGCAGAAGCGTGTGGGACCTCCCATCCTCCAGCCCTTCTATGATTTCTTCAAGCTCTGCGGCAAAAAGACCATCGTGCCCGCGGCCGCCAACAAGACGGTGTTCCTGCTGGCGCCGCTGCTTGGTCTGGCTGCTCTGGTAGTGCTGCAGCTGTTCATCCCCGTGTTCCGCATCCAGCTCCACCTGGGCGGGGCTTCCCGCGATGTGGCGGACGTGATCGTGATCCTCTATCTGCTGCTGATCCCGGCGGTTTCCATCATCCTGGGCGGCGCCTCCACCGGCTCCCCCTACGCCGGCGTCGGTTTGAGCCGTGAGATGGTCACGGTGCTGGCCTGCGAGCTGCCCCTGGTCCTGGTCCTGCTGGGCGTGGGCCGCTATGTGGGCAGAGACACGGCCGGCGGCATCTGCTTCTCCCTGAACCAGATCGTGGATTATCAGATGGAGAGCGGCAGCCTGATCACCAAGGCCAGCCTCATCCCCGCGGCCATCGCCTTCCTGCTGGTGATCCCCGGCGAGACCGGCAATCACCCCTTCGACGCGGCCGAGGCCGAGACGGAGATCTGCGAGGGCATGCTGGCGGAGTACAGCGGCGCGCCTCTGGGCGTGTTCAAGCTGAGCCACGCCATCAAGATGCTCACCATGACCAGCCTCTTCGTGATGCTGTTCTTCGGCGGCGTGGGTGCCGGCGTGGAGCATCTGGTGGCCCTCATGGGCCTCACCGGCGGCGCGGCCGCCGCGGTGGTGACCATTCTGGACATTCTGGTGATGGTCCTGCTGTGCATCGTTGTCACGGCGGTGGGCATCTCCCTGGTCCACGCGGTCACCGCCCGTCTCAAGATCGAGCAGATCTTCAAGTACTACTGGACCGTGGTCTCGGCGCTGGCGCTGCTGAGCCTGGTACTGGTCTGGTACGGTCTGTAAGGAGGAGTGCGTATGTTTAAGAAACTGATCGCCGAGAGCACCGGCAAGTCCCCCTGGCTCTTCCATATCAACGCCGGCTCCTGCAACGGCTGCGACATTGAGCTGGTCAGCGTGCTGACCCCCCGCTATGACGCCGAGCGTC
Organism: Oscillospiraceae bacterium; assembly: GCA_017545165.1. GTDB lineage: Bacteria > Bacillota > Clostridia > Oscillospirales > Oscillospiraceae > Limivicinus. The sequence continues at coordinate 14,220 of JAFWQQ010000003.1, forward strand.
TCGGCTTCAAGCTCACGGGCAGCCCCCGCCATGCGGACATCGTCGTGGTCACCGGACCCGTTACCGAGCAGTCCCTGAACCGTGTGCTGCGCTCCATTGAGCAGGTGCCCGATCCCAAGTGCATCGTCACCATGGGCTCCTGCCCCCAGTCCGGCAACGTCTTCCGCGGCAGCTACTCTGTGGCGGGACCCCTGTCCAAGTACGTCCATGTGGACGTGGACGTGGCCGGCTGCACGCCCAAGCCCGAGGCTGTGATCGACGGCCTGTATCTGGCCACCCAGATCCTGGCGCAGAAAAGGAAGGAGATGAAGAAGTAATGGATTTCCCGTTCATCAAAGAAGCGCTTTCTCAGCTCTTTTCCAAGCCCAGCTGCGAGATGTACGTCCCCGATAAGACCAAGATGGGCGCGCCCAACTACCGCGGCCGCATCGTCTTCCATCCGGACAAGTGCATCAACTGCATGATGTGCGAGCGGGTCTGCTCCGGCAACGCCATTACCCACGTCATCGAGAAGACCCCCGAGGGCGACGATAAGGTCACCCGCACCTTCTATCTGGGCTCCTGCACCTTCTGCGCCACCTGCATGGATTTCTGCACCCACGGCGCCATCGAATTCACCCGGGATTACCACATGATCGCCACCAAGGAGGAGGACCTGATGGTCTCCGGTACCTTCGTGAAGAAGGCCCCGGTGAAGAAGGCCCCCGCCGCCAAGCCCGCTGCGGCCCCCGCTGCGGCTCCCGCCGCCGGCGCGGTGATCAAGCCCCGGGACGACGGCAAGCCCGTCCAGGTACCCTCCAAGTGCGTGTACTGCACGCTCTGCGCCAAGAAGTGCCCCGCCGGCGCGCTGACCGTGGACCGGGCCAGCAAGACCTGGACCCTGGACGAGGACAACTGTGTGGGCTGCGGCACCTGTGCCGAGGCC
>JAFWQQ010000085.1 GCA_017545165.1 Oscillospiraceae bacterium
CGACGTCTCATCCCACGCCGTAGGGGAGGGGCTTGCCCCTCCCGCGTTTCGTGTCACGCCCCGTCCAACGCCGTAGGTGCGGCCCTTGCGGCCGCCCGCCGCCCCGTGCCACGCCCCGTCCAACGCCGTAGGGGAGGGGCTTGCCCCTCCCGCGATTCGTGCCACGCCCCGTCCAACGCCGTAGGTGCGGCCCTTGCGGCCGCCCGCCGCCCCGCGCCGACGTCTCATCCCACGCCGTAGGGGCGCATCACGATGCGCCCGCCGTCCCGCCACGTCTGCGCCAATCCGCTCCTCTATTTCAAAATCCGTCGGCGAAGCCGACACCATAATGTTCCATTTTTATTTTTTTATTTTTCATTCCATCCTCTTCCTTCCGCGCCGGACACCGCCCGTCGGGCAGCGCATCCGGTACTCTCACGTCCTCTGCGACAAACCGATCTGCTCTTCCAGCAGTCCGAACGCCCCGGCTTTCGCCGGGGCGTTCCATGTTATTACACTCGTTCAGTTGCTCAGGACCGTGATCACGATGGGCGAGAGGCCGGCCTTTCTGATCCGTTCGAGATCAAGCTCCATCACGCTCTGCCCCGCCGTGATTCGCTCCCCTTCCCTGACCAGGGGCCGGAGTCCGTCGCCGTTGAGGGTAAAGGTGTCGATGCCCGCCAGCAGCAGGATCTCCATCCCGTCTGCGGTCTGGATGGTCAGCTCATGACAGGTGTCGGCGATCTCGGTGACGCAGCCGTCGCAGGGCGCGAGGATGTGGCCGCTGTCCGGCATGATCCCGATGCAGCTGCCGATGACGCCGGAGGAAAACATGAGGTCCGGGATCTGCTTCATGGGCACGGTCTCCCCTCCCACGGGGGCCGTGAGCGCCAAACTCCCGGCGTCGAATTTGCCGGACACCGTCAGCGGCTCTCCGGCCCGGATCGTCCGGGGCTTTTTCCTGCTGAGGCGGGAAAAAGCGGCGGAACGCCAGGAGTCGCTCTGCTCGGCGGAGGGCGTCGTCTCGGCGGAAAGCTCCTCCTCACGGTAGAAGAGATTGGTGATGAGATAGCCTCCAGCATAGCTGATGACCAGGGCGAGCAGGTATAAGAGAACGCTCCGCACGGGGCCTCCCTGACCGGCGGTCATCACAAATGCGCCCAGCAGGCCGGAGGGGCCCCAGGTGGTGGAGGCCACCTGGGTCACCATGATGAAGGCGCCGCCGAAGCCCGCGCCCAGGCCCGCTGTGAGGAAGGGTCTTCCCAGAGGCAGCGTGACGCCGTAGATGAGCGGTTCCCCCACGCCCAGGAGCCCTGCGGGCAGCGCGCCGGCGATGGTGGCGCAGAGGCCGGTGTTCCCGACCTTTTTCGCTTTTTTCCACAGGGCAAGAGCCGCACCCACCTGGCCCGCCCCGGCCATGGCGAGGGCGGGGTAGAGCGTGACGAAGCCCAGCTCCGAAAGCTGGACGCTGTAGAGCGCCACCAGGCCGTGATGCATGCCCGTGGCCACCAGAGGAAGAAACGCGGCGGCGGCCAGGTATCCGGAGATCGCCCGGACAAAGATGTTTTGGGACAGGCACGCCCTGCCGAAGAGCCAGACGATGCCTCCGGAGGCATAGCCGAACAGGGGCATAATGAATACCACATAGGGGATCACGCACACAAACATGGTGAGCAGCGGCGTAAAGACCACGTCGACGGACCTGGGCATGACGTGGCGGATCGCCTTTTCCACATGGGCGATCAGAAGCGCCCCCGCGATGACGGCCAGCACGCCGCCTTTTCCGCTGCAGAGGACCGAGTCCAGCGGGATCTCGGCATTGTACAGGCCCATGATGGAGGCGATCTGATTGATGCCGTCCAGCGAGGTGATCATGCCCAGCATGCCGCCCAGGATGGGCGTTCCCCCAAAGCGCTCCGCGGCGCGATAGCCGGCCCAGGCGGTCAGGTAGGTCATCATGGCGCTGTGGATCAGGGACAGGATCTGGAAAGCGAAGGTCCAGACCTTATTATTCTCATAGTCCGGTACGGCCTGGGAGATGAGAGAGGCGAAGCCCGCGCAGAGTCCCGCGCAGATGATGCCGGGGAGCAGCGGAAGGAAAATGTCTCCTATGACTCTCAGCGCGCTTCTGATCCTGTTTCTTTTCATCGGTCAAGTCTCCAGTCTGCAAAATAGCTTCTCTTCAAGATGCTTCTCCGGGTCCCGCATAGCGGACGCAGAGCATGGTGATGTCGTCAAACTGCTCCGCTCCGTCCACGAAACCGTTGATGTCCTGCATCACGTTGGCCAGGATCTGCTCCGGCTGGGCGTCGGGGTCCCGGTTCAGCGCGTCCAGCATCCGTTCGGTCCCGAACAGCTCGTTTTTCCCGTTTGCGGCCTCCGCGACCCCGTCCGTGTATACGAAAAAGCTGTCGCCCGGATGCAAGCGGAATTCATGCTGCTTGAACCGGAGTCCCTTCATGGCGCCCACCGGCATGGAGTGCCGGTAGACCTGGAGTTCGTAATCTCCTCCTGCCCTGCGCAGGACCGGGTGCTCGTGGCCGGCGTTGACCGCGATCCCCTTGCCTGTGGAGATCTCCAGCACAGCAGCCCACACGGTCACGAAATAGTCCTCCTCATTTCCCTCACAGAGCTGGTTGTTCACCCTCTCCAGGGTCTCCCCGGGACTGCTGCCGTTCTGCAGCCCGGATTTGATCAGGATGCGGGCCACCATCATCAGCAGCGCCGCGGGAACCCCCTTTCCGGATACGTCCGCCATGACAAATGCGATGTGGTCCGGGTCGATCAGGAAGAAATCGTAGAAGTCGCCGCCCACCTCCTTTGCCGGCGTCATGCTGGCGTAAAGGCCGAACTCCTTCCGGTCCGGAAAGGGCGGGAACAGTCTGGGCAGCTGGCTCGCCTGGATTTTGCTGGCCATGTCGAGCTCCGCAACGATCCTCTCTTTTTCCGCGGTGGCTTTCTTGATCTGGTCTATGTACAGCGTGACCCGGGCAGACTGCTTGGCGAAGGCCTCCGCCAGGACCTCGATCTCGTCTCCGGTCCTGTAGAGCTCCTCCATCCTGAACTGCCTGTTCCGCACGCCCAGAGACGCCACCCGCCGGGTGATGGTGTTCAGCGGGTCGATGATCCGCTTGGTGACCGAAAACGCGGAGAAAAGTCCCGCCGTCACGATCAGGAGCACCAGCAGGACGAGGACATTCCTGGCATGGAACATCTCGTTTTGAAACGACTCCACGGAGCTGTTGCGAAAGGCTTCGTACTGGTCCTCCAGTCCGTTGTCCGTATAGATCTGCTTCTGCGCCTCGTAGGTCTCGTTCACCAGGTTTTCCACTCTGCTCGTCTGATAAAAAAAGATCGCCGTGTAGGCCGCGATGATCAGAATGATCGTGACCAGCAGCACGCTGAAGATCTTATGTCGGATCCCGATGGCCCGGGCTCTTCTTTCCTTTCCCATGGGCATCTCCTTTTCACGTTTTTTCTTTGGATCATTGTACGGAAAAACCGGGCGAAAAACAAGGGGTTTTTTTGAGAAGAATTCGGGGCTCGCCGCGGACCGCCGCGCCGGGCACATCGGCCGCTGATTTCACGATGACACGGTCCCGTCTTTCCCCACAAGCCGACGCCTCCCCGAAACTTTGAGGAGGCGTCCTTTCCCTGCGAACTACGAACTACAATCTACGAACTGCGATCTAACGCTCACAGGGCGGCCACGTCCCGGAACAGGGCCGCGTGCTCTCCGTCCTTGCGGTAGAACACGGGGATCCTCCCCAGCGGGGCCTCGACCTTGTGCTTTCTCCCGCCCTTGTAGGTCTTCCCGCTCCACAGGTGGACCCATTTCCCCCTGGGCAGCCAGACCTTCCGCTTCTCCGCGCCCTTTTTCAGCACCGGGCACACGAAGAGCTCGTCCCCCAGGAAATAGGAGTACATGTCCCGGCTCTTTCTCGCGTCCATCTCCTGCCAGAAGTCCGGCCGCATGGCGGGCAGGCCCTCTCCGGCCAGGGCGGCGCAGCGGGCGATATAGGGCTTCAGGGCCCTGTGGACCTTGGTCAGGCGCACGGTCTGGTCCAGGACCTCCTTGCTGTAGGGCTGGGCGTTGGCCCAGGGGCGGATGGACTCGTGGCTGCGCATCATGAGAGAGAAGGCGCACATCTCCATCCAGCGGGTAAAGAGCTCCGGATCCCGTTTGAGCTTGCCGATGGAGAAGAAGCCGCCCACGTCACAGTGGAGCATGGTCACGCCGGAGAAGCCCAGGGAGAATGCTCATGTACGGTAAGGAAGCAAGCAACCGAAAACAAGAGATAGACCGCCAGCACTACACTATTCCGAACCAAAGACCAAAAGATAAGCATTGTGGGAAAATCTAAACTTTTGGATTTTCCTACAATGCCAACTACG
>JAFWQQ010000086.1 GCA_017545165.1 Oscillospiraceae bacterium
CACCTTCCGCCTTGCGGTGCCCGGAAAACGCATCGGGCTTGCGCTGATCCTCGCGTTTTCCGACCGCTGCGGAAATTGCGGCTTCGCTTTTTCTGCCACCGGCAGCGCGAAGCCGCAATTCCCTCAAAGAGGGAGGCAAAGCCGCGCCCGCCCCGCTGCCCGTAGCGCCGGGCATTGCCCGGCGAAAACGAGAGATTTCCGGATACGTTCCCCGCCGAGCGATGCTCGGCGCTACGGGCGTGTCGTCCCATGAAACAAGACTCCGAGCGATGCTCGGCGCTACGAGGCGCCCGCGCTGCATAAAAGCGAGGCTGTGAACCCTTTGGATTCACAGCCTCGTTTTCGTCGCGTTTTCGCTTTTCGTTCAGAGCCGCTGCAGCAGCTCTTCGGCGGCGGCGTCAAGGTCGTCGCTGTTCAGGCGCAGGTCGCAGAAATCCGACAGCGCCCGCTCCTTCTCCGCCTGCTCCAGGCGCACGCGCAGCTCGAATTCGCTGCGGGAAACGGCCCGGCAGCGCTGCTCCAGCACCGGCGCGGAGGGCTCCACATACACGCACATCGCCTCCGGCATGTTCTTTTTGAGCTGGGCGGCCCGCTCCACCGGCAGGTTCAGCAGCACGTCGTGCCCGGCGTCCAGCAGCTCCCGCACCAGGCGGCGGGAGGTGCCGTAGTCGTTGCCGGCAAACTCCACGCACTCCAGCAGGTCCCCGCTCTCCTTCAGGGCGTTCCAGCCCTCCAGGTCGTAGAAATAAAAGCCCACGCCGTCCGTCTCGCCCGCCTTCATCTTCCGGGCGGTGACGGGGGTGACAGGGCGCAGCGACTCCCGCCGCGCAAAGAGGGTCTTCACGATCTCGCCCAGCCCCGCGCCGGAGGGGCCGGAGAGCACAAGCAGTTTCGCCATGGCAAAGTCTCCGTTTCTATGGATTGTTCTTGCGCCTATCATACAGGAAAAAGGACCGAAAATCAAGTCAGCCGGAAGATCGCCGGCCTGCCGGAGCAGAAGAGCTTCCCGCCCTCCACAAGGACGGGCTCGCCGCCCAGCAGGTTTTCATAGCCCCCGTTGGGGATCTCCAGCCGCTCCTCCAGGCTGACGGTCCCGGGCTTGCCGTCCAGAGAGAAGACCCCGGCGCAGCAGCCCCGCCGCAGCACCGCGATGCGCTGCCCGTCCTCCGCCTGGCCCCAGAAGCTGTCCGCCCCGGAAAAGCACGTCTTCCGGAGCTCTCCCAGGCGGCGCAGCAGGGGGCTCAGGTCTTTTCCAGTGTCCCGGTCGATGGGCTCCTGCTCGAAGAGGCTGGGCAGGTGAGCGTCTTCAAACTCCTGTCCGGCGTAGAGCAGCACCGTGCCCTTGAGGAAGTACAGCATGGCGGTGTAGTTGATGAGCGCCGCCTCGTCCCGGAGCACCGAGGCGATGCGGGGCTGGTCGTGATTCTCCAGGCAGCGGAGCTTGTTGTAGTTGGCGGGGTAGGCGGATTCCTGGAAGTCCAGCAGGTCCAGCCAATGGGAGAGGGGAGCGGTCCTGCGCAGCAGCTTGTCGAAGGCCTCCCGCACGTCGTAGTCGTACTCGATGTCGAAGGCCTCAAAGGCCTCCGTGTCCCGCATGGCGTGGAAACCCAGCCGCCGGGCCAGAGCGCCGAAGCTCCGGTGCACCGTCTCCGCCAGCCAGATGCAGTCCGGGTTCACCTCTGCCACGGCTTTCCGGGCGGCCTTCCAGAAGTCCAGAGGCACCAGGGTGGCCACGTCGCAGCGGAAGCCGTCTACGATCCCGGCCCAGAAGCGCAGGGATTCGATCTGATAGTCCCAGAGCGCCTTGACCCGGTAGTCCAGGTCGATCACGTCCGCCCAGTCGCCGAACTTGTTGCCGGGCTTCCCGTTTGCGTCCCGGTAGTAGAACTCCGGGTGCTCCGCGAAAAGCACGGCGTCCGGGGAGGTGTGGTTGTACACCACGTCGATCAGCACCTTCATACCCCGCCTGTGGATCTCGTCCACCAGGGCCCGGAAATCCGCCATGGTCCCGTAGGCGGGATTCACGCTGCGGTAATCCCGGTTGGCGTAGGGGCAGCCCAGGCTGCCCTTTTTGCCCTTCTCCCCGATGGGATGGATGGGCATGAACCAGATGATGTCCGTCCCCAGGGCCCGGATCCGGTCCAGATCCGGGATCACGGCCCGGAAGGTCCCCTCGGGAGTATGGGCGCGGACGTAGATGGAATAGATCACCTGGGTCTGCAGGCGGATATCGGTATTTTCAGCCATAGTGCTTTCTCCTTGCGATGTTTTTGTCTCGCCTCGTCGGCTCAGTTTATAAACAGGTCCTTCCGCCTGCCGAAATAGATCATGTTGACGATCAGCATGATACCGGCTCCTGCGAGGGTGGCGAGGATACTTGAATCCTGCAGCGCCTGGTCCAGGGGAAGCCCGGTGGCGGAGCTGGCCAGGAACAGATAGAGAAGAGCGGACAGGACGTCCGCGACCATCAGCGCATAGTACAGCACAGGTCCGTCCTTGCGGAACTGAGCCAGCCGGAACCGGACGAAGATCGCCAGCGCCGCCAGTCCGAGTACGACGAAGCCGTAGATCGTGTCGGCGGTCTTCAGGCCGGGATAGAGGAAATAAACCGTCTTGGCCGTCCCTTCGTACTGGTTGCCGGAAAAGAGCTGAAAGGCGTTGTAACCATTCATCACGGCGCTGGCAAAGAGCTGGAAATAGATGATGAACTTGAACCACTTCATCCCCCGGGGATCGTTGAGAGGGTCATCCGGCTTCGTGCTGAGCGGCTCTCTTCCGTACGGGTCCCAGCCGCCGTAGGAGGACTGCCGGTCCGTGACGGAGAGCGTTTCATCCGAGTCGGAAAAGGCTTCGTTTTGCGTCTCTCCGGCCGACTTTTCCAAGATGCTGCTGCAGTAGGGGCAGAAACGGCTGCCTTCGGCCAGCAGAGCGCCGCAATTCGGGCACTGCATAGAGCAAGCTCCTTTCACAAGTTCTGTGCCTACTGTACCCCGCGGGCCCGGGACTTGTCAAGAAAAAGCTCCCCCGCCGCGATTGCGCGGCGGGGGAGAGAGGGACCCTTTCGTTCTGCACCGCGAAAACGTCCGTCCGGTGGACTCCCTCCGTCATCCGGCTTGCGTGAGACGCCGGATGACACCTTCCGCCTTGCGGTGCCCGGAAAACGCATCGGGCTTGCGCTGATCCTCGCGTTTTCCGACCGCTGCGGAAATTGCGGCTTCGCTTTTTCTGCCACCGGCAGCGCGAAGCCGCAATTCCCTCAAAGAGGGAG
>JAFWQQ010000087.1 GCA_017545165.1 Oscillospiraceae bacterium
AGTGCTGTGGAAGGGTGAGCTTGGTCCTACCAACTGGAATGGTGACAAGAGCATTATGCTTACCGACGACATGAAGGCCGAATTGCAGGCTGGTCGCACCATGGGTATTGAGTTCAAGTGCGACGAAGGCGGTGGACAGGTCTTCGCGGGCGCTTCGTGAAGCGCCCCTACGGTGAGGGACGGGCGTTGGCGGGGGACGGCGGGCGGTCGAAGGCCGCCCCTGCGAGGCGCGAGACGGCGGGCGGCCAAAGGCCGCCCGCCGTACTATGAACTATACATATGAATTGCTATGAACTACACATATGAATTGCTATGAACTACATATATGTATTACTACTAACTACGCATTATGAATTGCTATGAACTACATATATGTATTACTACTAACTACGCATTATGAATTCCGCACAACGCATAATGAATTCCTACGAACTACGAATTTCTGCTCACTACGCACTGCGAACTACTACGAACAACGAACTACGAACTACGGACTGCGAATTACTACGAACTACGAACTACGAACTACGAACTACGAACTACGCACTGCGAACTTACTTATGGAAGAGCTTCTTGGCCTGGTAGCGGGGCTCGAAGGTGATGTTCACGCCGATCTTCTTGAAGAGCTCTTCGTCCACCCGGGCGAGAATGACGCTGGAGTGGGCCTCGCAGCCCCGCAGCTTGTCCAGCTGGTCGATGGCGTAGCCCGCCATGGGGTTCGTGACCGCGCAGACGGACAGGGCGATCAGCAGCTCGTCCGTGTGCAGGCGGGGGTTGTGGTTGCCCAGGTGCTCCACCTTCAGGTGCTGGATGGGCTCCACGATGCTGGGGCTGATGAGGCGCAGCTTCTTGTCGATGCCGGCCAGGTGCTTCAGGGAATTCATCAGGCAGGCGGAGGCCGCCCCCAGCAGCGGGGAGGTCTTGCCGGTGATGATGGTCCCGTCGGGCAGCTCCATGGCCATGGCCGGAGCGTCGGTCTCCTCGGCCCGCTCCAGGGAGGCGGCCACCACCGGCCGGTCCGCGGCGGAGACCCCCAGGGAGTTCATGATGAGCTCGATCTTCCGCTGCTCCGCCGCGTCGCTGAGGCCCTGGCGCACGGAGACCGCCGCGGCGTACCAGCGGCGGATGATCTCCTGCTTGGAGGCCTCCCGGCAGGCCTCGTCATCAAAAATGCAGTAGCCCGCCATGTTGACCCCCATGTCCGTGGGGCTCTTGTAGGGGCTTTCGCCGTAGATGCTCTTGAAAATGGCCTCCAGCACGGGGAAGATCTCCACGTCCCGGTTGTAGTTGACGGTGGTGACCCCGTAGGCCTCCAGATGGAAGGGGTCGATCATGTTCACGTCGTCCAGGTCCGCGGTGGCGGCCTCGTAGGCCAGGTTCACCGGGTGCTTCAGAGGCAGGTTCCAGATGGGGAAGGTCTCGAATTTGGCGTAGCCGGCGTTGACGCCCCGCTTGTGCTCGTGATAGAGCTGGCTGAGGCAGGTGGCCATCTTGCCGCTGCCGGGGCCGGGGGCGGTGACCACCACCAGGCGGCGCTCCGTCTCGATATAATCGTTCTTGCCGAAGCCCTCGTCCGAGACGATGAGGGGCACGTTGGAGGGATAGTCCGGGATGATGTAGTGCTTGTAGGTGCGGATGCCCAGGGCCTCCAGGCGCTTGATGAACTTGTCCGCCAGGGACTGGCCCCGGTAGTGGGTCAGGACCACGCTGCCGATCATGAGACCGATGCCCCGGAAGGCGTCGATCAGGCGCAGGGTGTCCTCATCATAGGTGATGCCCAGGTCGCCCCGGCGCTTGGAGCGCTCGATATCGTCCGCCGAGATGGCGATGACGATCTCCGCCTCGTCCTTCATCTCCAGCAGCATCTTCACCTTGCTGTCCGGCTCGAAGCCGGGAAGCACCCGGGAGGCATGATAGTCGTCAAAGAGCTTGCCGCCGAATTCCAGATAGAGCTTGCCGAACTGGGAGATCCGGTCCCGGATGTTCTGGGACTGGAGCTTCACGTATTTCGCGTTGTCAAAGCCGAGTCGGGTCATGGTGGTCCCTCCCTGAAGTGTTTTCTTCACAATCAGACATTGTAGCACAGAAGCCGCGGGGCGGCAAGGGGATGGAAAATACAAAAATAGAACGAGCAGGCTTTTTTTCTTCATAATTATGTGCTATACTCTATTCTGTATTGTTATCGCCTGCTTCCAATTCGGAGTTCGGAACGTCGGAGTTCGGAATTGGAGGCGGGAGCGAGGCGGCGGGAAAGGACACCTCATCCGTCATCCGCCTCGCGGGGGATCGGCAAATGACGCCTCCCCTTGCACAGGGGAGGTTGACGGGCCGCCGAGGAGCCCGTGGCCGGGCCCCTACGACGGGGGACGGACGTTGATACAGAACGTCGCCGAGCAATGCTCGGCGCTACGGGCGCTAACGCGGATCGGCGGGCCGGGACAAGCCACGGCCCCTACGGCGCTGGACGGAGCGTCGGTGGGGGACGGCGGGCGACCAAAGGTCGCCCCTACGGGGCGAGGCGGGCCGCGCACGCACAGAGCACGAACCATTTATTCCGAATTCAGAACTCCGCATTCCGAATTCCGAATTCCGAATTTACCCGGCGCTTGCGCCAATCTATACAGGAAGGAACACGACATGGGACTGCTTACCAAGCTGTTTGGGACCTATTCCGACAGAGAACTGAAAAAGATCTATCCGATCGCTGACAAGATCGAAGCCCTGGAGCCCAAGTTCGCCGCCATGAGCGACGCGGAGCTGCGGGAGATGACCGACAAATTCAAGGCGCGGCTGGCCGACGGGGAGACCCTGGACGACATCCTGCCCGAAGCCTTCGCCACCGCTAGAGAGGCCGCCTGGCGCGTGCTGGGCATGAAGCCCTTCCGGGTGCAGCTCATCGGCGGCATCGTGCTGCACCAGGGCCGCATCGCCGAGATGAAGACCGGCGAGGGCAAGACCCTGGTGGCCGTGCTGCCCGCCTACCTCAACGCCCTCACCGGCCGGGGCGTGCACATCGTCACCGTCAACGACTACCTGGCCCGCCGCGACAGCGAGTGGATGGGCAAGGTGCACCGCTTCCTGGGCGTCAGCGTGGGTCTGATCGTCCACGGCCTGAGCTCTCAGGAGCGCCGGGACGCCTACGCCTGCGACATCACCTACGGCACCAACAACGAGATGGGCTTCGACTACCTGCGGGACAACATGGCCCTCTACAAGGCCAGCATGGTCCAGCGGGGCCACGTCTTCGCCATCGTGGACGAGGTGGACTCCATCCTCATCGACGAGGCCAGGACCCCGCTGATCATCTCCGGCCAGGGGGACGAGAGCACCGATCTCTACCGCCAGGCCGACGACTTCGTCTCCCGCCTGAAGAAGGTGGTCTACGCCTCCGTGGACGAGAAGCAGGAGGAGAGCGAGGACCTGGACGCGGACTACGTGGTGGACGAAAAGGCCCGCACCGCCACGCTCACCGCCCGGGGCATCCAGCGGGCCGAGCGGGCCTTTAACCTGGAGAACCTGGCGGATATCGAAAACGCCACCCTGTCCCATCACATCAACCAGGCCCTGAAGGCCCACGGCATCATGAAGCGGGACATCGACTACATCGTCAAGGACGGGGAGATCATCATCGTCGACGAGTTCACCGGCCGCCTGATGCTGGGCCGGCGCTACTCCGAGGGGCTCCACCAGGCCATCGAGGCCAAGGAGCACGTGGACGTGCAGAAGGAAAACAAGACCCTGGCCACCATCACCTTCCAGAACTACTTCCGCCTGTACGAGAAGCTCTCCGGCATGACCGGCACCGCCGTCACCGAGGCGGAGGAGTTCGGCACCATCTACAAGCTGGACATCATCGAGATCCCCACCAACAAGCCCGTCATCCGCATCGACAACCCGGACGTGGTCTATAAAAACGATGCGGGCAAAAACCGGGCCATCATCCAGCAGATCGTGGACTGCCACGCCAAGGGCCAGCCCGTGCTGGTGGGCACCGTGTCCATCGAGAAGAGCGAATATCTCTCCAAGCTGCTGAAAATGAAGGGCGTCCCCCATACCGTGCTGAACGCCAAGTATCACGAGAAGGAAGCCGAGATCGTGGCCCAGGCCGGCAAGCTGGGCGCCGTGACCATCGCCACCAACATGGCCGGCCGCGGCACCGACATCGTGCTGGGCGGCAACGCGGAGTTCATGGCCCGGCAGGATCTGCGCAAGGCCGAGGTGCCCGATGAGATCATTGCCGAGGCCACCGGCTACGCCGAGACCGACAATGAGGAGATCCTGGCCGCCCGGGCGCTCTATGCCCGCAAGCTCCAGGAGCACAAGGACGAGATCAGCGCCGAGGCCGAGAAGGTCCGGGCCGCCGGCGGCCTCTTTATCCTGGGCACCGAGCGGCACGAGAGCCGCCGTATCGACAACCAGCTCCGCGGCCGCGCCGGCCGCCAGGGCGACCCCGGCGAGAGCCGCTTCTACCTGGCCCTCACCGACGATATCATGCGACTGTTCGGCTCCGAGCGGATCATGGGACTGATGGAGACCCTGAAGATCGACGAGGACACCCCCATCGACGCCAAGATCCTCTCCAACTCCATCGAGCAGGCCCAGAAGACCGTGGAAAGCCGCAACTTCCAGACCCGTAAAAACGTGCTGGAATACGACGACGTGATGAACAAGCAGCGCGAGATCATCTACGGCGAGCGGCGCAAGGTGCTGGACGGCGAGGATCTGCAGGAGCAGATCCGGAGCATGGTCCGGGAATTCGTCCGCGGGACCATCCTCAGCGGCCTCAACGGCGCCCCGGTGGAGAGCCAGGAGCAGCTGGACGAGGTGCTGAGCCCCTTCGAGAAGCTCTTCCTGCCCAAGGGGAGCTTCAAGGCCCAGGATTACCAGGGTCACAGCGGCGCGGAGAAGCTGCGGGAGGACGTGACGGCGCGGGCCGAGCAGGTCTATGCCGAGAGAGAAAAGGAATTCGGCCCCGATCCCAAGGGCCAGCCCATGATGCGGGAGCTGGAGCGGGTCATCATGCTGCGGGTAGTGGACGAGTACTGGATGGACCACATCGACGCCATGAGCGACCTCAAGCAGGGCATCGGCCTGCGGGGCTACGGCGCCACCAAGCCCATCGACGCCTATAAGCAGGAGGGCTTCGATATGTTCGAGGCCATGGTGGCCGGTATCCGGGAGGAGACCGTGCGGCGGCTCTTCACCGTGCGGGTCCGCCGGGAGCAGCCCATCGAGCGCAAGGCCGTGGCCAAGAATGCCGCCGCCAACGTGGGCGGCGAGCCGGTGAAGAAAAAGCCGGTGAAGAAGGCCCCCAAGCCCGGCCGCAACGACCCCTGCCCCTGCGGCAAGATGAAGGCCGACGGGAGCCGGCGGCTCAAATACAAGGAGTGCTGCGGGCGGAACGAGTAACAGTGCGTAGTTCGTAGTTCGTAGAAATCGGAGATCTTGGCGAAAGAAACATTTCGGAGGAGTTCTCCATGACAGAGAGAGACAGATTTCCCATATGGCCCGGGTGGGAGACGGCGCGCCTGATCGGCCGCGGCAGCTTCGGCGCGGTGTATGAGATCCGGCGGGAGGTCTTCGGCGAGACGGAAAAGGCCGCGCTGAAGGTGATCTCCATCCCCCAGAACGAGGCCGACATCAGAGAGATGATCGGCGACGGCTATGACGAGGAGAGCATCACCGGCACCCTGGAGGGCCATCTCAAAAGCATCGTGGCCGAGTATTCCCTGATGCGCAAGATGAACGGCAGCGCCAATGTGGTCAACTGCGACGACCTGCGCTATGAGCCCCACGAAAACGGCTACGGCTGGGACATCTTCATCAAGATGGAGCTGCTGACGCCGCTGACCGAGACGCTCCCGGCACAGCCGTCGGAGGAGCAGGTGCTGCGGATCGGCCGGGACCTGAGCCGGGCCCTGGTACGCTGCAGGCAGTTCAACATCGTCCACCGGGACATCAAGCCCCAGAACATCTTCGTCTCGCCCATGGGGGACTACAAGCTGGGGGACTTCGGCATCGCCAAGACGGTGGAAAAGACCAGCGGCGGCACCAAAATCGGCACCTACAAATACATGGCGCCGGAGGTCTACAACAACCGGCCCTACGGGGCGGGGGCGGACATCTATTCCCTGGGCCTGGTGCTGTACTCGCTGCTGAACGAGCGGAGGATGCCCTTCCTGCCGCTGCCGCCGGAAAAGCTCGGCGCCGGGATGGAGGAGCAGGCGCGGGAGCGCCGCTTCCGGGGAGAGCCGCTGCCCCCGCCGGCCCACGGCAGCGAGGCGCTGAAGCGGATCGTGCTGAAGGCCTGCGCCTTTGACCCCAAGGACCGCTACCAGAGCGCGGAGGAGCTGCTGCGGGCGCTGGACGCCGTAGGGGCGATTCATGAATCGCCCGCGGACAGGGGGTAAAGGCCGCTCCGCCCCTGTAGGGGTCGAGCAGAGTTTGGAACGTCGCACGCTTTCCGCGCGTCGGGATGCCCCCTGCGGCCCGAAACCCGTGATCGACAGAACCGGGCTGTCGAGGGCGCCAGCCCCTACAGCGGAGACGGCAATTCCAGAGGAGGACGAAACCGAGGGCCTGTTCGGCGCTGCCGCCGTAGGGGCGATCATCAGGCGCACACCCGTCACGGCCAAAGCGGAAAGCCCGGACAACACCGTAGGGGCGGGGCTCGCCCCCGCCCGCGGACGGGGACAGACGACAGAGCCCCTGGGAGGGGCAAGCCCCTCCCCTACAGCGGAGGACGAAGGAAAAACCGTTGCCGACCTGGAGCGGAGGGAATCCACCTCTGAGGCAGAAGCGCCGAAGCCCCCAAAGAGTAAGAAGAAACAGATCCTGTTGGTCTGCAGCGCCGTGGCCGCGATTCTGATCGGCCTGTTGATTCTGAAAACGGTACAGGACAAGCGGGCGGAGGCCGCCGAACGCGCGGGCAGCGTGCGACGTTCCCAGCTCTGCTGTCAGCGAAGCTGACAGGTGAGGGAGAAAGAAGAACTGCGGCTGGTGCATGAAGATGACATTCTCCCTCATCACCCCCAGTGTGCGCACTGGGGGAGCTTCCCCCGCTGGGGGAAGCACAGGCCGCCGGGGGAACAG
>JAFWQQ010000057.1 GCA_017545165.1 Oscillospiraceae bacterium
GCAAAACTTACGTTATCCGCCTGCCTCAGATTTCCTGAAAACTGCTGAGAAGCACTTCCTGCCCAACACTGTCAGTCTCGCTGATCCGGACAGAGCCGTATCTTTCCCCGCTCGGCAAAACAAGGTTACCGCGCTCTTCAACGCTCTTAGACCATTTTGACCCCGCCTGCTTTTTCCTACAACAACTTGACACCGACGGGGAAAAGCGGCGGCTTGACCGAAGGCTTTTGCTCTGCTATAATACTTTAGATAAAATGGGACAATATCGGGAAAACAAACATGAGGGCGGAAGGCATGAAGATTCTGAACAACTGGAAGCGCTTGCTCCTCCTGGGGCTCACGGCGCTGCTGCTGATCGGCATCCTGGCGGTGGGCCTTCAGAACCGGGCCAGCAGGCAGGAGCGTTCGGCGGTCCTGGAAAGGGCCGAACCGCTGGAAAAACAGCGGGACCAGCTGATCCATCAGCGGGATCGGCTGCAGAGAGCATATTATGACCAGAGCCTTGGCGTCGCCACGGAGCAGCTGCTTTTCCTGGAGCTGGACCCGCGGCTGATGAGCGAGGTTTTTCCCCTCCTGCAGGAGCGGGAGATCATCGGCGTGCTGGGCCTGAGCGAGGGGGAGCTTCCCGGAGAGCCCGGGAAAATCACCCGGGAGGACTTCGATTCCCTGCTGGCCGCCGGCTGGGAGACCTGCCTGGTCTGTGAGGGCGCCGAGGATTTCGCCGCCTGGGACCGGAAGATGACGGCGCTGCTGGGGCAGGCTGGCATCGACAAGCCCCGGTTCCTGTATTTCGCCGACAAGGTCTTTGACCCGGACTGGACGGAGGAGATCGAGGCCGGCGGGTATTCGGTGGCGGTCCACCACGGCGAGGAGGGACTGCCCCTCATCGCGAAGGACACGGAGGGGCCGCTGTGGCTCAGCGGAGCTCACCCCTGGAACTATGTGGGCGTGAGCGAGGAGATCAAACAACTGGCGGAGAAGCGGGGCCAGCACTGCTTTACGCTGCGCTTTTCCGAGGATATCTACAGCAGGGAGAGATTCCTGCGGATGCTGGACTATGTGAAGACCTTCCAGGAGGACGGCTCGCTGGTGATCACCGGCTTCGCCCGGGCCAGGGATCTGCACGATCCGGAGAAAAACGGCATGCGTGAAGCGGCCGCTCAGTGGGAACGGGAGGACGAGGAGCTGGCGCGGCAGATCCGGGAGCTGAACGAGCAGATAGACGGCATTTACAAGGAATGGAGCGCGGGGAACGATGACTGAATTTACGGTGAAGCTGGCGGGGGTCCCGGTGCGGATCCGGGCGATCCACCGGCAGATGCGGGATTTTCTGCGGGACTATCTTTCAGAGGACGAGCCGCTGTTTGCCGTTGAAATGGAGCAGGCGGACATCGACCGGGAGCGGGTGCTGGGCGCCGAAAACCGGGCTGCGGAGGGGCTGCCTCCGCTGGAATGCTCGGACGCCTATCTGGAGACCCTGGCCATCTATCGGAAGCTGGCGGAGCGGATAACGGCATACGATGTGCTGCTGTTCCACGGCTCGGTTCTGGCTGTGGACGGACAGGCCTATCTCTTTACCGCCAGAAGCGGCACCGGCAAGAGCACCCACGCCCGACTCTGGCGGGAGGTCTTTGGGGAGCGGGTCGTGATGATCAACGACGACAAGCCCCTGCTCCGGGTGGAGGAGGGCCGGGTCCTGGCTTACGGCACGCCCTGGAACGGCAAGCACCACCTGGGCGGAAACCTCTCCGCCCCGCTGAAGGCCCTGTGCATCCTGACCCGGGACGAGACCAACCATATCGAGCCCATCACGCCGGAGGACGCCTTTCCCATGCTGGTGCAGCAGTGCTACCGGCCGGCGTCGGGCGAGGGCATGCTGCGGGTGCTGGAGCTGCTGGAGCGGCTGAGCAAAAACCTAAAACTGTACCGCCTGGGCTGCAATATGGAGCCCGAGGCGGCAAGGATCTCTTATCAAGGAATGCAGGAGGAAGCATAACATGAAGCTGAAAAACGGATTCATCACCCATCAGGTGGGCAAGGAGCAGATGATGGTGGCCGCCGGCCCCGCCGCCAAGGTCTTTCACGGCCTGGTGCGCTCCAACGAGACCGCCGCCTTTATCGTCAACTGCCTGAAAAAGGAGACCACCGAGGAGGCCATCGTGGACGCCATGCTGGAGCAGTATGAGGCCCCCCGGGAGACCGTGGCGGCGGACGTGCACCGGGTGGTGGAAAAACTGCGGGAGATCGGAGCGCTGCAATGAGCTCCTTCGAGGAAGAACTGGAGCGCAGCGGCGTCCTGGTCTTTACCAACAAGGGCAAGAGCATGCTGCCCCTGCTGCGGCAGAACCGGGACCTGATGGTCATCGAGAAAAAGGGCCCGGAGCGCTGCAAAAAGTACGACGCCGTGCTCTTCAAGCGGGGGGACAAGTATGTGATGCACCGGATCCTGAAGGTCCGGGAGCGGGATTACTATATCGTCGGAGACAATTGCCGCAAGGGCGAGTATGTCCGGGACGAGCAGATCCTGGGCGTGCTGAAGCAGGTGGTGCGGGACGGAAAGACCGTTGACACCGGGGATCCGGCCTATCAGCGCTACGTCCATTTGTGGTGCGACCTGTTCCCTCTGCGCGCCGGCCTGTTTTTCATCCGGGACGGCGTCCGCTTTACGGGGAGAAAGCTGAAAAAGCTGCTGAGATAGGACGAGCCGATGAAAAAAGAACGGTCCTCCCTGCTCTGGATCATCCGGACCACGGGGAGAGATAAAATCTATGTGGGCCTGCTGATCCTGCTGCAGTCCTTCCTGGGCGGCAGCACCGTGCTGTACGCCCTCTTCCTGCGGGGTATCATCGACGAGGCGGTGGCCGGCAGGCGGGAGGGCATGATCCGCAGCGCCTTCCTGCTGATCGGCCTGGTGGTCCTCCAGCTTGTGATGCGAGGGCTGAGCCGCTTCCTGCAGGAATACTGTGCCTCCGGCATGGAAAACCGCTTCAAAAAGCGGCTCTTCGGCTGCCTGCTGCGCAAGGACTACGCCTCGGTGACCGCTGTCCACTCCGGCGAGTGGATGAACCGCCTCACCAGCGACACCCGGGTGGTCACCAAGACCTTCACCACCCTGCTGCCCAATCTGGTGGGCATGGCGGTACGGCTGATCGGCGCGCTGGCGGCCATCATCGCCCTGGAGCCGATCTTCGCCGCGGTGCTGATCCCCGGCGGCCTGCTGCTGATGCTGCTGACCTACTCCTTCCGGAAGGTGCTGAAGACTCTGCACAAGCGCATCCAGGAGGCCGACGGCAGGGTGCGCATCTTCATGCAGGAGCATCTGGGCAGCCTTCTGGTGGTGCGCAGCTTCGGCGCGGAGGAACGCACCGAGGAGCTGGCCGGGGAGCGCATGGCGGAGCACCGCCGGGCCAGGATGCGGCGCAGCAATATGGGCAACGCCTGCGCCGCGGGCCTGGGCCTGATCATCCAGACCGTCTACGTGGGCTCGGCCATCTATTGCTCCTTCGGCATCCTGCACCATACCATCTCTTACGGCACCCTGCTGGCCATCCTCCAGCTGGTGGGCCAGATCCAGTCTCCCTTCGCGGGCCTTTCCGCCATGGTGACGGAATATTACGCCATGCTGGCCAGCGCCGAGCGGCTCATGGAGGCGGAAGGCTTCCCCGACGAGGAGGGCAGCCCCCGGCCCGAGGCGGAGATCCGCGGCTTCTACGAGCGGGATTTCACGGAACTGGGCCTGGAGGACGCCTGCTTTACCTATCAGCCTCCCGCCCGGGAGGAGGAAACGCCCATGCCGGTGGTGCTGGAAAAGCTGTCCCTGCAGATCCGCAAGGGGGAGTACGTGGCCTTTACCGGGCACTCCGGCAGCGGCAAGAGTACGGTGCTGAAGCTTTTGATGAGCATCTATCCTCTGGACAGCGGCAGCCGCTATCTGGCTTCCCGGGAGGGACGGCAGGAGCTGGACGCCTCCTGGCGGGGCCTCTTCGCCTACGTGCCCCAGGGCAACCACCTGGTCAGCGGCAGCATCCGGGAGGTCGTCGCCTTCGGGGACCGGGAGGCCATGCGGCGGGAGGACGAGCTTTGGCGCGCCCTGCGCATCGCCTGCGCGGAGGACTTCGTCGCCGCCCTGGACAAGGGCCTGGATTCCCCTCTGGGCGAGGGAGGCTCCGGTCTCTCCGAGGGGCAGATGCAGCGCGTCGCCATTGCCCGGGCCATCTTCTCCGGCCGGCCCATCCTGCTGCTGGACGAGGCCACCAGCTCCCTGGACGCCGAGACGGAAAAGCGCCTGCTGGAAAACCTGCGGGCCATGACCGACCAGACCGTGGTCATCGTCACCCACCGCCCCGCCGCCCTGGCCATCTGCGACAAGCGGATCGAGCTGGCGGGGGAGTAGGGGCCTGTGTTTAGTTCGTAGTTCGTAGATCGTAGTTCGTAGAATGGAAACGGATCCCCCGGAGCAATCCGGGGGATCCGTTTTTTGGAAGGCGATATCAGATCAGAGGTTGTAGTACTTCTCGAACTCGGCGGGGTGGGGGATCTGGCTGAGCTCCTGGCATTCGGCCCGCTTGCGGGCGATGAAGCCCTGGAGCAGCTCCTCTGGGAAGACGCCGCCGACGGTGAGATAGTCGTGATCCTGCTCCAGAGCGTCCAGCGCCTGCTCCAGAGAGGTGGGCAGGTGGTGGAGCTTTTTCTTCTCCTCCTCCGGCAGGTGGAAGAGGTTCATGTCGTAGGGGCCCCAGCCGCGCTCGTGGGGGTCGATCTGCTTCTGGATGCCGTCCAGACCCGCCATCAGGATGGCGGCGTAGCAGAAATAGGGGTTGCAGGTGGCGTCCGGGTTCCGCAGCTCGAAGCGGCGGAGCTTGGGGCTCTTGGCGTAGGCCGGGATGCGGATGACCGCGCTGCGGTTGGAGGTGGCGTAGCCCACGGTCACCGGAGCCTCAAAGCCGGGCACCAGGCGCTTGAAGGAGTTGGTGGAGGGGTTGGTGATGGCGCAGAGAGAGGCGATGTGCTCCAGCAGGCCGCCCATGAACCAGTGGGCCTCGCGGCTCAGGTGAGAGTAGCCCTTGTCGTCGGAGAAGACCGGCTCCCCGTCCTTGAGAAGCAGCATGTGAACGTGCATGCCGCTGCCGGCCTCGCCGTAGACGGGCTTGGGCATCAGGGTGGCGCTGTAGCCGTACTTCCGGGCCACGTTGTGGATGATGTACTTGATGTACATGCTGCCGTCGGCCATCTTGGACATCTGCATCAGCAGGGGCTCGATCTCATACTGGCCGGCGCCGCCCACCTCGGGGTGGTGGTATTTCACGGGCACGCCCGCCTTCTCGATCTCCAGGCACATCTCGCTGCGGCACTCGAAGCTGGGGTCCAGGGGCTTGGCCACGTGGTAATTCTTCTGGAAGGGCACTACACAGCCCGTGCCGTCAGTGTCGCTGTTCCAGTAGGCCTGCTTGGTGTCCAGATGCACGCCGATGTGGTTGTTGGTGACCTTCCAGCCCACCTGGTCGAAGAGGTAGAACTCGAACTCCGGCAGGATCAGCATGGTGTCGGCAATGCCGGTGTCCTTCATATACTGCTCCGCCGCTGCCACGATGTTCCGGGGATACTGCTTCAGCGGGCGGTTTTTGGGATAGTCGATGATCATGGCGTTGCCGATCATGGAGAGGGTCTTGATCGGGCTGAAGGGCTCGATCATGGCGCTGTCCAGATCGGGAATGTAGACCATGTCGCTCTTCTCCACCACGGCGTAGCCGTAGTTGGAGGCGTCGAAGCCGATGCCGTTTTCCATGGTCTCCTCGTTGAAATGCGCGGCGGGGATGGTCACGTGGCGGAACTGGCCGTCGATATCCACGACCTTGAAGTCCACCATCTGGATGCCTTGTTCTTCGATCATCTGCATGATCTCTTTCGCGGTCCTTGACATGTTTACCCTCACTTCTCTGCATATGGCAGATGCATTTTATCGGGCCGCCCGGTTTTCGCACCGGGGAGGCCCAACATTTATACTATAGCAGGAAAAAATGCTTTTGTATAGAGCAAAAAGGGAAAGATTCATAATTTGTTCGAGAGGGAAAGGGGGGAAATGAAGGAATGAAGGGATGAAGAAATGAAGAAATGAGGACGGGCGCGGGACGGGACGAGGGCCGCCGGGGACGTCGGCCCCTACGGAGGAGGACGGACGTGGGCGGGGGACGGGACGACGCCGAGCAATGCTCGGCGCTACGAGGCTTGGGGGGGACGACGGGCGCATCGTGATGCGCCCCTACGGCGGGGGACGGACGATGGTGCTTTTCGCGGGAGGGGCAAGCCCCTCCCCTACGGTGCTGGACGGGCGTGGGCGTACGGGCGGCTTGTTTGCAGTTATTCCGAATTCCGAATTCCGAACTCCAAACTCCGAAATCCGAATCCCGAACTCCGAACTCCGAACTCCGAACTCCGAATTCCGAATTCCGAACTCCAAACTCCGAAATCCGAATCCCGAATCCCGAACTCCGAACTCCGAACTCCGAATTCCGAACTCCGAACTCCGAACTCCGAACTCCGAATTCCGAATTCCGAACTCCAAACTCCGAAATCCGAATCCCGAACTCCGAACTCCGAACTCCGAATCCCGAACTCCGAACTCCGAACTCCGAACCCCGAATTCCGAACGCCGAACTCAGAATTCCAAATTCCGAACTCCGAATTCCGAATTCCGAATTCCGAATTGGCTCAGAGCTCCGCCGCATCGTCGGTCTGGACGGAGAGGGAGATCTCCAGATTGCCGTTGCGGCAGCGCAGCTCGTCGATCAGAGCCTTTTCCGTACCGCTCTGGCGGAGGGTGATCTCGTAGGTCAGGCGGTTCAGGCTGCCCAGATTCGCGGTCTTGACCCGCAGGAGCCTGGCGTCGCTGGTGTACTGGGCGAAGAGATCGTCAAAGACCTCGGCGTACTCCAGGCCCTCCGGCATGGTGATGTGCAGGAGCCGACGCCTGTCGCCGTCTTTGGCGCCGCCGAAGCCGACGAGGGAGTAGAGAGCCTCTGCGCCGCAGAGGATCAGGGTGAAGAGAGCCGCCAGGGCGGGGCTGCCCATGCCGCAGGCCAGGCCGGCGGCCATGGCGGTGAACACCGCCGCGATCTCCTTGCCGGTGCCGGGGGCGGAACGGAAGCGCACCAGGGAGAAGGCCCCCGCCACGGCCACCCCCGCGCCGATGCTGCCGTTGACCATCAGGATCACCACCGCCACCACCGCGGGGAGGGTGGCCAGGGTCACGGCAAAGCTGCCGCTGCAGCGGTTGAAGCGCTTGTAGACCAGACCGTGGACGGCGCCCAGGGCCAGGGCGGCCGCCAGGATCAGCAGGAAGGAGGAGACCGTTACGGTCTCGCCGCTGGTATAGAGGGTGGAAAACACAGAATCAAGCACAGGTAACACCTTTCCTTTCTAATAGAATGCTTTTGTAGGCCTCGCCGTATTTGGAGAAGGAGGTCTGCCGGATCCCGGCCTTGTCCAGGACCTCCACCAGCCACAGGGGGATGGCCTCGGCGGTTTTGACTTCAAAGAGGGACTGGCCGGGGAGCAGCAGGCTCTCTCCTCCGATACCGGCGCTGAGACGCAGAGAGTCCCGGCGCCAGCGGATGTTTTTGTCGAAGGTGGCGCGAAAGCCCGGATCCTCGGAGGAGTACCAGGGGCTGCGGTCATAGCAGAGATACACCGCGGGACGGAGATCCCCATAGAAGCGGCGGCAGTAATCCAGCTCCCGGCCGATCTGGCTGGGCTGGGGCAGAGGAGCCGCGCCGGCCATGAAGAGGACGGCGTCCCACTGGGGGAGCGAGATGCGGCGCTTGTAGACCACGCCGTCGTATTTCTTTTTCAGCTCCAGGAACACCGGCTCGCTCTCCAATGCCCGGCCATAGCTTCGCATGCGCAGCTTTTCCTTGTACACCGGCTTTTCCAGTGAGGCGCGCACCAGCCGGAAGTCCGGCGTGTCATAGTAGATGTTGCAGACGGTGCTCTCCCCGTGGGGATCCGGGAGCATCCTGCCGAGAAAGGCCTGCTCCAGCAGAGCGCGCTGGCGGCTGTCCACCAGGAACTTGATCTCGCGCCGCTTGAAAATGTCGTTTGTCATTTGCCTGACCTCCTTTGCTTTTGTTGACCTGATCATAAGGCATGAAACTTAATCAAAGCTTAGTCGCAAAAAAGCTTTCCCCCTCTGGACGGAGGGGGAAATGTTCGGTATAATACAGAAAAGAATCATGAACGGAGGATGAGACGATGCTGCAATCCCAAGTGCGCGCCGGCTCCTGGACCCTGGAGCAGGACGGGACGGCGCTGGCCTGTCATACCCTCGCCCGGCCCTTTGTCACCGCGGTGAAACGGGAGAAGAGCTACAGGGAAAACCGGGGCACCTATAAGGAGACGGTCACGGAGACCGCCCGCATCCCCCTGACCAAGGTGAAGCGGGAGGGGGAGCGGATCGTCTTCTCCGACCAGGGCCATGCGCTGCGCCTGCGCCCGGAGGCGAGACCCAGAGGGGTGGAGCTCTTCCTGGAGGGCGAGGAGGGCTGGGCCTATGAGTTCTCCCTGCCCGCTATGGAGGGAGAGGCGGTCTTCGGCGGCGGCGAGCAGTACCGCCAGACCAATCTCCGGGGCCTGCGGGTGAAAAACTTCGTCTCCGAGCACATGAAGGCCGTGACCCTGCTGGAAAAGGCCCTGCTGCCCCGGGTCCTGTACCGGGAGAAGAAGGCCGAGAGCATCGGCAGCTACGCCCCCATGCCCGTCTTCGTCACCGACAGGGGCCGCCTTATCCGCTTCGACACCGCCTCCGACGGCTGGGCCGAGTTCGGCAAGGAGGAGTACCGCTTCCAGTACGACGCCTGCCCCGCCTCCCTGATCCTGCAGAAGGGCGGCAGCTTCCAGGAGCTCTCGGCCCTCCTGTCCGTCCAGATCCCCAACCGGCAGTACATCCCCGACTGGTGTATGGACGGCATGATCGTCGCCGCCCAGGGAGGGACCGAGGAGGTGCTGCGGAAGGTCTTCTCCCTGCTGGACGCGGGGGCGGAGATCTGCGGCGTGTGGAGCCAGGACTGGTCCGGCTGCAACAGGACCATCGCGGGCTATCAGGTCTGGTGGAACTGGGAGGCCAATGAGGAGCTCTATCCCGACATCCGGGGCATGATCCGAAAGCTCAACGAGCGGGGCGTAAAGTTCCTGGCCTATATCAACCCCTACCTGGTGCGGGACAGCCGGCTCTATACCTATTGTAAAGAGAAGGGCTTTCTGATCACCCGGCGGGACGGCAGCGTCTACCACATCAAGTCCACCACCTTTGACGCGGGGATGCTGGACCTGACCAACCCGGAGGCCGTGACCTATATCAAGGATGTGCTCATCAAGCAGAACATGCTGGAGCTGGGCGTCTCCGGCTGGATGGCGGACTTCGGCGAATATCTGCCCATCGACTGCGTGCTCCACGACGGAGACCCGGCCACGCTCCACAATCTCTGGCCGGTGCTCTGGGCCAGAATCAACCGGGAGGCCATCGAGGAGTACGGAAACAAGGAGGCGTTCTTCTTCTCCCGCTCCGGCTATGTGGGCATCCAGAGCTACGCCCCCATCCTCTGGAACGGGGACCAGCACACCGACACCACCCGGGACTACGGCATGCCCTGCGTGATGCCCGCCAGCTTTACTGATGTGCGATAAAGAAGTAATAGAAGTGTAAAAAATTTTGCCGTTCCTATCCGGCACTTGCGCATTGTGTCGGATAGGTCGGGCGGTTATTCGGGCAAGTCCACCTTGCCAACAAAAGAATAATAAATCTCAATGTCCTGTCTGCGGGTCTTGTTCTCGTCATAGCTGCACTCATGCACAACGATTTTCTCTACAAACTCCCGCAGCAGAGTAGGGGTAAGTTCTTCAAAGCTGGTATGCCGCCGGACAACATTCATAAACTTTTCTGCGTTCACGGTGGCTTCCTGTGCTTTGGAAAGCTCCGCTTGAATAGCAGCGGCTCTTTCTTTCAGCTCCCGTTGCTCTGCTTCATAGTCTGCCGACAGCTCTGTGAAACGCTCGTCTGATATGCGCCCGGTCACGCTGTCCTCATACAGCCGCTTGAAGATAGCGGATAACTCGGCTATGCGTTTCTCGGAGGCTTCCAGTTCCTTTTTCTTGGCGGCGTTCCTGCGTTTGCCCCCGTCCTCGTTCTGCTCAATCAAGAGTTTCATAAACCGGGCTTCATGCTTTGCCGCATAGCTGGTCACTTTCCGCAGATTGGAGAGTACACCAGCGGTCAAGAGGTCGGTGCGGATAAAGTGCGCCGTACAGTCATGGGTGCGTTTCTTGTAGTTGCCGCAGATATAACAGTCCTGCTTGCGCTTGTCCGTCTGGTATCGCTGCTGATACATCACGCTGCCGCAGTCCGCACAGAACAGTATGCCGGAGAACAAACCCACTTCATCATAGCGGTTTGGGCGTTTGCGCTGTTTGCGAAGCTCCTGCACCCGTTCCCATGTTTGGGTGTCTATGATAGGCTCGTGGTGGTTCTCGAAAATCACTTGCTTTTCCGGGGGATTTTCTACACTGTGCTTGACTTTGTAAGAAAGTTTTTCTGTCTTGAAATTTACCAGACAGCCTGTGTATTCCCGGTTTTCAAGGATATGCACTACGGTATTGGTCGCCCACTTGCACTCATAGCCGGGGTGGTAGCGGCGGGTGCTGCCCGTCCTGCGGTATTCAAGCGTTCCCGGCGTGGGGATTTGCTGCTCTGTGAGCATACGGGCTATCTTGGTCGGACCATTCCCGGCAAGACAGAGGTTGTATATCTGCTTGACTACGGGTGCAGCTTCCTCGTCAATAATGAAATTTTCATCCTCGTCCATGAGGTAGCCATACACAGGCTTGCTTGTGATGGGCTTGCCATTCATGCCTTTTGAGCGTTTTACTGCTTTGATTTTCTTGCTCGTATCTCTCACCAGCCATTCGTTAAAGATATTCCGCAGCGGGGCAAAGTCATTGTCGCCCTGTGCGCTGTCCACTCCGTCATTGATAGCGATGAAGCGGACACCTTTCTGTGGGAAAATCATTTCCGTGTACATTCCCACTTGCAGGTAGTTTCGCCCTAACCTCGACATATCCTTTACGATAACTGTCCCGACTTTTCCGGCTTCAATGTCCGCAAGCATGGCTTGAAAACCGGGTCTTTGAAAGTTCGCACCAGAATAACCGTCGTCCGTGTACCAGCGCAGATTGGAAAAGCCGTTCTG
Source organism: Oscillospiraceae bacterium (assembly GCA_017545165.1). GTDB lineage: Bacteria > Bacillota > Clostridia > Oscillospirales > Oscillospiraceae > Limivicinus. The sequence goes on from JAFWQQ010000057.1 coordinate 11,238, forward strand.
CTTTGCATAGGTTTCAAGGATACGCTTCTGATTGGAAATGGAATTGCTTTCGCCTTGCAGCTCGTCCTCATGGGATAGTCTTGGGTAAAGGGCGGTAATTGGTTGTTGGTTGGTCTGTCTTAACATAAAATCCTCCGTTTCCGACAGCCAGCCCCACTATTCCGTACCTTGATTGTACCACATGGGGCGGCTGTCTGTATAGCGGCAAAAGCGTCAAATCTGCTTCTTTATGGTCGGTCAAATCGCCGTTTTTTGTGTAGCAGCTTCCGCTTCCAGCACTTTCATCATCTTGTCGGCTGCGGTGTCGGTTGCGCCCTGCTTGAAGAAGCCGGAAACGGTAAGGACGGAGTTGCCCATGCGGATTTCCGTCACACAGTCCGGGCGGCGGTCTGTTTTGGTGGTGCTTGTCTGTTTCGTTTCTGTCATAGGCTCTCCTTTCGCTGCTTCATCAGTTGCTTTAAGCGTTCCAGCTTTTCCTGTGCGGTTTCCTTTCGGAAGTTGCTGCCCGTGAAGCGGACGGGGGCGCACATGGAAGTCAGCCTGTCATAGATACGGGCGTGGGGCGTGTCCTGCGGGTGCTGCAATTCCTCCAGCGTGAGGTTGGTCGTGGCGATCAGCGGCTTGCCGCTTCGGTAACGGCTGTCAATCACGCTGTAAACCTGTTCCAGCCCGTATTCTGTTCCTCGCTCCATACCGAAATCATCAAGTATCAGCAGAGGGTAGCTGCAAAGGCGGGAAATATATTCGTTCCTGCCCTCAAAGCTGGCGGCAAGGTCACCCAGTATCGTTGCAAAGTTTGTCATGCAGACGGCAACCTCTTTTTCCATAAGGGCGTTGGCGATACAGGCGGCAAGGTAGCTTTTTCCCGTCCCCACGCCGCCCCAAAACAGGTAGCCGATATTTTCAGCCTGCATGGTTTCCCAGCTCTCCACATAAAAGCGGGCGGTTTCGGTCTGCGGGTTTCTGCCGTTGTCATGCTCAAATGTCCAGTTCCGCATAGCAGGGTCGGTAAAGCCCCGGCGTTTCAAGTCCTCCACTTTTTCAAGGTGCTTCTGTCGGCTTTCGGCGGCTTGCTGCTTTTCACGGGCTGCCCGCTGGCAGTCGCACTCTGCCGGGTGGCGGTCACGCCCGAAACAAGTCTTTCCCTCTGCAAAATAGGCTTCTTTGGGCGTATGGCACTTACCGCAGTATAAAAGCCCGTCCTCGCCTGTGTAGTCCTCCGCTTCGGCGGTAGTGGCTGTAATGTCCGTAATCATAGCTTCAATTCCGTTTTTCATAAGCTCTCGCCCTCCTTGCATGAATAATCGGGTATGCCCTGTTTCGGGGCAGCCTTGCCTTTGGCAGCGTCCTCCTGCGCCCACTTGTAAATGGTGGCTGCATGGCTGTGGTACTGTTTCCCGGTGGAAGCGATATGGCAGGAAAGCCGGTCAATATAATACTCCCACTTGTCGGGCAACTCTGTTTTTAGCCCGGAAAGCTCTGTATCGGTCAGTATCACATTGTTGTATCTGCCATAAGCGGCGGGGGCGGGGTGTCCCGTTTCTCCCTCTCTCTCTTTTTCTATCTCTATCTCTTTCTCTAACTCTATCTCTATCTCTGGTGGACGAATGTCGGACAAATGTCCGCCTTTTGTCCGGGGCGGTAAAAGTGCCTTGTTTTCCAGTCTTGCAGCCCGTTTCCGCTCGGCTTCGGTAGAGGACTGTCCTATCATCAGCTCAATGTCGGTCATATAGAAAGCCCCGCTGTCAAGCTGCTCCACAAGCCCCAACTGCCGGAAAATCTCTAAAGCCCTCTCAACCGTCCCTATCTGGTGGCGGGTCAGTGTCGCTATCATCTGCGCTGTGTAGGGGATATGCTCGTCAAGCTGCAATTTCCCGCCGTTTTTCAGCGATTTTAAGTACAGCTTCAAGAGGATATTGGAGTATAAAATCCCGTCTTTCATATCTTCCAGCAGCACAATGGAGTCGCTGTCAAAAAAGTTCTCTTTCAGCTTGAGGTAGTAATACTTGCGGTTATCTGCCATTGTCCCTGTCCTCCTTTTTCCGGCGTTTGGAGTAGTAGTGGGGGCAGAGTATGATAACCGCCCGGAAGCTCTGCTTGCAGCTATGGGTACAGCCCCGGCAGAGGTCATTGTATGTGATACGATCGCAGGTGGAATTCCCGACTTTCACTTGCCGCAGGAAAAAAGACCATTCCAGCCGCCGTTTCTTGCTCATTCTTGGCATGGGTGCGCTCCTTTCTGCCGTTTCCGCTGGTGTGGCGGTATCGGCGGTAATTCTGTATCATCTCGGTATCATTTTCGGGTTTTTTCTGCCCTATAAGCCCGTTAAAAAATCCTTTGGTATTTGCGGATAGGGTACGGGGCAGCCCCCTTGTTCTGTATAGGTTCGGGTACATTTTGGGGCGGTTTTTATCGTTCCTGTTCCTGCCTTTTCACAGGCTTGCGCTCCCGGTGTAAAATCTGGTCGATATTGCCCTTGACAGTCTGTAAGCGGCGGTATTCCTCCCGTTTTGCCCGGTAATCGTTGTAGCCGCTGTTTTTCTCTTGGATAAGGGTTTCAATCTCTGCTTGCAGGGCTTTATAGCTCGGCAGCTTGGAAATGCCGTTTTCCCTGAAATAGCGGGCGGCTGCGTCTGCTATGATAAAGTCGCTTTCGTACTTCTGACGGTAGGCTGCTTTTGCTTTGGCGTTTTTCTGCTGTTTCAGCCCGTCCCGGACAGGGCGGGTCTTGGAATAGGCAAGCACCTGCCGTTGCAGCTCCTTTTTCCCGTTCAGCGTCTTTTCCATCTGCTTCAGCTCTGTAAGGCTTTCCCGCATGGCGGTATAGGCGGCAGAACAGGCTTCGTCCAGTTCCTCCGGGGAAGAAAAGCCGTACTGCTGATAGGCGGTAACGGTAGCTGCCATTTGCTTTAGGTTGTGCTTTGCCGCCCAGCGGTCATAGCCCACGCCCTTGCCCTCGGCTCGCTTGGCTTCCCGGTCAACCATGCGCTGCAAGGTGTTGTCTGCCGGGGTGGTTTTTGTGGTTTTTTCCCCTTGTGACAGCTTTTTAACCGCGGCAGGGTATTCGAGTATGGCTTTGCTCTGTTCGGCGGCTCTGTGGGCGTTCTGCGTAAGCAGGACAAGGACAGCAGCCTTGTCAAAATCGTCCCCCAGCTTCCGGGCTGTGATAGGCTTTGTCCTGTCCGGCGTGAGGTAGGAAAGCCGCCCCCGGCTCTCCTTGACGGTCACACCCTCCCGCAGCAAAAGGGAAGAAAATTCGTCAAAGCTGCCAGCTTGGGAAAGTGCCTGCCGTATCGTCCGGCGCAGCTTCGCCTTGTCCGTTTCAAACTTGGTGGGCTTGGTCGGCTGTCCTGCGGCTTCTCTGACAGCGTTCTCTTTATCAAGGGCAAGCTGTCCTTTCTTTGCCGCCCAGTATTCCCGTTCGGTTATCCGTTCCTTGCTGCCGCTTAGGAGGTCGATTTGGTAAAGCCCCTCCCGGTGGCACATCTCCATGACTTCACTCTTGAAATATTCCATAGCGGCGTTGGTGCAGCGGTGCTTGCAGCCCTCCCGTGTGTCGGCTGGTCTGTCCATGTAGGGCAGAAGCGGGACTTCATAAATCCGCAGGGAGTTGATGACGATATGCACATGGATATTGCCGCTGTGGTTATGCCCGTCCGGGTGGGTGCAGACTAAGGCTTGGTGTCCGGGGAAATGCTCTTTACAGAACTGCTCGCCCAGCTCCTGCGCCCGGTCTACGGTCAAGCCGTTGTCTGTCCCGTCCCGTGGGTCAAAGCTGATGATATAGTGGTGGCTTTTCACATCTTCCCGTTTTTGGTTTTTCTCATAGCGGAGATTAGCCCGCATACAGGCAACAGCGAAATCCTCGCCCCCACAGTTGAGGGAAGAAATGCGGTAATCCTCCCTCGGTATCAGCCGCCCGTTTTCATCAAGGGTGGGCTTCATGGTAAACTCGTCATGCTCAAATGTGAGATAGGCTTCCGCTGCGCCATAGTCCGCATTTTTAGAGCTGATATGTTTGAATGTTGCCAACAGCGTCACCCACTTTCTGCAAGACTTCAAACTTTAGGGCAGCAAGGTCGGAAACCGCCGCCCGTACCTCCCCGGCAAGCTGCGGGTAGGGGCTGTGCCACTCGTTCAGCGTCCGGGCTATCTGGTTTAAGTTGCCGCCGATCCTGCCGTATTCGGCGGTCAGCTTCCCGACAGCGGCAAGCAACTCGTCATTGACGGGGGAAACGGTTATGATGGGGCGTATGGCTGCCCCGGTTATGGCTTGCCGGATAAACTCGGCTTGGCTCATGTTGTAAGCAGAAAGCCTTTCCGCAAACTCGGCGTATTCTTCCTCGGTCATGCGTGTCTTGACTACCCGGCTGCGGTGCGGCGTGTTATATCGTTTTCGCATGGTAAAACCTCCTTCGGCTGTGCGTGGTGTCCTCTCACTAATAGGAGAAAAACAGGGTGTAAAGCGGAACTGTTTTTGAAAAATCCGAAAAATTATTTTGAGGGATTTTCCAGCGGCGTAAGCCGCATAAGCAGGGTTTGGGGAAGGCACTCCCCAACAAGATTCCCGCAGGGGCAAAATGAGCGATAAGCGAATTTTGGTACTGCGGTAGAATCTTGCTCTCCGTGACTGCAAACTTTCTCTCACTTCCGTCCGCCACTTTTTTGGAAAACTGCAACCACAAAAGTTTGTTTCTCTTTTTCTGCTACTACTAATCCTGTAAAGGGCATTCCTGCCCGCTTTCGCTAAAATGACA
>JAFWQQ010000088.1 GCA_017545165.1 Oscillospiraceae bacterium
AAAGATTTGCGAGATGGATTTGTGTCAGGCGAGGCGCTTTTCGCAGCGAATAATGGAGATATATTTGCAAGGAAAGCAACGAAGCATGGCGCGAATCCAGCCGCAAAGATTGTCTGATTTCTATTAGGTTTTAGTATGAGGCGTATGCCCCGATTTCCTGCAGGCGGAGCAGCTCATGGGACTTCTGGTTCACCAGCAGCTCATCCCCGCCGTAGACCAGCTCCGGCCGCAGCTTCTCACCGACCCCGGGGGAGTTTAAGATCGTCTTCAGTTCCATGCTCTCCGGGCGAAACAGCGCCAGGCTCGGGGAGGAGCCGTAGTAGAGCAGGGCCGTCTTTCCGTCCTCCAGGGCGGAAATCGGAAAGATAGCGGTGCTTCCGTTCCATTCCTCGGGAAATCGGACATTCCCTTTCTCGTCCAAGAACTCCGACAGCGGAGCGCTCTCCAGCCTCAGGTTTTCCATCCACAGCAGAGAAACTGTCCCGCTCAAGCGGTCAATCAGCACCGTGATGTGGGGGCTCAGGCCGTTGGACTGTTGTCCGCTCACGAGGACGGCCGTATCTCCCACCGGCCAGACCATCTTGAAGCCGCCGAGATAGCGCAGCCAAAAGTTTCCCAGCTCGTACTGCTCGCTCTTGCCGTCTGCGGTCAGCAATTCCAGGTGAAGCTGCCCATTTTTGAATAGAACGACATATTTGCCTCCGTCCGGGAGGAAGCCGCAGGAATACGCCGTAGGTCTCCGACCGCCCCCAAAATTCACAAGCAGGAAGGGTAATGTCGTGCCGCTTTCAAGATCATAGAGATCCGGTGACTCAAACGCTACAGACATGCGGAAGATTTGACTGTCGCTTCCATCTACGTATCGATGGTCCCTCTCACTGTAAAACAGCCCGGATCTCGTGTCGACCAGGCAGGGAATGCTTTCAGCCAGGCCCAGATACAACCACACTCCGCTGCGTTGTTCGCAGTATGCCGGATTCTTCAACATTGTGGGCTCTGCCGCAAACCGGACAGCGATCAGTCGGTTCAGCAGTTCCTCGGCAGGCAGCTGCTCGGCATCCTCACCCATATTGGTCAGGATCAAGCGCAGATACGCTTCCGTCTCGCTGTTGCCGGGCAGCAGAGGCAGTCGCTCCTCCGTCTCCGAGTCGTAGAGCCAGACCGCCGTCTCGCTGAGCATCAGAAGGCGGTTATTGGCCCCAACGCCGCAGCAAAGCGCCTCCTCTCCGCCCAGGGCCTCCTGCGGGATCTCTTCCGGCACCACCATCAGCGTTTTATCCCACAGGCTGCCGCTGGACGTTGTGTCCCCCGTATTCCCCACAGAAGAGAGCACAACCATCGGGGGGATCGTCCCGTACCCTCCGGCGGCTCCGCACGCAGCCAGCATCCCGACCAGCAGGCAGAGCGCCAGCGCCAGAGGCAGCGTGCTCCAAAAATGCTTATCCTGTCTTCTCATCATGTGTTTCTCCTTTCGCGTGCTTCTCAAACCAGTCCGTAATCTCCTGCAGGCGTCTCAGGCGGTGCTTGGGCTTGCCGGAGCGGCTGAGCTCGTGGTTCTCCCCGTGGAAGAGGCAGAGCCGGGCCTCCATGCCCCGGTCCACCAGGGCGCTGAACATCTGCAGGCCCTGCTCCAGGGGGCAGCGGTAGTCCTCGTCGGAGTGGATGAACAGGGTCGGCGTCTTCACATCCTTTGCATAGGCCAGGGGCGAGCGGGCCCAGAGCTTTTCCGGGCTCCCGTACAGGTCCCCGGCGTTCTGGTCCGGGGTGAAGTCAAAGCCGATGTCGCTGGTGCCCCAGAAGCTCAGCCAGTTGGAGATGGAGCGCTGGCTGGCGGCGCAGCAGAAGCGGTCCGTGTGGCCGATGATCCAGTTGGTCATGAAGCCGCCGTAACTGCCGCCGGTCTCGCAGACCCTGTCCCGGTCGATCTGGGGATACGCCTCCAGCACCGCGTCGCAGAAGTCCATGAGATTGTCGTAGTCCACGGTGCCGTACTTGCCCCGGATGTCCGCAAAGGCGTTGTCCCGCCCGTCGCTGCCGGTGGGGTTGCAGAAGAAGACAAAGTAGCCCATCCCCGCCCAGAGCTGCATCTCGTGGTAAAACACCGGCCCGTAGACCGTCTTGGGCCCGCCGTGGATATCGAAAACGGCGGGGTATTTCTTCGCGGGGTCGAAGTCCTTGGGCAGCAGCACCCAGCCGCCGATCTCCGTGCCGCCGGAGCAGATGCTGAGGGGCTGTGGCTTCGCCACATAGCGCCCCGCCAGAGCCTCATCGTTAAAATGGCTGATCCGCTCGATGGCCCCGGTTTTGAGATCCGCCCGGAAGAGCTCCTGCAGGCCCATATCGTAAAGGGCGATGAGCAGGGCCTCGTCCCCGTGCACGTCAAAGGCGTCGATGCTGCCCGGTTTTTCGATCACGGGCCTGTCGCCGCCGTCCGGGTCCAGCCGGTACAGATGGCAATCCCCTTCCCTGGTAGTGAGATGGTAAAGGCTGTCGCCCCGGGGCGCCTGCTGACGGCCCCCGCCCAGGCGGCAGTCGCTGCCCACAGAGCAGTACATGCTGTACTCCTCCGCCCGCAGCAGCGCAAGCTCCCCGGATCCGGGATCCACGGTGTAGACCCAGCTGTTCTCGTTCAGGCCGAAGCGCCGGGCCTCGGTTGCGAAAAGCCAGAGCTTCTCTCCCACGGCCTCGATCCCGGCGAAGCAGAGCTCTCTGTTTTCCAGCAGCGTTCGCTCCTCTCCGGTTTTCCAGTTCCGGGAGCGCAGACGGAAGCCCCGGATCTGCTGCCGGCTCTCCCGCCGCTGCACGGCGAAAAAGATCTCGTCCCCCAGCACGGTGAAGTCCAGCAGGGTTTCCGGGAGCTCCGTCAGCGGCGTGATCGTCAGCGGCTCCCTCTCCACCAGGAAAAGCCGCTGCCTCTTGCCATTGGTGACGCCCTGGCCGTTGAACCAATAGGGCAGCTCGTCAAAGACCTCGTAGTCCTTGTCCTCCTCCCGCTCCTTCCGGACCTTGCCCCGGCTCTCCTCATCGGCGGCGTAGAGCTCCGGGCAGCGCTTGTCCACAGAGCCGGAGACGGCAAAGCGCCCCTCGTCCAGTACCTTCAGCTCCCCGGCGGCGAAGGGCAGGCTCAGGAAGGGCAGGGCCTCGCCGCCCCGGAGATCCAGCGCATAGTAGCTGGTAAACTCCTCGTGGGCATCCCCCCGTTTTTTCTCCTTGGCGGAGCGGAGCGCCGGGAAGAGGAGCCTCTCCTCGTCCAGCCAGACGAAGCTTCCCTCCTTGCCCAGGTCCGTGAGCTGGCGCAGCCGCCCCTTCTCATAGAGCCAAAGCCGCTGCTCGTAGCAGTTTTCCTCCTCGTCGGCCTTGGCGAGGACGAAGGCCGCCCGCTCTCCGCCGGGGGCGAAACGGACGTTGGACAGAAAGCGATACTCCAGGATATCCCGCATTTCGATGGCTTTCATGGCAAACCCTCCCGCTTTGATCGTTCGCGACCATTATACCGTCCCGGAGAAGCCGCGTCAATCGGATCCAACGAAACCGCTGTAATACTATTATCTAATAGAAACTAGACAATCTTTGCGGCTGGATTTGCGCCATGCTTCGTTATCGTCCTTGGCAATACACAAAGTATTCCCTGCGGACGATGCCTCGCCTGACACAAATCCATCTCGCAAATATCTGTCTAC
>JAFWQQ010000038.1 GCA_017545165.1 Oscillospiraceae bacterium
GCCAGTCTATGGGCTGGGGCTGGCTTTGCCATGCAAAATCCGGGAGATTTGCGGCTGGTTTTCCACAATCTCTCGGTTTCCTTCGCCCTTTAGGCCTGAAAAAAGGGCCGCTGCAAAACTCTCATTTTGCAACGACCCCTTGGTCCGAGTGACTGGATTTGAACCAGCGGCCTCTTGAACCCCATTGAGCGTTTCACAACTTTTTGCGGTATAAAAGATCGCGAAACAGTGAAATTCAAATCATTTCGAGCACAAATATTAATGATCAGAGCATTGCGTTTCTTCTCCATTCCAGTCATTTTTACAGTCAGGTATATCGATGCCCAAAATAGAGTTTAGATGCCATTCACAGCCTTCTGAAATCCGACTGGAATCATTCAACAGGCGACATATACAGCCAGGACAGAATTGAATCCCAAGTTTTAATTCAAGAGGCGGGCCGTTTTGATTCAAGAGGCGACTGTAATTGCCCAATAAAAACAAAAAGGAGAAGAAAAATGACCATCCAATACCATAAATTTGGGGATTATTATCTCCCCAATCTTGTAATAGAAGACACCGAAGTGAACCCCATCGGCAAGTATGGTCGGATGCGAAAGCGCTATCTGAAAGAGCGTCGTCCGGTACTGTATTCTAATCTGCTTCTGTTTGGGAAGCTGTTTCAGCATTTGGCCGCTATCGACGAAGCCTGCGAGGATCGCATGGAACTGCTTACCCAACAGATGGCAGAACAGGAAGGCGTAACGGAAGCCCTCAAGGCCTCCGATCAGATGGAGTGGGTGCGCCGCATGAACAGCATCCGGAACCGGGCGGAAGAAATCGTACTGAGTGAGCTCGTCTACTGCTGAGGGGGTGCTGAGATGCTAATTCTGGAAGACCTTTACCTGGGAGATGTTCGTCCCAGCGAGCGTAGCTTCAAACGTAACAGCCAATACGCAAAAGCTCTGGATGACCTTGTGAAAGCTGGAGATGCTCTGACAGACACGCTCACCGAAAAGCAGAAGGAAATGTTCGAGGACTACATGACTGCCCAGCGGGAGGTCAATGTGTTGACCGATTGCGAGACATTTATCTACTCATTCCGATTAGCTGCAAAGATCATGATCGACGTACTGACAGATGGACAGATGAGAGAAATCTGATTATCCACAGCCAGATCGGGAGTGTGCTTAACATCACTCCAATCGGATACCGCGAAAAGCCATTCAGCGATGGCCTCCTACAGCTATTGCGTGGTATTCAGTCAGGGCTGCGATCTTGTTGTCCTGAATACGAGCGGGCTCTGTGTGGGATCCACACAGAGCCCTTTTCAAGCAAAAATGCAGGAAGTTTGCTTTTACGCCTCGGCGATAATGCGGCGTATGACCTTTTCACAGCGCTTCTTATCGTAGAGGACTGGCACGGGATAAACGGGGTTAGCCTCGGCCAAAGCCCATCGGATCATCTGGGGGATATCCTCCTCCTTGATAAAATCAAAGCCAGTCGGAATATTCATCCGCTTGTTCATAGCACGGATCTCGTCGATGAACGCCCTGGCTTTCTCCGCGTCGGTGCCGTTAAATCTCACCCCGGTCAGCTCCGCCAAGTGTGCCAGCTTCTCATGGACCGCCTCGCCGTAGTCCTCGAGCACGATGGGCAGGATCACGGCGTTTGCCAGGCCGTGGGGCGTGTTGTACAGGCCGCCCAGGGTGTGGGCGATGGCGTGGACGTTGCCGACGCCCGCGCGGGTGAAGGCAAAGCCCGCCTTGAAGGAGGCGATCAGCATCTGGGTGCGGGCCTCCATGTCGTTGCCGTCGTTGTATGCCCGCTCCAGGTATCGAAAAATCTCGCACACGGCCTCCTCCGCCAGGCGGATGCTCTCGGCGGTGTTGTAAGTCCAGCAGACATAGGCCTCCACCGCGTGGGTCAGCGCGTCCATTCCGGTGGTGGAGGTGATCTTCTGCGGCAGCTCGCGGGTCATCTCCGGGTCCAGGATCGCGTACTTCGGTACCAGATGCAGATCCATCAGCGCGTATTTGTGATGGGTCTCGGTATCGGTGATGACGGCGGCGATGGTGGTCTCCGAGCCGGTGCCCGCCGTGGTGGGCACGGCGATGTAGGGCGGGATCTTTTTCCCGACGCGCAGCAGGCCCGCCATTTTGCCGACCGGCGTGTTCGGCCGCACCACGCGGGCCGCCGCGGCCTTGGCAGCGTCCATGGGCGAGCCGCCGCCGATGGCGATAAAGCCCTGGCAGCCGGTGTCCAGATAGAGCTTCTGGATCCGGTTGACCGTGTTCACGGAGGGGTTTGCCTCCACCTCTGCAAAGAGGGTGTAGGCGATGCCGGCCTTGTCCAGTTCCGTCAGGATCTTCGGGGCCAGCTTTCTGCCGACGGTGGGGCCGGTGACGACCATGACCTTTTGTACCTTCTCTTTTTTCAGCAGCTCCGGGATCTTCTGCACACTGCCGACACCGGAGAACGGGATCGGCCGACGCCAGTACAGGCACCGGGCACCCACGTTGAAGACCGCCTGGAAGCTGCGGTAATAGATGTTTTTGACAAATGCCATGTGTATTTCTCCTCCGTCCATTTTTTCGTTTATACGCCGAAAAACTCCAGAAAGCGCCGGGTCTGCTCTTCCCGGGGGGAGGCGAGAACGCGCTCCGTATCCCCTTGCTCGATGAGCTTACCCTCATGCAAAACGATGATTTGATCGGCCAGGCGCTTGGCCTGGGAGATGCTGTGGGTGATGAGCAGCACGCCGCAGCCAGTTTCATCGCAATACCTGCGGATACATTCCTCCGCGGCAAGGGTGGATTCCATATCCATGGCCGCGGTCGGTTCGTCCAGGATCAACAGCGCGTAGCGCCGCATCAGGATGCGGCAGAGCGCCATGCGGGCCGTCTCGCCGCCGGAGAGCTTTTTCGCGCTCTGCCCGGCGAGAGCCTCGATGCCCAAGGCTTTCATCAGCGCCGAAGCGCAGGCGGGGTCGTTTCCGTTTTGCAGAATGTTCTTCTCCGTGCTCATGCGGAAGGGGAAGCTCTTCTGCGGCAGATAGCCCACAGAGACGCCGGACAGGACCGGGCGCCTGTCGTCCGCGCGCTCGATCCCTGCGAGGATCTTCGCAAAAGTGGATTTGCCGCTGCCGTTTGGACCGATGACCGCAGTGATCTGCCCTTTGGGGAGTTCCAGCTCTGGAAGGTTCAACACGACCCGCTTGTTGTAGGTTTTGGTAAAGGCCGTCGTCTTCATCGGCTGAGCCTCCCCTGCATCACGCTGAGCACGATATTCACCAGCAGTGACAGCGTCAGCAGGATGAGCCCCAGGGCGATGCCCAGGGTGAAGCTGCCGCGGTTGGTATACATCATGATGGCGGTGGTCATCACATTTGTCTTCCAGGCAATGGCGCCGCCCACCATGGCCACGGCGCCCACCTCCGCGATGGCGCGGGCGAAGGAGAGCAGATAGGCCGAGAAGATGGAGTACAGGCACTCGTTCATGAGAAGCCGGTATTCCTTCAATCGGCCGAAGCCCAGGCCCCGGGTGGTTTCACGCAGGGCGGGCGCGGTGTCGGCCACAAAGGTCTCCATCACGCCGACGATGATCGGCGTGATGAGCACGACTTGGGCCAGGATCATGAGCTTTACCGTGAAGAGCCAGTGAAGATGCCGGAAGGGCCCGACACCGGAGAAGAGCATATAGAACAGCAGACCGCAGACCACCGGAGGCATGCCAATCAGCGTGCGGTTGAGCACCAGCAGCACCTTGCGCCCGGGGAAGCGCTCCGCCCCCAACAGGATCCCGATGGGCACGCCGAGGACAAGGGCGAGGATCGAACTGGTCAGACACACCTTCGCCGTGGTCGAGAGGATATTCAAAAGTTCGGGATCAGCCGAGAGAATCAACTCGATTGCTTTTCGGATAGAAGAGCCCATAAAACACAATCCTTCTAAAATAGCCGTGGAGAAAACTCCACGGCTATTATTTTACTTCATAAAGCGCGGGGAATCAACCCATCACGCCGTCGTTGGCGACGAAGGTGAGGAAGGTCGCCTTGTCGGTGAGGATATAGGCGCCCATCTCCTCGGCCATAACCAGGCACGCGCCCATGCCGGTGTTGGCGGAGACGTACCAGTCGGTATAGTCCTGGAAGCTCTCGGCTTCGGCGGTAATACCCAGTTCCTCAGGCCAGAGGCTCAGCTCCTTGGTGTGGGTGCCGGAGCCGTCGCCGCGGGAGATGAAGGTGTACTTGCCGTCGGCGATGGCCTTGAAGGCGGCCTTGACGTCAGCGGCGTCCTTGACGCCCGCGGGATCGGCGGACGGGCCGCAGAGTACAAAGTAGTTATACATCCAGTTCAGGCGCTCGGTCTCCATGCCGTCGATCACATAAGAGAAGCCGTCGGCAATGAAGGCCTCCTCCTGCTTCTTGGAGTGGACCAGGATCAGGTCGGCGTTGCCCATCTTGGCGTTGGCGATGGACTTGCCGGTGCCGGCGGAGTAGACCTCCACCTCGTAGCCGTACTTCTCCTCGAAAATGGGCAGCAGGTAGCCCAGCAGACCGGAGTCGTTGACGGAGGTGGTGGTGGAAAGGCGGATGTGCTTGGTCTCCTCGGTGGCCTCGGGAATCTCGGCGGTGGAGACGGGGCGGCCGTCCTTGAGATAGAACAGGTATTCGCCGTACTCTTCAAATCCGTAGTTGGCAGCCAGGTTCTGACCTTCCTCGGAAAGCAGCCAGTTGATCAGCGCCGCGGCGCCCACGGTGTTGAGTTCCACGTCCGCAACCGCGTTGCCGTCGGCGTCGACAAAGGGAGCGTCGGGATTCACGGCCAGCAGGCTGTAGTTGTTGATCATGGCGTCGTCCGCCTCCATGAGGATGCAGGTGTCGACCACCAGCGCGTCAGCCTCGGGGGCGGGCTCTTCCGCAGGCGCAGCTTCTTCGACCGGGGCAGACTCTGCTGCAGGTTCTTCCACGGCAGCGGGAGCCTCGGTGGCCGCAGGGGCGGGAGCCGCGCTCTGCCCGCAGGCAGCCAGCGCAAAAATCATGATCATCGCCAGGAGCAGGGATACGATCTTTTTCATTTCGGTTTTCCTCCTAAAAAAATATCCCCTTTCCAGAACAAAACAGGCACAGCTGTGCTGTACCGGTTCTGCTCAAGGAAAGAGGCTCGTCCACCGCTTATCCAATAAGCGTATCAACTTGTCTGTAGTGTAGCATCTGTTGTCGGGCATTTCAATCAAATTTCAGTAGCTTTTGTACCAAACGATGTGAAATCGCACGAAACTGCATATAGAATTTTCCGCTTTTCAATCCCGCTGTTTTGTACTAAGATGGAGGCAGGATTATAATACACGCCGGAGGGATTCGGATGACAAACTATTGCGGCTATATGGGCAGGGTGGCGCTGCTGGATCTGAGCGCACGGAAGGCCGAAAACTATGTCTGGACAGACCTTGCCCGGGAGAAGTATATCGGCGGCAAGGCCATGGCCTCCAAAATTCTCTATGACAATCTGACCGGGAAGGAGACGGCCTTCGATCCCGAGAACCTGATCGTGATCGCCACGGGGCCGCTGACCGGCACGGGAGCGCCGTCGTCCAACCGCTTCGATATCTCCTCCCTCTCCCCGCTGACGGGGATCACCTCCTCCTCCAACTGCGGCGGCAACTTCGGCCACTATCTGAAGAAAGCCGGCTTCGACGCGCTGATCATCCGTGGAAGATGCGAACAGCCGACCTGGGTGGAAATCGAAAACGGGGAATTTCGTTTCCATGACGCTGCCGGGCTTTGGGGCTTGAAAGTCTCCGAGACACAGGAGACGCTGCAGCGGACGCTGGATGCCGCTCACGGCAGAAGCGTGCGCTGCGGCATGGTCGCCATCGGCCCGGCCGGGGAAAATCTGGTGCGCTATGCCTCCGTGATGAGCGGCGAGCGGGCAGCGGGTCGGGCCGGTATGGGCGCGGTATTCGGCAGCAAAAATCTCAAGGCCATCACCGCCGCGGGCGACACGATCCCCAGCGTCTACGACAAGGACAAGGCGGCTGCACACCATAAGAAATGGGTGCAGGCGATCCGCTCCCATCCGCTGACGGGCGAGCAGCTGCCAAAGCTGGGTACGGCCGGACTTGTCAGTTCCATGCAGGTGCACGGCCTGTTGTCCACCCGCAACTATGCCAAGGGGCAGTTTGAGGGTTTCGAGGCAGTCAGCGGTGAGGCGCTGGCCGAGGAACTGAACCTTTCCAACAACGGCTGTCTGTCCTGCCCGATCCGCTGCTCCCGCCGCGTGCCGGTGGACGGAAAACCCGTCAAGGGGCCGGAGCTGGAAACGCTGGGCCTGCTGGGCGGCAATATTGAAAACGCCGATCTGGAACAGATCTGTCGCTGGAATTATGAGCTGGACGAGCTGGGGATGGACACCATCTCCACGGCCGGGACCCTGGCCTGGGCCATGGAGGCCAACGAAAAGGGCCTGTGGAAAACAGGACTCACTTTCGGGCAGACGGAAGGCCTGTCTCAGGTCTTTGAGGATATCGCCCATCGCCGCGGCATCGGGGATGAGCTTGCCGAGGGCAGCAAACGCTTGAGCGAGAAGTACGGCGGCAAGGAGTTTGCCATTCACTCCAAGGGGATGGAGCTGGCCGCCTATGAGCCGCGGCGCGCCGTGGGCCAGGGGCTGGGCTACGCGGTGGCCAACCGGGGCGGCTGCCACTTAAACGGCGGCTATCTGGTGGTGCTGGAGGGTCTGGGTCTGAACGTCAACGGCCAGACGCCCCGGGGCAAGGCGGATCTGTGCATGGTCATGCAGGATCTGATGGAGGCCATCTCTATGGGCGGGCAGTGTCTCTTTACCTCCTACGGCGTCTTTCCCGCCTTCCTGCTGAAAAATCCCAACGGGGCGCTGGCAAAGACCGTCAACGCTGTGATCCCGTACCTGGGTCCGGCCGTGCGCGTGCTGAACAAGCTGCCGGAAATCGCCTGCTTCAATCTCCCGCTGCTGCCTTATCCCTGTGAGCTCAGCTACACCACGGGCATGAAGATGAACATCGGTAAATTCATCCGCTGCGGTGAGCGCAGCTATAACGTGGAGCGCGCGGTGAACGCCCGCTTCGGAGTCAGCGCGGAAAACGACAAGCTGCCCAAGCGCCTGACTGACATGCCGCAGGACCCCAAAAGGCCAAACACCAGAGTGCCGCTGGAGCAGATGAAGAAGACCTATTACCGCGCACGGGGCTGGGAAAAGAACGGCCTGCCCTCGGAAAAGAAGCTGCGCCGTCTGGGGATCCGCTGATGGTGACGGTCAGGCTGTTCGGAACGCTGCGTCTGGAATCCGGCGTGAAGGAACTGCAGCTGGAGGCCGGGAGCGTCCGTGAACTGATTCCGCTCGTCTGCCGGGAGATCCGGAGGCAAAGGCCGGACTTTGCCGTGACGGAAAAAGACTTCCGCGCTTGTCTGGTCGCTGTCAACGGCGTCCGGGTCAATCCGCGGACAAAGCTCCGGGACCGGGACGTGGTGTACTTCTTCCCGGCTGTGGCGGGAGGCTGAGATGACGATCCGGGAAAACTGGGCGCTGCCCATGGAGCGGATCGAGGAATACCTGCAGGGCCTTGCACAGGCGCGGGAGCTCGCGCAGGCGCGCTATGCAATTGGCGGCTGTGAGGTCTGTCTGCAGCCGCTGGAAGAGAGCAAAGTGGGCAGTTATTCTTTCCCCCGCACGTTGGTGACCTTCTCCGGCGAGGAGGAAGCAGTCGCACGCTTCCACCGGCAATTCATGATCCGTTTTCTCACTCTGGGCGGATAAAACACCGCGGCGGTCCGCAATATGCGGGCCGTCGCGGTGTTTTTTTGCTCTATCGTCTTGGTGATCAGTCGTCCACACCGATCATCACGTTGCTGGCCTTGATGACCGCATAGGCTGTATCGCCGACCTTGAGACCGAGTTCGCGGATCGAGGACATGGTGATGACCGAACTGATGATATTGCCATTGCCGAGATCGATCTTGACGATGCCGTTGACAGCGCCGTCCTGGATCTCCACGATCGTGCCCTTGAGCTGATTTCTTGCGCTGAGCTTCATGTGCAGGTTTCTCCTTTCTGTGCGTATTCAATGCGCGTATTCTAACGCGGGCGCTCTCACGGTGCAAGCGGGGCGGAAAAGATCGTGCGAAATGAAGCGAAACGATATGAAATCATTTCACAAGTTGTTTCCCGACCTGCCCGCCCAGCTTCGCGCCTTCCGCGGCCGCGGAGTCGGCAAGATCATGCACCTTGCTGCAGTTTCCGGCAAGGGAGAGCCAGGGTGCTTCCTCCAGGCTGTGGATCAGCTCCCGCTCCGGGACGAGGCCGACGGCGGTGATGAGCGTGTCGCAGGAGAGAAGCTCCCGTTCGCCGCTGTCAAGATCCTCGACCGTCACACCCGTGATGCGGGGCATACCATGGATTTCCCGGACCGTGCAGCGATAGCGGATCGGGATGTGATGCGCCTCAATGCAGCGGTGATAATTTCTGGCCAGGCCGCCGAAATGTGCTTCCTGCTCCAGCACAGCCAGCACCTGCTTCCCCTCCAGGGTGAAGCGCCGGGCCAGAATCATCCCCAGATCGCCGCTGCCCAGGATCACGATGCGATCGCCCAGCTGCCAATGATGGAGATTGATCATTTCCTGCGCCTGTCCGGCCGTAAACACACCGGCCGGACGCGTCCCCGCAAGGGCGAGGGAGCCGACTGTACGCTCCCGGCTTCCCGTCGCCAGGATCAGCCTCTCAAAACGGATCTCTTCCAACCCGCCGCTGCCGGACAGGACAGCGGTCTTTTCTTTTGTCACAGCCAGCACTTCCCGTTCCGGCAGAAAGCGCACGCCTGTGCGTGTCAGACGTTCCGCCAGTCTCTCCGCATAGGCGGGGCCGGTCAGCTCCTTTCCGAAGGCGGACAGGCCGAAGCCCTCATGGAGGCATTGCGGGAGAATGCCGCCCGGATAGGGCAGGCGGTCTGCCAGAACCACGTCCCGGCAACCGGCGTCCCATGCGGCACAGGCGGCGGAGATGCCCGCGGCCCCCGCGCCGATGATCAGCAGCTCAGTCCTTTCCATGACTGCCCTCCAGAATTTCCGAGCCCGGTCCGTCCTTTCGGACGGCGGTGACGGGAATGCCCAACTCCTTTGCCAGCAGTTCCATGACGGCACGCTCGCAGCGGCTGCCCTGGCAGTGCCCCATACCGGTGCCGACGCGGCGCTTGACGCCGTCCACGCTGACGGCTCCGCGCCGGATCGCCTCGCGGATCTCCGCCTTTGAGACGTCTTCGCAATGACAGAGGATCTCGCCGTAATCCGCGTTCTCCCGTACCAACGCCGAACGTTCGGAAAGCGGCAGATCCCGAGCCCGGCGGATGCCCGGACGGCAGGGGTCGAAGGCCGGGTTTTCCTCCGCGCCCAGCTCTGCGGCGAGCCTGTCCGCCACATAGCTGCCCAGCTCGTCGGCGCAGGTCAGCCCCGGCGTCTTGACGCCGATCAGACTCCAGAAGGCGGGGCCGGGATGCTCGATCACAAAGCTGCCAATGCTGCTGCCGTCGACATTCTGCGGATTTGGACGCACAGCGGCAAAGGAACGGATCGTATCCTGTAAATTCAACCCGGGCAGAACAAGCGCGGCCCGTTCACGGACGAAGGAAAGCCCTTCTTCGCTCACGGCAAAGTCGACCTCGTTCTCCCGCTCCGAGGGGCCCAGCAGCAGGCTGCCCTCCAACGTGGGCACAACGCTCAGACCCTTGCCGCCGTCCTCGGGCTCATACTGGACGATATGGGTCGGTTTGTTTGCCGCCGCCCTGTCCAGGATCAGATAGTCCGCCGCGTCCGGGGCGATATGTACCGGGGTAGGAAACAGAAGTTCCTGTACCCTGTCTGCCGCGAGCCCCGCGCAATTGACCACGGCGCGGCAGGAGAAGGTCTCTCGATCAGTCTCGATCCGGTAGCCCTCTGCCGTCTTACGGATGCCCAGCACCCGAGTATTGAGGCAGAGCTCCGCGCCGTTTGCCGCTGCGTTTTCACGGGCGGCGATGCCCAGCTTCCAGGGGTTGACCGTCCCGGCTGTGGGTGCGTACAGGGCGGAAGTGACGCCTTCCGCAAGAACAGGCTCCATCTTTCGGGCTTCCTCGCCAGAGAGCAGCCGCAGCCCGGGCACGCCCATGGAAAGGCCGTTTTCATACTTCTTTTTCAGCACCGTGTCGGCTTTCTCACCATAGCTCACCATCAGCGAGCCGCAGCGGGAAAAGGGGACGTCCAGTTCCCGGCAGAGCGCGTCAAAACCGGCGTTGGCCCGCACAGTCATTTCCGCCTTCAGCGTACCGGGCTTATGGTCATAGCCGGGATAGACAATAGCCGTGTTGGCGCGGGAGATGCCGGTACAGACATCCTCCCGCGCCTCCAAAAGCGCGATATGCAGTTTCCGGCGGCAGAGATTTCGGGCTGTAAAGCAGCCCAGCAGACCGGCGCCGATGACGACAACATCAAAATCCCACATCAGAACACGTCGATGATTTCACCGGGCCGGTCCAGCGTATAGCCGCCCATAGCCTCGATACGTTCCCGGAAGGCACTGCTCTTGAGCGTGCGGATCAACTGTTTGACAAGGCCCGTGTTCCAGACGCTCTCCGGAATCAGCAGATCGTATTCCTCCACGCAGATGGGCAGAAAGTCCAGATCATAGAGTCTGGCCGCGGAATAAATGCCCATGCCCGCATCTGCGCTGCCTCCTGCAATCTGGACGGCCACGGCGTTGTGGGTTACTTCCTCACGCTCATAACCATAGACCCGATCGGAGTCAACGCCCTCTTTCTGACACAGGTAGTCCGTCAGAATGCGGGTTCCGGAGCCCTTCTGCCGGTTCACATAGCGCACGCCCTCCTTGGAAATGTCCGCAAAGCGCTTGATCCCGAGGGGATTCCCCTTCTGCAGCATCAATCCCTGCTGACGCCCCACGCAGCGCACCAGATACACGCCGCCGTGAGGGAAATACTTTCGGATATATTTGCGGTTATATTCTCCCGTCTCCGTATCCAGCAGATGGATGCCAGCCGCGTGCGCCTCCCCCCGGCGGATCGCCATGATGCCTCCCATGGATCCCACGTGGGCCGAGGAGAGAAAGACGCGGTGATCCTCCCGGTGGATCAGATCCGTCACCTCATCCAGCAGCGGATCGTGGCTGCCGATGACGACCAGGGTGTTCTTCAGCTGCCCCTTGTCCTTGAGCAGCCGGACGCGGACCTCTTCGCCCGACGCATAGCCCTCCTTGCCCTGCGGTACCTCCAGCATCCCGTCCGCCTTCATGAAGGAGGACACCACGCCGCTTCCCCGGGGCAGTGGGGAGGCCATCAGAGAATTGCCCACATAGCCCATGCGCAGGCGCACGTATTCCTGATACTTGAGGCCCGAGACCACCTGCCGCGTGAGCTTTGCGCGCGTGCGGCTGCCCTTGTCGTTTTCCCTGCCGTACCAGGCGTCGATCAGCGGCTGCAGGAATTCCTCGATCACGATGATGCCGGACACCGGATAGCCGGGCACGCCCAGAATGGGCTTATCTCCGCGATAGCCCAGGATCGCGGGCTTGCCGGGCTTGATGGCGACGCCGTGGTACAGCACCTCGCCGATCTCGCGTACGGCGGCGGTGGAGTAGTCGTCCCGCCCGGCGGAGGAGCCGGCGTTGAGGATCACCATGTCGCACTCGTCGGCCGCTTTGGCGAGCATATCCCGAATGGCGTCAAAGCGATCCGGCACGATGGGATAGGTTTTGGGCTCCGCGCCCCAGTCCTTCAGCATGGCGGAAAAGATGGAGGAATTGAATTCCAGAATGTCGCCCGGTTTGGGATCGGCGCAGGGCGGGATGATCTCGTCGCCGGTGGGGATGATGCCCACCACCGGGCGGCGAATGACCTCGAGCTCCAGCACGCCGCCCGCGATCATGGCGCCGATGGCGGCGGGGGTGATCTCCATGAAGCTGGGCAGGATCATCTCCCCGGCGCAGATATCCTCGCCGATCTGGCGGATATGCTGCCAGGGCGCGGCAGCCGCGTGGATCGTGATGCTGCCGTCGTCGTTTTTGACGATGTCCTCCACCATGATGACCGCGTCGCAGCCCTCCGGGATCGCATCGCCGGTGTCCACCACGACAAATTGATCCTCCCGCAGGGTGACGGGCGTCGTCTCGGTGGCGCCGAAGCTGTCTCTTGCGCGCAGAGCCACGCCGTCCATGGCGCTGGCCGCGTAATGCGGCGCGTTGATCCTGGCGTAGACCGCGCGGGACGTGATGCGCCCGTATGACTCCTGCACGGAGACGGTTTCAAACTGCGTGCCGAAACCCTTGTCCTGCAGCGTCAGAAGGTATTCCTTCTTCGCCTGTTCCAGCGGTACGTTAGTCAAATACTCAAAGCCCATTACAATCTCCTTCCTCTCTGCCTCCCCCTTCGGGGGAGGTGGCCCGAAGGGCCGGTAGGGGTTCCTTTTCAATATAAATACACATGCACCTGCGCGCCCTTGGGGAGCCCCTCGCAGTCGCGCGAAATGATGAAATAGCCGTCTGCTCCGGCAAGCTGCGTGATTAGCCCGGACTTGGACCGGATGGGCGCGGCCATCAGTTTTCCGCCTTCCCGCCGCAGGTGGCAGGCGTTGATCTGCTCCCTGCCGTGGTTGGCACCGAGGCTCTCGGTCAGCTCCGCCGTGACCGTATATTCCTCCCGTTTCCGACCCATGAGCCGCCCCAGCAGCGGCAGCACGAAGAGCTGCGCCACAAAGCAGGCCGCCACCGGATGGCCGGGAAGGCCGATCAGGGGCTTGTTTCCTGCTTTTCCCAGGATGGTGGGCTTGCCCGGCTTGATGGCGATGCCGTGGAGCAGCAGCTCGCCCATACTCTCGATGATGCGGCAGGCCGCGTCCTTGACGCCCACGCTGCTGCCGCCGGAGAGGATCACGGCGTCGCAGTCCCGCGCTGCGTCCTGCATTTTCCGGCGCAGAAGCGCCTCGTCGTCCACCACGATGCCGTAACTCACCGCCTCCGCGCCGAATGCTTCCAGCATGGCGGTGAGCAGCGGGGAATTCACATCCCGCACCTGGCCGGGTCCCGGCGTCTTGTTGGGCGGCACCAGCTCGTCCCCGGTGGAGATCACGCCCACCTTCACCCGGCGTGCCACGGGCACGCTTATTCTTCCGATGGCGGCCAGCGCGCCGATATCCTGGGCCGTCAGCACCCGTCCGGCGGGGAGGATCTCCTTGCCGGGGAACACGTCGTCCCCCCGGAAGATCAGATTCATCCCCGGCGCGCCGGGCTTCATGATGCCGACGGTGCCGTCTCCGTAGTCTTCGGTGTATTCGAGCATCACCGCACAGTCGGCGCCCTTGGGGATCGCGCCGCCGGTGGGCACATAGACGCAGCTGTCGCGGGAAAGCGCGAAGTCTGCCCCCTGTCCCATCAGCACCTCCCCGGCCAGGTTCAGGATCGCCGGGATCGCGTCGGAACAGCCAAAGGTATCCGCTGCCCGGCAGGCGTAGCCGTCCACAGTGGAGCGGTCGAAGTCTGGGACATATTCCTGCGCCGTGATCGGCTCGGACAGCACCCGGCCCATCGCAGCAGAAAGGGGGACGGACTCCGTTTGCCCCAACGGCTTGAATTTCTTCTCAATTAGCCGGAGGACCTCCTCCGGCGTCTTCACCTCAAGCATCTTTACACCTCCGCGACGATCTTGCCCATATCCCGGTAGTCATTTCCCGTGAAATGGCGGATCTCTTTTTTGAAGGCCGCCGAACGCAGGATCTCCAGGATCGTCTCGACCGCCGGCGTATCCATGGCGTCCCGGCGCAGCACCAGGTCATAGCGCTCCTCCAGCAGGGGAATGAAGTCCAGCCCCTCGATCTGCCGAGAGATGCGCTCCGTGCCGATGGCAAGATCTGCCTCTCCTTCGGCAATGGCGGCAGCCATGGTCAGATGGGAGCTCATCTCCCGCTCATAGCCCTTGATCTGTCGCGGGTCCAGGTCCATGCGGCACAGCTGCCCGTCCAGCAGGATGCGCGCGCTGGAGCCGGGGCGGCGATTGAGGATGGAAACGTCGCGCCGGGCCAGATCCCTCCAGCCGCGGATCTCCTTCGGGTTGCCGGCGGCCACGTAAAAGCCCTGCTTCCGGTAGGAGATGTTGACCAAAACCGCTTTGACGCCCGGCATCAGCCGCTTGACGTACGGGACGTTGAAGCTCTTTTCGTCCACCGCGTACAGGTGGCAGGCAGCCGCATCCACCTTTTTCTCATACAGGGCAAGCAGCCCTTCAAAGCTGCTGAGGTAGCAGCGATCCGTCACGACGCCGTTCTGATGCAGATAATTGCTCAGAATATCCAGCACGACATCTTGACCGGAGATGACGAAGGGGGCCTCTGCCCTGTCGGCAGGCCGAAGCAGCTCGCTGCTGATCTCCACCCGCCGGACAGGCTGGACGCTCTGCTCATGCCGGGAGCGGGCGATATAGGCGTCCACGTCGTCCTGGGTGAAGCGGACCTTTCGCCCGACCTTATAGGAGTTGATCTCGCCCCGGCGGATCAGCTCATAGATGGTGGATTTGCTCACATGGAGGAGCTCTGCGACCTCCTGTGTAGAGAGTGATTTGTTGGATGCCATCCCGATCCCTCCGCTTGATCATTCATATTACTTCATGATTCTGTATTATATCTGCTTTGTGGAACTTGTACAAGGGAGGGGGACGCAGAAGTTATATGCAGTTTCATATCAAATCGTACCGTTTCGCACAACATGTTCTTTCCGTCCGTGTCCAGTATATCCCTTTTCATATCGGTTCGCGCGAAAATCCGGTCAAAAGCTTGGCTTCCGGGGCTCCGGACAATATAATATACCCAGAGTGGGAAATTGTTCAAATGATACAAAACATCAGACTTTGAGGAGGTATTCACATGAGCGACGCTTACTACGAAAAAATAGCCCGCATCAACCTGACCACCGGCGAGATCAAGGTCGAGCCTCTGGATCTGGAAGTGGCGAAGAAATTCATCGGCGGCCGCGGTCTCGGCACCAAGATCCTCTATGATGAGGGTGTAGCCACGGTCGATCCCCTGTCCCCGGAAAACAAGCTCGTCTACATCACCGGCCCCATGACCGGCTCCAATTCCCCGTCCTCCGGCCGCTACATGGTCGTGACCAAGTCCCCGCTGACCGGCATGATCGCCTGCGCCAACTCCGGCGGTATCTGGGGCGCCAAGCTGAAGTTCGCCGGTTGGGACGCCCTGATCGTCGAAGGCCAGGCCCCTGACTGGTGCTATCTGAACATCGTGGACGACAAGATCGAGATCCTCGACGCAAGAGAGTATCTGGGTGTCCTGAGCGAAGAGCTTGACGACAAACTGAAGGAAAAGCATGGCGCCGACTGCTCCGTCCTGAACATCGGCCCCGCCGGTGAAAAGCAGGTGCTGCTTGCCGCCGTCATGAACGACAAGGACCGCGCCGCCGGCCGTTCCGGTACCGGCGCCGTCATGGGCAGCAAGAAGCTCAAGGCCATCGTGGTCAAGGCCACCCGCAAGCAGCTGGACGTCATCGCCGACGTGGAAGCTCTGAAGGAAGCCAACAAGCGCGCGCTGAAGATCATCGCCGACAACGGCGTCACCGGCCAGGGTCTGCGAGCTCTCGGCACGGCCGTTCTGGTCAACATCATCAACGGCATCGGCGCCCTGCCCACCAAGAACTGGCAGGAGAGCTACTGCCCCACCGCCGACCAGTTCTCCGGCGAGACGCTGGCTGAGAAATACCTGAAGAAGCCCGGCGCCTGCTATCACTGCCCCATCGCCTGCGGCCGCGTAATCAACCACGGCGACAAGGTCGTCGGCGGCCCCGAGTACGAGCCCCTGTGGGCCTACGGCAGCGACTGCGGCAACGATGATCTCTACACCATCGACGAGTGCAACCGCCTCTGCAACGAGTACGGCCTGGACGCCATCGGTGTACCCTGCACCATCGCCGCCGCGATGGAGCTGTATCAGCGCGGCTACATCAAGGAAGAGGACTGCGCCGGCGTGCCGCTGGAGTGGGGCAGCAAGGAAGCGCTGGTCGAGTGGACCAAGCGCATGGGCGATCCCGAGACCGAGCTTGACTGGCTCATGTCCTCCGGCTCCGCCCGCCTCTGCGAGCACTACGGTCACCCCGAGTACTCCATGAGCGTCAAAAAGCAGGAGATCCCCGCTTACGACGCCCGCGCCATCCAGGGCATCGGCATCAACTACGCCACCGCCAACTGCGGCGCCGCTCACGTGCGCGGCTACATGATCTCTCCGGAGGTCCTCGGTCTGCCGCAGCAGCTGGATCGTACCGTCACCACCGACAAGGCCGCTTGGGCCAAGACCTTCCAGGATCTGACCGCCGTCATCGACTCCATGGGCAACTGCCTGTTCACCTCCTTCGCCCTGGGTGCCCAGGAATACGCGGATCTGCTCAACGCCGCCACCGGCACCACCTGGACCGTGGAACAGCTTTTGGAGATCGGCGACCGCATCTACAACATCGAGCGTATGTTCAACAAGGCCGCCGGCATGAAGCCCGAGGATGACCGCCTGCCCAAGCGTCTGCTGGAAGAGCCCATCACCAACGGTCCTTCCAAGGGCATGCTCTCTCAGCTGCCGCTGACGCTGCCTGAGTACTACGCGGCCCGCGGCTGGGTCAACGCCTTCCCGACTGATGAGACCCTTAAGAAGCTGGGTCTTGACGAGTGCGTGGGCAAATAAGTACAATAACCCTGAGGGGGAGGCTTTCCGCCTCCCCCTCGATCTGTTTTTCAATCTTTTTCTGAGGATGTGATCCCATGATCGAAGTACGCTTTTTTGCCACGCTGCGGGAAGGCCGGGGCAAGATCACCCAGGTTCCCGCGGAAGAAGCCTCCACTGCCGCCGATCTTCTCCGCCGCTTTGATATCGCCGCGGAGGAGGTCGCGATCCTGCTCATCAACGGCTTTCACTCCAAGCCGGAGGACGCCGTGAAGGACGGCGACGTCATCTCCCTTTTCCCGCCGGTGGGAGGCGGCTGAGCCATGGAGGAACGCTATATCCGAAACCTCGGCGCCCTGACGGAGGAGGAGTGCGCCCTTCTGCGCACGAAGACCGTGTTCGTGGCGGGCTGCGGCGGCCTTGGGGGCTATCTTATTGAAATGCTGCTGCGCCTCGGCGTGGGGACGATCCGCGCCGCCGACGGCGATGCTTTTGAAGCCTCGAACCTGAACCGTCAGCTGCTCTCCTCGCCTCAGGCACTGGGACATTCCAAGGCGGAAGCTGCGGCCGCGCGCGCCGCGCAGGTAAACCCGGAGGTCCGCTTCGAGGCGATTCCTGCATTCGTGACGGAGGAAAACGCAGCCCGGCTAATCCGGGGCTGCGACGCCGTGCTGGACGCGCTGGACAATATCGGGGCGCGCCGTACCCTCGCCCGCGCCTGCGCGAAGGAGAGGATCCCGCTGATCCACGGAGCGATCTGCGGCTGGAGTGCGCAGGCGGCCGTCGTCATGCCGGGAGAGGATCTCATCGACAAAATCTACCCGGAGGGCGCCAAGCTTGGCAGCAAGACCTCCCTCTCCTTCACGCCGCCGTTTTGCGCCGCCATGCAGGTGGCGCTCTGCACCCGGCTTCTCGCCGGGCGGCCGCTGGAGACCGGGCGCCTCTATATGGTGGACCTGTTGGACATGGAGTGGGAGAGCCTGTTTTAATTGAGGGCGTTATGGAAGAGACAATCCAAAAACTCTATGTGGAGGCGTCCTCCCGCTGCAATCTCCGGTGCAAGATGTGCTTTCGGCACAGCTGGGTCGGCGAACGCTTCGGCGATCTCGACCCGGCGGTCTTCGCCCGCGTGATGGACGATCCCGTTCTGTCCGCCGCGGAAACCGTCTTTTTCGGCGGCATGGGGGAGCCGCTGGTGCACCCCGCCCTCGCGGAGATGGCTTCGCTTGCGTCAGCGCGCGGGAAGCAGGTGGAGCTTGTCACAAACGGGACTCTGTTGACGCGGGAAAAAGCCCGGGAGCTGCTGGCGGCAGGCGTCACGCGGATCTGGGTCTCCATCGACGAGCTGTACGAGAACTACGGGAAGATCCAGGTCGGCAGTGACTTCGGCCTGGTCCTCGGAAATCTGGATGCCTTCAACGAGCTCAGGCGCGGAACAGACGTCCGGCTCGGTATGACGGCCGTCGTCATGCGGGACAATATTGCGAGTCTCCGCCGCATCCGGGAGTTTGCCGAGCATTATCGGGCCGATGATCTGAACCTGAGCCATATCATTCCCAACCGCGCGGACGATGTGGAGCAGGCCCTCTGGCCCATGTGCGATGTAGCCGCCATCAAGGCCGTGACCGACAAGATCAGCTATTCCCGGCGCTTTGAGCCCCTTGATATGGGGACGCAGATCCCTATGTTCAAGTTCTCTGAACGCTATAAAAGCCTGCTTTTCCCCGATGAGGAGAGCCTGCAGGAGGCGGAGCTGTTCTCCTGGAAAGGAACTCCCGTCACCCGGCGCACCAACTGGTGCCGTTTTGTTGAAGAAGGGCACTGCTTCATCCGCTGGGACGGGGACGTCTCTCCCTGCATGGGTCTGCTCCACACAGCGGACACCTACCTGGGGGACCACAAGCGCCGCATACGGCACCATGCCTTCGGAAATGTCCAGGAGCAGAGTCTCCGCGAGATCTGGAACAGTGAGGAGTATCAGTCTTTCCGTCAGCGCGTACATGAATTCAAGTATGCGCCCTGCCTGTTCTGCGGCGGCTGTGAGCTGCTGGAGGAAAACGAGACCGACTGTATCGGCTCCGCTGCGCCCACCTGCGGCGGCTGCCTCTGGGGCCAGGGCTTTGCCGTGTGCCCGTGATACTGGCGCTCCAACCATTTCACATTACAATAGCAAAAGGGAAAAAAGATCTGGAGGCACTAAACGATGATCCATCTTTCTTACGAACAGGAAATCACCCTCATCAAGCGGCTGGTCATGGCGCAGGGCGTTTCGGAAGAAGACGCCGCCTCGCTCGCCGCCGTCGTCACCCACTCGGACTTCACCGGCACTTATTCCCATGGTCTGTCCCGCCTGTGCATCTATCTGCGCCAGTATATGGCCGGAGCGCTGGTGGCCAAGCCAGACTTCCGCTGTGTAAAGGACTCGGACGCTTCCCTGGCCTTCGATTGCGGCGGCGGTTCCGGCATTGTGGCTGTGAACCGGGTGTACGACGCGGTGCTGGAGCGGGCGCGCAAGTTCGGCGTGGCCGCGGGTGTCGGGCGCAACAGCGCGAACATCGGCTGCGGCGGCTATTACGGCCACCGCATGGCAGAGGATAACGTGATCGGCATCGTGGTGAGCAACACCTATCCCTGTATGGCGCCCTACGGCGGCGCGGACCGTCTGATCGGCACGAACCCGATCATCCTCGGCTGCCCGACGACGAATCCCGACCGGCCGATCGTCATCGATGTGTCTACCAGCGGAGTCGCCATCGGCAAGGTTCAGGCCTATCGCCGCGAGAACAAGGAAATGCCCGCGGGCTGGGCCAACGACTATGACGGCAACCCCACCACCGATCCGCATGTGGCCTACTGCGTCCGCCCGATGGGCGGCCACAAGGGCTACGGCCTTGCCGTATTTGTCGACATGTTCGGCGGCGTTTTGTCCGACGCGCTCACCAGCCCCGAAATCCCGTTCGTGGAGGACATGAGACCCGAGGAGACCGGCTTTGCCGTGATTTTGCTTGACATCGCGCACTTCATCGATGTGGACCGCTTCAAGGAGCACGCCTCGCTGTATGCCTCGCTGATCAAGAACAGCCGCACCGCCACCGGCGTGAAGGAGATCTTCATGCCCGGCGAGATCGAGGCACGGCTCATCGAGGAGCGCAAGGTCACGGGTCTCGATTTCTCTGACGCTCTCGAGGCCGAATTGACAGATCTGGCGCGACAGAGCGGCGCTCTCGGCAGAGACCGGGCACTGACAGATCTGCTTGCCTGAACATGCCCTCGCGCGTTCAGATGCGTATACCAGGAAAATGAGTCGGGATAAACAGAGTTGCTGCTACAACGGCGGCTCTGTTTTGCTTCCTTGAAACAAGAAAGTTCATATTGACATCTTTCTATGAGTGTGTTATCTTACAGATAGAATTTCTTGAATGTGTGGTGATGCCCGGATGGAACAGGTTTACGTCGATAGCGCAAAAATGCTCCGCGCCATGTCCGATCCCAAGCGGCTGCGGATTGTGGATATGCTCTCTTGCGGAGAACTGTGTGGCTGCAAAATCTTGGAGGAATTTCATATCACACAGCCCACGCTGTCCCAC
This sequence comes from Oscillospiraceae bacterium, assembly GCA_017545165.1. Taxonomy (GTDB): domain Bacteria; phylum Bacillota; class Clostridia; order Oscillospirales; family Oscillospiraceae; genus Limivicinus. Next base: position 20,296 of record JAFWQQ010000038.1, read on the forward strand.
GACATGAAGGTGCTGAGCGAGGCCGGGATCGTGAAACAGAAGCGGGAGGGAAAAAACATCTACTACTCCCTCAACAGCGAGGCATTAGCAGCCATGCATCAGACGCTCGGACGGATGTTCGAGGATAAGCCGGACTGCATATGCCGACAGAAGAACGGATGAGACTGAGCCGACGCAAGCAACGTCGGCTTGATCCAAACCCTATATATTGAAAAAGTTAAATGTTTCGATGGGAGATCATGTTTTATGGGCAAGTTGATTCAAGATCAGATCCTCGGTATGAAGTGGCTCAACGCTTTGATCGGTAAAGGGCTGAGCGCACTCGGCCTGGATACCGCCACCCGCTGGGGCGGCAGCGTTCAATTCTTCCTCTATGACGTTATCAAGATCACGATCCTGCTCTGTCTGCTGATCTTCATCATCTCCTACATTCAGAGCTTCTTTCCGCCGGAGCGCAGCAAGCGTATTCTGGGGCGCTTCCACGGGATCGGGGCCAACATCATCGGGGCGCTCCTCGGCACGGTAACACCCTTCTGTTCCTGTTCTTCTATCCCGATCTTCATGGGCTTTACGAGCGCGGGGCTTCCCCTGGGTGTGACCTTCTCATTTCTGATTTCGTCGCCCATGGTGGATCTCGGAAGTCTGGTCCTGTTGATGAGCATTTTCGGCATCAAGATTGCGATTGCCTATGTGGTGCTGGGGCTGGTGATCGCAGTCCTCGGCGGGACGCTGATCGAGAAGCTGCATATGGAAGGCTATGTCGAAGACTTCATCCGTAATGCAAATTCCAGCGTCAACATAGAAGCGCCGGATCTGACTGTGAAGGATCGGGTGATCTATGCAAAGGATCAAGTAGTTTCCACTTTCAAGAAAGTCTTTCCGTATATTCTGATCGGCGTAGGCGTCGGCGCGGTGATCCACAACTGGATCCCCGAAAGCTGGGTGGAGGCGGTGCTGGGAAGCCGCAATCCCTTCGGCGTAGTGCTTGCTACGCTGGTCGGCGTGCCCATGTACGCGGATATCTTCGGCACGATCCCGGTGGCAGAGGCGCTGCTGACTAAGGGGGCGCTGCTGGGTACGATCCTCAGCTTCATGATGGCGGTCACAACACTGAGCCTGCCCTCATTGATTATGCTCCGTAAGGCTATCAAGCCCCGGCTGTTGAGCACCTTCATCGCCATCTGCATAGTGGGCATCATTCTCGTTGGATACGGCTTTAACGCCTTCCAATATATCTTCATCTAAACAGGGAGGAAACTTATATGAACATCAAGGTTTTAGGCGGCGGATGCTGCAAATGTGAGAATTTGCTTGAAGCAGTAAAAGAGGCTGTTGCCGAAAAAGGGATCGCGGCCGAGATCGAGTATATCACCGATATGGCCAAGATCATGGAATACGGCATCATGAGCACCCCGGCGCTGATGGTCGATAATAAGATCGTGTCCATGGGGCGGGTACTGAAAGCGAAAGATGTTTTGAAGTACCTCTGACGAGACGCTGATGAAGAATCCTACGGGTGCCGGGAGAAAAGAATCACGTCTTCATTTGTAAGAAAGAGAAAGCCTGCCGTTCCGCGCGAGATCAACAACAATTTTCAGGACTTCATCAATGCGAAAACGAAGAATGGGCAGCTGGAGGAAATGGGCGGCTTTTCCGCCTCCTTCGCCGGTAGTTCTTCAAAAACAGCCGCCTTGTCGTGCGCTCCAGGTTTTTCGCGCGCACACGGGAGAGATAGAAATGCCGCGCCGTCTGGCTGCGGCTTTTCTTTTTGCCGTCCGGGTAGCCGAAACGGTAGACCGCGTATTTCCGTTCACGCCGCGGCAGATCAAGCAGCGAATAGAAGATCCACTGCGAGTGATCGTGACGGATTGCGATCTCTTCCGGGCCATGCTGGAGAGGATCGAAGTAGGTTTCCCGGTAGGTGAGTTGATCCTCCGTTCCCGCATAGCGATCCAGGCTCACCAGCTCGCCGCCTGCCTGCTTGTATCGGCTGCCAACAGATCGCATCACGCTTTTGAGCTTGTTGTCGATGCAGACGCCGGCATAGGTGGAGAACATGTTTCCCAGCTCCGGCTTGAACTTGGCGATGGCTTTCCAGAGCTCGATCCGCGCGAGCTGGATAAAATCGTCCTGTGTCAGCGACTTGTCCATGCCGGTCGCATAGATGCCCTCCCAGTAGGTCTTCGCCTTTGAGACGACCAAGCCCTCGTTCTTCTCCATCATCAGTCGGATGGCGCGATCGCAGCCGCCCATGGCATAGACGACCAACTCCTCATTGGTCATCTCGGACATTTTGGTCCATTCATCCATCGCTCATCCCTCCCGCGTGAAAGAGCGGCAGTACGGCGCGGTAAAGGTTCTCCTTCATATCTTCTGACACACCGTCCATCAGACTGACATACTCGCAGATGCTCCGGGAAATCTCCTCCGGCGTCACAGACAGAATGTCCACAGCATTCCCGGTTTTGTCCTGTTCCTCCAGCAGATGATCGAAGGCCTCTTTCGTCATGGCCTTTGCTTCCTCCGCCTTGTTGGGGAGATCCTTCTTGATGGCTTTCAGCGTCCGCTCAAACTGTACGCCGAGCTGAGCCAACTCCGTCTTGTATAGCGGGATGCACTGGGCCCGCGCCTGCTTGGCCAGCGAGGTCGCTTTCTGCCGCCGCTGCTTGTCCTCGCGCGCGATGCGGGTGAACAGCTCCGCCGTGCTCTGGTGGATCTGATTCTGCGTGGCGATGGCAGAGGCATAGGTGTCATTGAAATAGTCTGCGATCATGGCTGTGAGCGCGGCAAATTCCGGCTCTGCCAGCAGACGGTTGACCACGGTCACGTCCACGCTGCCGTTATAAAGATTTCTGGCCGCCTGCGCAGAAAGACCAAGCTCTTCGATCGTGTAGTTTTTTCGATCCGGCACATCCGTGCGGCCGAGAAGGAAGTCCGTGGATACGCCGAAGAATTTGGCGAGCGCCAGCACCACGTCGTCATTGACCGTCTGCTGCTTACCGCTCTCGATCCGGCTGAGCAGGGATTCCGAAAGGCCGGTCTTCTCCGCGATGGTCTTGTTTGTCACGCCGTGAGTTCGCTTCAAATCAACGATCCTGTCACGAATGCACCCCGGCAGATATTCTTTTTCACTCATGTTCCTCGCCTCCTCGATGGATTCTACAGAAATTCGTGCGCATTTGCTGTCGAAAGAAAGCGCCTCATTTTCTGCTTGTATCCGCTGCTTGTATCCCGTTGAATGAAAAAGAGAAGGTAATATAAATATACCAGCCGAGATCATTCAACGGCTTACGGCGCGTTCTGGAGGCTTTCCAAGAGGAAAAACCCGGTCAAAAGCGCCGGTTGTGCACAAAAATACGCATAGCAAAGCGGA
>JAFWQQ010000039.1 GCA_017545165.1 Oscillospiraceae bacterium
AAGCGCCGTTCCACCCGTTTGTCTGTATTCTTTCTTCGAGCTTCTTGAATTTCTGCTATTTCTTCGGAGCTAAATTTGTATCTGGTAGACATCTTCATCACCCAGATCTATTATACTCCTCTCTCAATCATTTTTAAAGCTTTTTATTTGAAATTAGTATAAGGCCGCGCATCTATCTTTGCCGTTGCTGCCAAAAAGAGCGTCTCCAAACGGAGACGCTCTTTTTTTGCTTAGATTTCAGGAAACGTATCCTCTTTTGCTGAGTTCTGCCACAATGTGAACAGCTCGAAAGCGCTGCCGTCAACCGGGCATCCGCCGGTCTCTTCACGCATCCTTCGACTTGCTCTTGCGCGAAGATCGATGACTGGATTTGGAGGAGCTGCGCTCTGTCTTCCCGCTCTTCTCCTGTCCGTAGGCCTTGGCGCTGTAGGACTTGGCGCCGTAGCCATAGCTCCCGTAACCGTACTTGCCGCGGTAGCTGTAGTATCCGTAGTAGCCGTAGCGGCCGCCGCGGGTCCTGCCGCCGTTGAGGATACAACCGACGATGGGCGCGCCGGAAGTGCTCAACTCTTCCACGCCCTCATAGATATAGCGGCGGCGGGCAAAATCGCTCATGACCACGTAGGCGATCGCATCCACATACCGCACCAGCATCATGGCGTCCACCAGCATGGCGGAAGGCGGCGTATCCAGGATCACCACGTCCGCCTGTTCACGCAGCGTTTCGATGACGTTCTTCATGTTCTCGCTGCTGAGGATCTCCACCAGGCGGGGCTCCCGCCGACCGCCGGGCAGCAGCGTCAGCCCCAGAGGATTGCCGTGATCCGAAACGCTCACCAGGGAATCCTGCAGCTCGCTCTGGCCCCGCAGAATGGACACCAGGCCGGGATACTCTTCCTTCAGGTCGAAGATCTGGCTGACCGTGGGATTGCGCAGGTCGCAGTCCACCAGGACGACCCGCTTGCCCTTGCGCGCCATGGCGATGGCCAGATTCGCAGCGACGGTAGATTTGCCCTCGCCGGAAATCGAGCTGGTGACCATCAGGACCTTCTTCCCTTCCATCTGGCGCTCGAGACGTGTGCGCACCAGCCGAACGGATTCTACATAATCGGAGTTTTCCCCGTCGTTCAGGATGTTGATCTCTGTCCGTGTGGAATTTCGGCGCTGTTTTTTCTGGTAAAAGGGCAATGAACCGAGACAGGTGATATTGAGCAGAGAGCGCAGCTCTGCCTCAGTGCGGATCGTTCGGAAGGTAACAACATTCAGCAGCACGATCAGCATACCGATCGCAAAGCCGATGAGAGCTCCGCGCTTGACGGAACCGCGGATCACAGACTGACGCCCAGTATCCTCCGGGATACCGCTGTCATCGATCAGCTTCAGCTCCGTCTGCCCGACCACGAATTGGGCGACCTCGGGATAATTCTTCAGCACAGACTGCAGAATATCGTAGGCAAAGTTCGCATTCCAGGATCTGACCGTGATGGTGAGAAGATTAGTCCCCTTGATTGTGCTGACGTTGATGGTTCCGGGTACGCTCGGTCGGTTCAGATCCTCCGCAATCACCTCGGACAGGTAGCCGGTGGTGAGAATATACGGGAAGATCAGGCCCATCTGCTCGGCGGTATTTTTATTGGCATAGGTTCCGCCGTTCACGATCTGAACGGAGACGGTAGCCTCCGCCACATAGGTGGGCGTGTACGTGGTAGTCGTACGATAGTAAAAGATCCCGGCACTGGCAATCGTCGTAATAAGGACGATTGCCCACATTCTGCGAAAACGGTGAAAAAAGTCGTTGATGAGGGAGAGGATATCTACTTTTTCAAATTCCTCTGTTTTTTTCTCATTTGTATCGCTCATTTCCTCACCTCACTTCTTCTCATCGCCATAGCGGCCATACTCTCCATAACGGCCATAATGACCGTAGCGCCCATAGTGACCGTACCGGCCATAACGGCCATATCCACCGTAACCGCCTATGGTCTTTCTGGCGCCCGGCATGGTCCGTACCAGGTTCAGAATGCATCCGGCAAACTGTGCGTGACAGTCGCGCAGAGCGTCGATGGCGTCGTTCAGGTCCTCGGCCAGAACCGTATCATACTTCACCACAAGAACGCTCATGTCGGACAAGTCTGCCAAAACCTCGGCGTCCGCCATCAGAGACATGGGCGGCGAGTCGATGATGACATAATCGTAATGCATACGGGCCACAGCCAGCAGGCGGGACATAAACTCAGACGATACGATATCCGTAGAGTTGGTATAATTTCGCTTATTGAGGAGCAGGTCAACGCCTCTCTCCTCGTCATGGATCATCGCATCGTTCAGGGAAGCCTGACCCATCAACAGAGACCCCAGACTGGCCTTAAGCTTCTCACCCGGTTTCATGAACAGCGAATACTGTGTCGGACGGCGCATATCGCCGTCGATCAGCAGAACTTTATAACCCTGCTGTACCAAGGTCAGGGCAAGGTTTGCCGAAACGGTGGATTTCCCCTCATGCTCCTGCACACTGGTGATCAGGATGGTTTTAGCGTTGGCCTTGTGTGCCTGAGCAGAAATATGAGCAGCGATCTTCTTATTGCGCTCCACGAATTCAAACTTGGCAGATAGCTCCGTGACAAGATATTTTCTTTTTCTGCGCTTGAGCATATCGCCGAAGGATCTGTACTTCTCCTCTTGATGGAGCATGCCCAGGGATTTAGCATCCAGCTTGTTCTCCAGGTCCTTTTCGCCTTTCACCGTCTCTTTGCGATAGGAGAGATACATAAACGCCAGAATCAGCAGGAGCGCGCTGATCGCAAAGGCCCTTTTTGTCTGTTTGCTGGCTGAGAAGGAGGTGTCCGCTCTGGTCGGCACCGAAGGATCCTGAAGGACTTCCATCACCATGTCGGCAGAAACGTATTCGGTCAGCTCATTCATATTGTACATGATGGAGCGGATCGTGCGATAGGTATTCTCCGGCGTATCTGCCGTGACCCGCAGCGTCATCAGGTTCGTTCCCTTGATGACTCTGGCGCTGGCTGTGGCGCGGAAGGTATCGATCCCCAGATCCTTGCAGACCTTCTTTTTCAGAAGATTGCTGTTGAGGATATTGGAAAAGCTGTTGGCCATGGTTGAAGCGGCAGAGAGGTTGCTGTATGCATAGTTGCTGGAGGTTTTTGAAGTAACCACGAAGGTAGCCTGTGTGGAATAGGTGCTGCGGAAATCCGCACGAACGGACATATTCACGATCATGGCCACCGCAATCGCGCCAAGAAGGATCGCCCACAAATTCCGCAGCGTATCACGGACGATGCTGTACAGGTCTATCCGATCCATCAATGAGGACAAATCTTGTTTCTTCTCGTTCATGCTACATCCTCCACAACGACAATGAGATCTGCAGAACCGAAGGAGGCTCGGTAAGCTGCTCCCGCGCTGGGATTTGCATTATGGCTGAGGGTATAGGTCACGATATAAGCGCCGGGGGTGTCGTAGTCCACCTTGCTGTCGTCGATCTTGATATCTTCATCCGGGTTAATGCTCAAATCGGAAAACCTCCGGCTGTTGCCCGCCATCCAGATCCCGTCCAGATACACCCGGTAATCCGGTTTTTCTCCCGGCTTGATATAGATCACATAATCTGACAACCCGGGAGAAGGAGTAGAATAGCTGTCAAAGTCCTCGAAGGTTGCAGTAAGTGCCAGAACAGAGCTGTCCCCCGCGCTGTTGGTGACCTGAATGTTCACTCTCTGCTCGCTCACAGTCTCACTGGCAGTCTCCGTTTCGCCAAAAGTGATTTTGATCTGGGAGGTGATATTTCCATCCAGGCAGTCAATGGCGCGGACGCTGCGGAGATAGTTGTAGCTGGAATTCCCTGCGACAAAACGCAGCGGTTGGGTGATCACGAAACGGGGAGAATGATAATCCGTATACACCAGTTTCCGCGTATAGGTGCCCACGTTGTTGTTCTCGTCAAAAGCGGCATAGTTCACATTGCGGGTAGACTTGGCGATAAACTTGGACTTGGAAACCACCACCAGACTTTCCGTCACATCCCCGTCCAGGTTATCATGAGCTGTCATGCCCAGGAGCAGATCCTCCTCCTGGGCATCAACACTGAGGCTCATGACATCTGAGTCTGCAGAGATCACCGGCTCGGTATAGTCTGAGGTCAAGTACTCATGGATATTGGTGGTCATAAAGACGGCAAAAACCACCAGAAAAAAGATGAGCAGCAGCAGTCTGAGTCTTCTCACAAGCAGCAGTCCTCCTTAAAAGGGAATTGGCTCATAGCCCAAAAGCTCTCTCCCGGAAAGGATCCTCGAGGGATTCTCCTCCAGAAGCAGTCGGGAGTAGTCTGAGCCGAACTCTTCCAATAAATACTCGTTGATCTCACCCATATGGGTGCTGCGCTGGAAGGGGCTGTGGGCGTCGCTGGCGACGCAGGCAGCCAGTCCGTGTTCCAGCAAAAGTCGGGCGCAGCGCTGGGGATCCGGCCCGAACCGTCCCAGGATGCTGCCTTTGTTCAGCTGCAGCCCGTATCCGGAAATGCACCACTCAAAGGCGATATCCGGGTCGTCCTGAACGAAGAAATAGCGCTCCGGGTGGGCGATGATCGGAGAAAAGCCCTCCTCCTCGCATTCCCTCAAAATCCTTCTGCAGAAATCCGGATCCTCGGTAAAAGCAAACTCCGTCAGGAAATACCTGGTGCCGTTCAGGGTCCAGACGCGGCCGTCCCGCAGAAATTCAGGCAGCTCAATGGTAGCAAAGGCTTCCATGCCCTTGCAGAGCCGCAGCGGGATGCCGGCGTCCTCTCTCGCCTGGTCCAGGCGTTGAAAGAGCTCGTCAAGCTCCGGAGAGGCATAATTATCGAACTCGTCAGGGATATTGCAGTGGGGCGTTGCCACCAGGGTATGCACCCCGCTGTCCGCCGCCTGGGCCATCAGCTCCAGGGAATCCTCCATCGTCTGGGCCCCATCGTCTACGCCGGGGAGAACATGGGAATGGATGTCGATCATAAAAAACCTCGGTCAAAAATCCATGGCCACACGGCTGGATTCCTCTTCGCTGAGTTCCGTCACCCTTGTCTCCACCACGCGGTATACTCTCTGACAGAGATTCAACACCGTGGGACGGTGGGTGGTGACAATGCAGGTCCTGGTGGGGTGCTGCTGTATGATATTGCGCAACACTTTCCGTTCGGTCGCCACATCCAGGGCGGAAGTGGCCTCATCCAGCAGCATGATCGGGGCGTCCCGCAGGACGGCGCGGGCGATGGCGATCCGCTGGGCCTGTCCCTCAGAGAGGCCGCGGCCCCGCTCTCCGACCGTACTGTCCAGGCCCTGGGGCATCTTGGAAACGAAGTCCCAAGCGCAAGCGGTCTTCAGCGCTTCGATCAGTTCCTCGTCTGTTGCGTCTTCCCGTACCATGCGCAGGTTTTCAGCCACCGTGCCGGAGAGGACGGCGTTGCCCTGGGGCACATAGGAAAAGAAGCTTCGGCAGTCAGCGTTTGTCTGGACTTCCGTCCCGTCGACGCCGCGCAAATACGCCGTACCCGCATCCGGTCGGATCAGGCCCAGGATCAGGCGGATCATGGTGGTTTTCCCCTCGCCGGAGGGTCCGACCAGGGCCACGATTTCCCCTGGAGAGGCCCGGAAGAAGGAACTGGTGATCACGCGCTTATCCTCCACATAGGAGAAATCGACGCCCTCCATGCACACCTCCAGGCCATCTTTGGCCAGGTGCTGGAGCTCCCGGGACTCTTCCAGATGCTGCTCCCGGGGAAGTTCAATGAGCTCCCGAATGCGGTGGGCGGAGACGGAGCTGGTGAGGAAGCCGGGAATGATGCCGATCACGCTGTTGAACGCGGAGGAAAGACGGGCGCGCTGCTGCAGGAACAGGGTCATCGTGCCGTAAGTGATTTGATGACTCCAGAGCAGATAGAGGGAATAGCCAAAGGCAGCATACTGCACGATCATCCCCAGGATGGACAGAAAGATATTGGTCTTGATGGCGAACAGATTATAATCCAGGGAAATGGCCCGTCTTTTCTTCTGCCAGTCCCGCAGCTTGTTCCCGTAGCTTTTCATCACGCCGAAGGACTTGATGGTATCAAAATGGTAGAAGGTCTCCACCTCGAAGCCCATCATGGCGCTGTTGGTCTCCTTCACCTTTTTCGCATAATCTCGCTGCTTGCGGATCAAAAACTTGGATACAAGCAGCATCACCGGAGCGCTTCCAAAGGCGATGAGGGACATGACCTTGCTGTAATGCCAGATCACAGAGAACGTGAGGATGAAATTGAATATCGCAATCACAATGGAAGGCAGCCAGCTGATTGCGTTCCTGCTGACGGTGCCGACGTCGTTGTTGAAGCGGTTGAGCAGATCGCCGCTGGAATAGGCGCTGATGGACTTCCAATCTACATCGATGATCTGGTCAAAGATATCGGCCTGGATGTCGTTATGGATATCGATATTGAGCTTTGCGGTGATCCGGCTGATCAGGCTGCCGAAAACAAGACTGAACGCCGCGCTGCCCAGCATGATCGCCATCATGATGCCAAGCCTTGCGGTCTGGTAGCCGGTGATGATATCGATCACTTCTTTGCCGGCTAAGCTGGCCACCATAGCAAGGGCGGTGCTGAAGACCCCCAACAGGGTATAGAAAAGGATCGTCCGTTTGTATCGCTTGCTGTAGTGGAAAATCCAGCGCCAGTCATCAAGGATCTCGTGAAAAGTCCCCTCGCGCCAGCGTTGTCGAAGCGTATGAAGCGTATTGAAAAACGCCCGTTTTTCTTCTTCAGAATGATCCATACAGCCTCCCATTATGACACATACCACTACAAATTTAGAGTATATCACGAAAGGTCGAAAAGTACAAGGAAAAATCCGGAACACAGCCGAAAAAGATCGGCAATAAAGCCGGGAGAACGTCGTTTTTTCTCGAGGGAGAAAGGGCATGTACACCCCTGCTCGTTTCATATCAGCCGGACTGTTCTGCGCACCGAATGTGGAACGCCGCTGCCGCATCAAAGATTCAAAAGCAGCGCGGAGAATGATCTCCGCGCTGCTTTTGAATCAAGAAATGACCCGATACTGCTTCAGCAGCGCAACACGCTCACGGCCGATCCGCATAGCACGGGACGGGCTGCTCTTTCGACGAAACAGATAGCGGCATACCCGCTGACACCAGGCCAGCGGAAGAAGCCAGGGCTTTTTTCTCAAATACGGATACGTGTCCAGCAGCGAGCTTCCCGGAGGAAAAGCCGCTGCCAGCCATCCCCTGGTATGTCTGTGCTGCAGATTCGCAGAAGCGGCGTCCAGCGTGATCCTGCTGCTGTGAAGCCGCTCCGGATCATCCGCGCCGTAGAGTCCACCCCGCAGGCAGTCGCACAGCAGCGGCAGCACATCCGGGTCCAGGTCCGCGAAAGCATCCGGAGCCCTGAGGTCCAAATACCGCTCTCCGATCCGAAAGAAGGCGGCAGAGAGGACGTCCATCCCGAGGTCATTGCAAACGAGGCGCAGCCAGCTCCAATCGATCTCCTCTGAATAGCGCTTCGCAAACAGGCAGATATCACAGATCTGTCGGATCCCCACCCCGCCGTACAGGATATGCTTATAGGCGTGGCAGAGCAGATAGAGCAGATGATCCGAGGGATGGAACGTGTCGACTCTGCATCCATAAATTTCCAGGGACACCCGGCGTTCCATGGCTTTGGAGAAGAGCTCGTTGCAGGGAGCAAAAACCTCTGAGTCCGAAGAGAAGGGCCTCTTATGCAGCTCGACGTAAAGATCCCTGGCGGGATCCACGTAGGTGACCTCATCCTCCTTCTCCAGGGAAGGATAGTCTTTCAAAAGCTGAAGCCCGCAGGAGAGCATCGCCTCATGGTAACGGGGGAAATCCTCCGGATCGATCAGCAGGTCCTCGTCCGAAGAGGAGCGCTGTTCCGGCTCAGGATATAAGTCCCGGCAAACCAGGCCCTTGATTACCAGCGGATGCAGGCCTTTGCCTGAGAGCTCTTTCAGCAGCAGCAGAAAGGAGCCGGTGCGGGCAGCCTGCGTAAGGGTCATCCTTCTAGCCGTCGAAAGCAGCGTGTTTTTCTCCGTCTCTTCGGCGGAGGGGTTTTCGCTCCACAGCGCCTGGACCAGCAGCGGCAAAACGGCGTGACTCACAGCCAATTTGGCAACGGCCCCGCGGGTCTTCGCATCCGCATCCGCTCCCCAGCTCACGCAGCAGCCATGGATGGCGCAGCGGAGCGCGTCCAGCAGCAGTTCCTCGCTTTTGTCCGTTCGGAAATCAGAAGCCATCCGACTCTTCGTCTTCCGGGACGATAATGATGATGTCTCCTTCGCTTTCGATCAGCTGAGCGCCGCCGGGCTGCCCGACTCCGGTTCCGGAAATCGCAGGAAACTTCCTCATGGTCTCTTGAAACACAGAGATCTCCGGCAGCTCCTTCAGCTCTTCCGGCGTGATCTCTGCCTCGCTCATATGAACGGTCCCCGCATCCGTCTTCCGCGCCCCGGGAGCGCCCTTCGATTCTGTCTGCCTCACAACGGCTGAAAGCGGTTTCGCTTCAGCCGCAGCAGCTCTATGCCGCTGCCCGTCTTTCGTGTCGGCGGCGCGCCACGCATTCTCTACCGCCTCGGTGATCGAAGCGTTCTCGGCGTCCGCGGCGGCTTCCCCTTCAGCGGGCGCGGCCTCCGGGGCTCGATCTCCCAGCCGAAGCCAAAGGAACACGGCAGCGGCTGCCAGAATCAGCACCAGGATCCAAATCAATCCTCTGTTTTTCATCTCAGTCTCCTTCCTGCAGCAGACCGGAAATCCGTTCTCTGCATCATCATCCTGTCAATCGCCGGAAGTACCGATCGGGATCGCTTCCCTTTCGCCTTCCACGGCACGAAAAAGGTCCTTCTCATGCCCAGCCCGGAGAGGCTTCGCCAAACAAAGGCTGCACAGTCCTATGCTTTCAATCAGAACGACGGATCTATCTGCTTCAAATTCCAAGTCCTCAGGGACTCCCCCGGCTCGTCAGAAACCAGCCGTCCTTCCCTGACCCGATCCGAAAACGCGCATGGAAACAGCGGGACGCTCTCCGTCAACTCGGGTAATAAACGCATCTGCAATGACTATAGCACAAAAAAGCGTACAGCACAAGTGCTTTTCGGCTTCCGCGAAGTTGCGGGCGATCAGCGCAGCCAGCATATGGAAAAAAGCAGCGAGACAGAACCGCTTTGTGCGCGGATTTGCCTCACTGCTTTGTCTCTTTTTCGGCGCAGAAAGAGCCTGTTTTCCGGAGCACAGTCAGATCGCCGCTTCTTCCGCAGCCCCGCGGACAGGCGATTGCGTCTCCAGAACTTTCCTGTCGTCAGGGTTCCAGCTGATGGATGATCCCGCGGGGGCAGACCTGGACGCAGGTGCCGCACTGGATGCATTTCTCCGGATCGATGGACGCCACATTGTCCACCACGTGGATCGCGTCCGCCGGGCATTCCCGCTGGCACTTCATGCAGCCGATACAGCCCACCTGGCAGATCTTCATGACCTGGCCGCCCTTGTCCTGGTTGCGGCAGCCCACCATGATTTTCTGCTTCTCAGGGATCAGCTTCACGATATCCTTGGGACAGGTGTCCACGCAGGCGCCGCAGCCCACGCACTTGGAACGATCGACCTGTGCGACGCCGTTGACCAGATGCATGGCGTCGAACTTGCAGGCCTTCACGCAGTTGCCCATGCCGATGCAGGCGAAGGTGCAGAGCTTGCTGCTCTTCCCGCCGAAGAGCATGGCGGCGCGGCAATCCTCGGGACCGGTGTAGTTGAAGCGGGGTTCCGCCACGCCGGTGCAGCCGGAGCAGGGCACGAAGGCCACCATCTTCTCCGTATCCCCGGCGGCTACGCCCATGATCTCGGCGATCCTGGCGGCCGCCTCCGGCCCGGAGGCCACGCACTTGTTGCAGGGCGCCTCGCCCTTGGCCACAGCGGCGGCATAGCCGTCGCAGCCAGGGTAGCCGCAGCCGCCGCAATTGGCGCCGGCCAGGCATTCGCGGACAGCAGCCTGCTTGGGGTCTACCTCCACATGGAAGATCTTGGCCGCCACCGCCAGCAGCGCGCCGAAGACAGCGCCCAGGGCGCCGAGAACGAGGACAGCATAGAGAACCGACATCACTGTACCTCCTTAAAAGATCTTCATGCCGCTGAAGCCCATGAAGGCCAGAGCGACAAGTCCGGCGGAAATCAGGCAGATGGGAAAGCCCTCAAAGCACTCGGGGTAATCGGAAAACTGGATCCGCTCGCGGACACTGGCGAAGAGCACGATTGCCACCAGGAAACCGATGCCGCCGGTAATGCCGTAGATCACGGAGCCCAGGAAGTCATAGCCGTTCTGCACATTCAGCAGCACTACGCCCAGCACCGCGCAGTTGGTGGTGATCAGGGGCAGGTAGATGCCCAAAGCGGAGTACAGGCTGGGAACGGCCTTTTTCAGGAACATCTCCACGAACTGCACCAGGGCGGCGATGACCAGGATGAAGGCCAGGGTCTTCAGGAACGCCAGACCCAGGGGGACCAGAATGAACTCGTTGACCACATAACAGATGGCGGAGGCCAGGCCCATGACGAAGACCACGGCCAGGCCCATGCCTGAGGCGGTCTCCACCTTGCTGGAGCAGCCCAGGAAGGGGCAGCAGCCCAGGAACTGGGAGAAAATGAAGTTGTTGATCAGGATCGCGCCGATGGCGATGGAGATGTACTCGGTAACGCTCATTCGTCTTCCTCCTCCTCTTCTTCGTCATCGCCGCGTTCTGCTTTGTTCTTTGCGGCCTTCTTCAGGGCCGCCTGCATGGCGGCGAAGATAAAGCCCAGGGTCAGGAAGCCGCCCACCGGCAGGGTCAGGATGGAGGCGCCGTATTCGGCGTTGAAGAGCTGGATACCGGAGCCGGTGCCATCCAGCGTGAAGCCTTTGACCGCATCGATGAGACCGCCGCCGAAGCGTCCGCTGCCCAGGAATTCGCGGATCACGCACATCACGATCAGCACCACGGTATAGCCCAGGCCCTGGGTGATGCCGTCCACAAAGGAGGGCCCCACGGGATTCTTCTGGCAGAAGGCCTCGGCCCGGCCGATGATGATGCAGTTGACCACGATCAGCGGGATGAACACGCCCAGGGATTCGCTGAGAGCCGGGATGTACGCCTGCAGCAGCAGGTCCACGATGGTGACGAAGCCCGCGATGATGACCACGAAGATGGCCAGACGGATCTGGTCCGGGATGAACCTGCGCACCGCGGAGACCACCACGTTGCAGCAGGTCAGGATGATCAGCACCGACAGGCCCATGCCCACGCCGTTGAAGAGCGAGGTGGTGATGGCCATTGTGGCGCACATGCCCAGCTGCTGGACCAGGATGGGGTTATTGGTGATAACGCCCTCTTTGAGTTGTCTCTTGAAATTCATGCCCTTCCCTCCTTAGTTCGCGCTCTGCAGCGCTTCCACAAACCGAATGGCCGCGGAGGCGGCGTTGGTCACGCTGCGGGAGGTGATGGTAGCGCCGGACAGGGCGTCGATCTCGCCCCCGGCTTTTTTCAGCTGAACCGTCTGATCCACGCCGATGAACTGGGAACGGAAATTCACGCCCACCTCGGCGGTGCTGGCGGCGTTGGCGCCCAGACCGGAGGTCTCGGAGTGCTGGGTGATGGAAATGCCGGTGCAGCGCAGCTCAGGATCCACGCCCACCATCATCACCAGGGTGCCCTGGGCGCCGGAGAATTCGGTCTCCACCACGTAGCCCGCCCCGTTGGCAGCTCTGGAGACGGAGAGGATCTTGATCTTCTGGCCGTTGGCATTGATCGTCGTATCGATGCCCAGATCCTTCAGCTCCACATTCTCATAGGGTTGCTCGCCCTCCTGGACGTCCACAGGCATGACTGCGGCCTTGGCGGCGTTGGATTTGGCCGTCTGATAGGCCTCGATCCGATCCCTGGTGATCAGGTCCACCGCTCCCAGAACGCCGGCCACGATGGCGCAGATGAGAAAGAGCACAAGAGTCAGCTTCAGAATGTCTTTCATTTCGCAGCCTCCTTTGCAGCCTTCTTCTCCGCCTTCTTCGCTTCCTTTTCCGCCTGGATGTCCTCCTTGCTGACGCCGAACTGGTGCCGATGGAAGCCCTTGTCGATGGCCCAGGCGCACAGGTTCATCAGCAGGATCGCGTAGCTCACGCCCTCGGGGAAGCCGCCGAAATAGCGGATCAGCACGGTGATGGCGCCGCAGCCCGCGCCGTAGAGCAGCTGGCCGTTCAGGGTGACGGGGCTGGTGGCGTAGTCGGTCGCCATGAAGAAGGCGCCCAGCACCAGGCCGCCGGAGAGCAGATTATAGACCATGAAGTCCCCATGGCTCATCCCGCCGCCGCCGAAGATCAGGGTCAGCAGCGCCGTCGTGCCCAGGAAGGACACGGGGATGCGCCAGGAGATGACCTTGGTGGCCAGCAGGTACACGCCCCCGATCAGCAGCGCCAGGGTGCTGATCTCGCCGATGGAGCCGGGGATAAAGCCCAGGAACATGGACTTTGCGGTGTAATAGGCGGGCATGGGCTCGCTGCCATAGAGGAAGGCCAGCGGGGTCGCGGCGGAAATGGCGTCGATCCCTTCCGCGCCCTTCAGTGCCGCGGGCGCGGGGAAGCGGCCCATCAGCATGGCGTAGGAGGCCAGCAGGAAGGCACGGCCGGCCAAAGCGGGGTTCAGGAAGTTCTTGCCGATGCCGCCGTAGAGCTGCTTGACCACCACAATGCCGAAGAAGCTGCCGATGATGGGCAGCCACCAGGGGGCGGAGGGAGGCAGGGTCAGGGCAAGGAGCAGGCCTGTGACCACGGCGGAGAGATCGCCGATGGAGGGCGACTGCTTGCGGAACCTGCGGATAGCCCACTCAAAGAACACCGCGGAGAGGACCGAGGAGGCAATGACCAACAGCGGGTTCGTGCCGAACTGCCATACCGCCATGATCACGGCGGGGAGCAGCGCGATGATCACCCGCAGCATCAGCCGCCGGGTGTCCACATTGGTGCGGATCTGGGGCTGATAGGCCACGTCCAGAATGATGCGCTCTTTTTTCTCGTTCATTTCTTGGCCTCCTTTGCCGCCTCAGCCTTGGCCTTATCCTTCATCGCCTTTGCCTGGATCATAAGCTTGGCCGTTTTGAAGGCGTGGGTCAGGGGCATCCGGGCGGGGCAGTTGTAGGAGCAGCTTCCGCACTCAAAGCAGTCCATTACATGGTACTTCTCCAGCATCTCATAGTCGGCCTTGGTGTAATACATGTACATGAATACCGGCTCCAGCTTCATGGGACACACGCTGATGCACTTGCCGCAGCGGATACAGGTGGGCTCGTCCACATGCTTGTCCTCCTCCTCGGTAAAGAAGAGGACGCCGGAGGTGCCTTTGATGGTGGGCGCGTCGAAGCTGGTGGCGCAGATGCCCATCATCGGGCCGCCCAGCACGATCTTCCGGGGCGTCTTCACGAAGCCGCCGCACTGCTCGGCCAGGTAGCCGAAGGGCGTGCCCACTCGGGTCAGGCCGTTGACGGTCTCCTTCAAAGCGCTGCCGGAGACGGTGACGATGCGCTCAATGACGGGTCTTCCCTCGTAGCAGGCCTGGTAGATGGCATAGCAGGTCCTGGTGGAGACCACGTTGGCGCCCACGCCGGAGGGCAGCCCGCCGGGCTTCACTTCCCTGCCGGTGACAGCCTTGACCTGCATCTTCTCGCCGCCCTGGGGGTATTTGACCTTTTCGGGCACGATCTCGATGCCGTATTTCTCAGGATGGAGAGAGTTGAGCAGGTCGATGGCGTCCTGCTTGTTCACCTCGATCCCGTAGTAGGCCTTCTCCACGCAGTTGGCGATGCGCACCAGCTCAATGCCCTTCAGCAGCTGCTCGGGGTAGTTCAGCATGGTCAGATGGTCGCCGTTCAGGTAAGGCTCGCACTCGGCGCCGTTGATGATGAGCTTGTCCACCTTGCCGATGCCGCCGCTGATCTTGAAGGCGGTGGGGAACATGGCGCCGCCCATGCCCACCACGCCGGCCTGGCGGATGCGCTCCAAAATGGCATCGGGGTTCTTCATCTGCTCTTCGGTGAGGGGCTCCATGAAATCCGGGGTGTCCAGCCCGTCGTTCTCAATGACGACGGACAGAATGGAATCGCCCAGGGGATGGGGACGGGGTTCCACCGCCACCACTCTCCCGGACACGGAGGCGTGGACCGGAGCGGAAACGGGCGCGGGGTTTTCGCCGATCTTCTGGCCCATTTTCACCAGATTCCCCTTCTTCACCAGGGGCTTGCAGGGGGCTCCGATGTGCTGGATCATGGGGATCACGACCTGGGGCGGCGGCGCGATGACCGTAATGGGGATATCCGGTCTCTTCCTGTAATTGGGGTGTACGCCGCCGTGAAACGTGTGGGTCATAAGCTTCACCTCGTTATAGATTCATACATTTTGTATTTTACCATACAGTTTTGTCTCTTGTCTACAACAGATGGCGGGAAAATGGTCGAATATATAGACAAGTTTCTGACAATCCCGCTCATCTCCCGGCATTCGTGCCTTTCTTGAGCCTGGCTCTCGGTATTGTCCGCACCGGAGCCCGGCAACGCACGGGCACGGTTCCCTTTCCCCCGCCAGCCTGTTTTGAAATCAAAAACGCGGACGGAGATCTCTCTCCGTCCGCGGTACTTGAAACCTTTACCGGTCGAACTCGCAGGCGTAGCCTATGTAGCCTTCGTAAATCTGGGGATAATCGGCAGCCGGATCTTCGGGGGTATCGTTATATACCCATTGATCTCCCTGCAGACAGATCATGATAAAGTCTTCTCGAATCAGATTGTACATCTCACTGGGTTCGTTCGGAGCCCAATTGTAATACTCCACTTTTTCATCGTTTTCCCAGATCAGGTCCTTGTCCTCCCGATGGCAGCCGATCCAGACAAACAGGAGTCCCTGCTCTTTTGCAAGAGCAGCGATCTCGTCCAACTCTTCCTTGCTGGAAATCACGGCCAGATATCCGCCCTGATCCCAGCAGGCCGCCCGTGCGCGGCTCCAGCCCACATCCGCGGCCATCACCTTATAGCGAGAAGGCGGCGTGGACTCCTCAGGCGCTGCAGCCTGCTCATCCGTCGGAACATCCCCTTCCGCCGGGGCAGCTTCTTCCGCCGGAGCCTTATCGTCTTCCGGAGCCTTGTCGTCCGCCGGGGCCTTGTCGTCCGCCGGGGCCTTGTCTTCTTCCGGAACCTTGTCTTCTTCCGGAGCCTTGTCTTCTTCCGGGGCCTTGTCTTCTTCCGGGGCCTTGTCTTCTTCCGGGGCCTTGTCTTCTTCCGGGGCTTTGTCGTCCGCCGGAGTCTTATCGTCTGCCGGGGCCTTCCCGTCTTCCGGAGTCGCGTCCTCCGTCTGACTTGTTTCTTGTCCCGCTTCCTGGCTTTCGCCGCAGCCGGCCAGCAGCGCGCAGAGCATCAGCAGCGCCAGCAGCAAGGCAAAGCATCTTTTCCGATTCATGGAATACACCTCGATTCAGTATCATTCTGTTTGTTGAAAGAGACGGTTCACGCATGATCGGCACCCTGAACATCCGAAGAAACACCCAACAGACGTCATCTTCTTTCCCGGAGTTTCTGGGCCCCGGAGAAAACAGAATCGCAGCTTCAGGAATCGAACGGAAAGCTTTCAGGGTACTTCTTTTGTATTATAACACATGGTTTCGCTATTTGTCTACAAAAGGCCGTGAGAAAAGGATCGATATTTGTTGAACAGGCCCAGAACCTGCGGTTTTGTCGGAAAAGGCACAGAAAAACGGACGGAGATCTCTCTCTCCGTCCGTATCATTCGTGTCTGGATCAGCGGTCGAATTCTACCACAAAGCCCATCTTTCCGCTGAAGAAATCCGGATACTTCCCTGCGGGATCGTCCCGGCAGTCATTGTAATACCACTGATCATTGATCTTCCGCAGCAGAACATAATCTTCCCTGGCCATATCATAAGAGTCCTTTTTGCTGGGTTCGTTGGCTCCCCATTTGTAGAACTCCACTTCCTCGCCGCTCTCCCAGATCATGCGGTCGTTCTCCCGATGGCAGCCGATCCACACGTAGGTCAGATTCTGGGCTTCCGCAAGAGCAATGATCTCGTTCAGCTCTTTCTGATCGGAGATCACCGCCAGATAGCCGCCCTGATCCCAGCAGGCGGCGCGGGCCTGGGTCCAGCTCATATCCGAAACCGTCACCCGATACCGGGTAAGCTGCGGCGCGTTGGTGGGAGTCGTCACAACGATCGGCGGGGGTGTCGGCTCCTTCCTGGGCTGCATGGTAGACTGCATCGTTGGCGCCAGCAGCTTCTGGGGATCCGGAGTGGGGTTGATCTGGGTGGGACGGGCTCCCCTGTTCCAATAGAGATTCACGGCCAGCGCGCCCGCCACCAGAGACAGGCACACGACCAGGACGATCGCCAGCGGGCGAAGACTGCGGCGTTTCCGCACCTCCTGCGCCGAGCTGATCGGCTCCGCCTCCTCAGGCTCCGCCTTCTCTTCCTGTTCCTCCTTCGATTCCACAAGGTGGGGAACCTGCCTGTGCAGCACCACGGGTGCCAGCTCGGGGTATTTCTCCTCCGTCAGGATCGGGATCGGCTGCCGATCCTTTTTCTCCCGGGAAGGCTCGTATACACGCACTTCCTCGGCCTCGTCCGCGTGGAGGGAGGGCATGGCCTTGGTCTCTTCATCGCTGACGCTGCCGAAAAACTCCTCAACCGCAGCGCTGATATCTTCCTTCTGCAGCGGATGCACCTCGGGTTTTTCCAAACCGGCGATCTCCTCCTGGCTGAGTCCCTCCAGAGAGACGGGCTCCTCGCCGTCCTTCCCCTCCGGCTCCGCTCCGTGCTCGATGATGTCCACCATCATCCGCTCGATATCGTTCAGTTCCTCTTCTTCCTTTTTGAACACGACCTCGGCGCCGGAATTGCCGCTCAGATATTTGTTGTCCATGCAGCTCTCCAGCATGATCTGGAGCTCCCCCGGGGTCTGGTAGCGTTCCGATGCCTGAAAAGCCGTGGCCTTTTCCAGGACCTCCGCCAGGCGTTTCCCCGCGTTCTTGGGAGCCGGCAGAGCTTTCCCGCTCATTCTGGCCAGCTGACCGCTGCTGGTGGCCGTGTCGAAGGGAAGCTTCCCCTCGTCCAGGCCGTAGTAAACCAGGAGGGCCAGGGAATAGACGTCCGCCGCCGGGCTGGCCTCGCCGTGCCAGTACATTTCCGGCGCGATGAATTCCAGTTCCTGTCCGCTCCATTTTTCCATTTTGGCCGGGCCGATGGCAAAGCTGCCATCGCCGTCCCAGCAAATATTCTCCGGAAAGATACCGCCGCGATAGATCCGAGAGCCGTTCTCCGCCTTCAGATGCAGGCACAGAAGCGAGACAAAGCGCAGCAGCCTCTGCTTGCCCAACTGCAGCAAGCCTTCGCCGATGGCATGTTCCGGATGGAATTGCATGTCGCTCATTCTCGTTCACCCCTCGGGGAATTCGTCAATTTATACTAACACAATCGTAATATTATGTCAACCGCGTTCATTATGAAAAATGATGAAAATCGGCCGCATTGTTCCGAAATGCGGCCAATTTTCATCATTTTGTTACTTAATTGTATCTTTTGCGTATCAGATGTCCTTTTCCACCCGGGCAGCCAGCTTTTCGATGCGATCGGCGTGGCCGGCCAGCTCTTTATTTGCGTGGCCCTCCAGTTTCCGGCAGGCGGCCAGCAGCCGTTCCGCCGCGGCGATAAGCCGGGTAAAGGCCGGGCTGACCTTTCTGCCCGTGCCGCCCTTCTTCTCCACCGGGATCCCCTCGGTGATGCGCAGGAACTGGCCGGAGAGCGGGTCGAACTCCGTGCCGCTGTATGGCGCAAAGGCACGGTAGCCCAGCTCCTCGTTCAGGCAGCGGGTAAAGGCGTCCGCGGTCTCCGGGTCTCCGTGGTTCACAAACACCAGTCTGGGCTTTTCCCGAAAGCCGCCCAGCCAGCGCAGCAGCCCGTTTTTATCCGCGTGTCCGCTGACCCCCGGCAGGGTGTCGATCCGGGCGCGGACCTGGACCTCTTCACCGAAGAGCTTCACGCTGTCTGCCCCGTCCACCAGGATCCGGCCCAGGGTCCCCACGGCCTGATAGCCCACGAAGAGCACCGTGGACTCCGGCCGCCAGAGGTTATGCTTCAGGTGGTGCCGAACCCGGCCCGCGTCGCACATGCCGGAGGCGGAGAGGATCACCTTGGGGGTCTTGTCGTCGTTGATGGCCTTGGATTCCAGGTCGCTGACCGTCAGTTCCAGGCCGGGGAAGACGATGGGATTCACCCCGGAGCGGATGAGCTTTTGCATCTCCTCGTCCAGGAACTGGGTGTCGCACTGCAGGAACACAGAGGTGGCCTCGATGGCCAGGGGGCTGTCCACGTAGACCGGGAAATCCCCGTGCCCCGTCACCAGTCCCCGCTCCTTGATCTCCCGGATGAAGTAGAGCATCTCCTGGGTCCTTCCCACGGCGAAGGACGGGATCACCATGTTCCCGCCCCGGTCCAGGGTGTCCTGGATCCGCGCGGCCAGCTCCTTGACGTAGTCCACCCGCTCCTCGCTGTGCAGCCGGTCGCCGTAGGTGGACTCGATCACCAGATACTCCGTGTCCTCCACGAACTGGGGATCCCGCAGGATGGGCTGATCCGTGTTCCCGATATCACCGGAGAAGGTGATCTTCCTGGTCTGTCCCCGCTCGGTGAGCCAGACCTCGATGGCGGAGGAGCCCAGCAGGTGTCCCACGTCGGTCAGCCGGATGGAGACGCTCTCGTTCACCTGCAGCACCTTGCCGTAGTCGCAGGGCCGCAGGCAGCCGACGGCGCCCAGGGCGTCGTCCAGATCATAGATCGGCTCCACGGGTTCGGCGCCGCTGCGCTGGCCCTTGCGGTTTTTGTATTCCGCCTCGCTCATCTGGATGTTGGCGCAGTCGCGCAGCATGATATCGCAGAGGGAGCAGGTGGCGCCGCTGGCGTAGATGGGGCCGCGAAAGCCCTGCTTATACAGCAGCGGCAGCATGCCGGAGTGGTCCACGTGAGCGTGGGTCAGCAGCACGAAGTCCAGGTCCTTGGCCGCCACGGGCAGCTCCTGGTTTTGGAACAGGTCCTTCCCCTGCTCCATGCCGCAGTCCACCAGGCCTTTTTTGTCGCCGGCCTCCAGCAGGGTCATGCTGCCGGTGACCTCATGGGCAGCGCCCAGAAAAGTGATCTTCATAGAAAGCCTCCCATCATTCAGACATCGTTCAGAAAAGGCTGATCTGACTGGTCTCGGGCATATCGCCCAGCGCGCCCATGGCCTTCAGCGCCTCCATATGGGTCTGGCTGACCTTGGGGCAGGCGGCGGAGAGCTCCTCCATGGAGATGAACCGCTCCCCGGCGCTGCCGACCCGATACAGGTCGTCCGCCGCCGTCTCGCCCAGGCCTGCAATGGACACGAAGGGCGGGCGCAGCTGATCCTTGCCCACGATCAAAAACTTCCGGGCGTCGGAGGCGTAGAGGTCGATGGGGGCGAAGCGGAAGCCCCGCATGTTGAACTCGTACACCGCCTCCAGCGTCACCATCAGATCCTCCTCGTTGGCGCTGAGGTCGTTCCGGCGCTTCATCTCGTTGATCTTCCGGCGCACGGCGTCGGTGCCGGTGCACATCATGCCGGCGTCGAAGCCGCCCTTCTGGCTGCGGCGGTAGAAATAGGCGCTGTAGTAGGCCAGGGGCTCGTGGACCTTGAACCAGGCGATGCGGAAGGCCATCATGACATAGGCCACCGCGTGGGCCTTGGGGAAGAGGTACTGGATCTTCCGGCAGGACTCCACCCACCAGTCCGGCACGCCCAGCTCCTTCATCCGCTCCTCGATGCCCGTGGGCCAAGGCTTGCCCTTGTGGAGATTGCCCTTGCGCACGGCCTCCATGAACTTGAAGGCCAGGGAGGGCTCCATCCCCTTCTGGATCAGGTAGAGCATGATATCGTCCCGGCAGCCTACCGTCTCGTTGACGGAGGCCACGCCGTTGACGATCAGGTCGTGGATGTTGCCGGCCCACACGTCGGTGCCGTGGGAGAAGCCGGACAGCCGCACCAGGGTGTCGAACTGCCTTGGCTGGGTGTCCACCAGCATCTGGCGGGTAAAGGGGGTGCCGAACTCCGGCACGCCGATGGAGCCGGTCTTGCCGATGATGGGATCGTCGTCCGGCAAACCCAAAGCGGCGGGGCTGGTGTAGATGGACATGGTCTCCGGGTCGGAGAGGGAGATCTTCTTGGCGTCCACTCCGGTCATATCCTCCATCATGCGGATCATGGTGGGGTCATCGTGGCCCAGCTCGTCCAGCTTCAGGAGGTTCGCCTCCATGCAGTGATATTCAAAATGGGTGGTGATGATATCGCTGTTGGGATCGTCCGCCGGGTGCTGGACGGGGCAGAAGTCCGTCACATCCATGTCCTGGGGGATGACCACCAGGCCGCCGGGGTGCTGCCCGGTGGTGCGCTTGATGCCCACAAGGCCCTGAGCAAGGCGGTTCTCCTCGGCCTTGGTGGCCTGGATGTTCCGCTCCTCCAGATACTTTTTCACATAGCCGTAGGCGGTCTTCTCCGCCAGGGTGCCGATGGTGCCGGCCCGGAACACATGGTCGGAGCCGAAGAGCACCTCGGTGTACTTGTGGGCCTTGGCCTGGTACTCGCCGGAGAAGTTCAGGTCGATATCCGGGGTCTTCTCGTTGCCGGGGAAGCCCAGGAAGGTCTCAAAGGGGATGTCGAAGCCGTCCCGGTTCATGCGCTCGCCGCAGACCGGGCAGTCCTTCTCGGGCATGTCCGCGCCGCAGCCGTAGCTGCCGTCGGTGATGAACTCGGAGTGGCAGCACTTGGGGCAGACGTAGTGGGGCGGCAGGGAGTTCACCTCCGTGATGCCGGACATGAAGGCCACGATGGAGGAGCCCACGCTGCCCCGGCTGCCCACCAGGTAGCCGTTTTCCAGGGAGTTCTGCACCAGCTTCTGGGCCGACATGTAAATCACGTCGTAGTTGTGGTCCAGGATGGTGTTGAGCTCCGTGTCCACCCGCTTCTGCACGATCTCCGGCGGGTTTTCCCCATAGATCCGGTGCATCTTGCTGTAAACCAGGTCCCGCAGGTCCCGGGCGGAGTTCTCGATCTTGGGCGGGAAGAGCTCCTTGGGCAGCAGCTCGATCTCCTCCACCTGGTCGGCGATGGCCCGGGTGTTGGTGACCACCACCTCTTTGGCTGTATCCTCCCCCAGATAGGCGAATTCCTCCAGCATCTCCTCGGTGGTGCGGAAATAGATGGGGCAGTCCCGGTCCGCGTCGGAGAATTTCTTGGCGGCCTGGAGGATCTTGCGGTACTGCTCGTCCTCCGGGTCCAGGAAATGCACGTCGCTGGCGGCGACGACGGGCTTGCCCATCTTGCGGCCCAGCTCCAGGATGGTCCGGTTGTAGTCCTGCAGCACGGTCAGGTCCTTGACCCGGCCGTTCTCCACCAGGAAGGCGTTGTTGCAGATGGGCTGGATCTCCAGATAGTCGTAGAGCGCGGCGATTTTTTTGAGCTCCCGCTCCGGCTCGCCCCGCATCACCGCGCCGTAGAGCTCGCCCATCCCGCAGGCGGAGCCCACCAGGATCCCCTCCCGGTGCTGCTGCAGCAGGCTCTTGGGGATGTTGGGGGTGCGGTGGAAGTGCTTGAGATAGGACTGGCTGATCATCTCATAGAGATTTTTCAGGCCCTTCCTGTTCTTCACCAGCAGCACCATGTGGTAGGTCTTGGCCACGTCGGTGCGGCGCAGGGCGTGGAACACGGTCTCGATGTCGTCCACGGTCTTGGCCCCCTGCTGGCGCAGCATGGGCAGGAACTTGTCCATGATCCGGGCCACCACCATGGCGTCGTCGGAGGCCCGGTGGTGGTTGAACTGGGGCAGGCCCAGGTGGTTGGACACGATGTCCAGCTTGAAGCGCTTCAGCTCCGGCAGCAGGACCTGGCTCAGGGCCAGGGTGTCCAGGAACACCGGGGAAAAACGGATCCCCTGGCGAATGGCCGCGGCGGTCATGAAGCCCACGTCGAAATGGGCGTTGTGGGCGATGAGGGGCCGGTCCCCCGCGAAGCGCAGGAAGGCCTCCAGGGCCTCCTTCTCCCCCGGGGCGTCGGCCACGTCGCTGTCCCGGATGCCGGTGAGCTCGGAGATGTTGGCAGGGATGGGGATGCCGGGGTTCACAAAGGTATTGAAGGTCTCCCGAATCTCTCCGCCGGCGAAAATCACCGCGCCGATCTCGGTCATCCGGTCGTCTTTTGCGTTGAGGCCGGTGGTCTCGATGTCGAAGGCCACAAACTCTGTCTCCAGCGGCAGGCGGGAATTGCCCACTACGGCGGAGTTGCCGTCCATGTCGTTGTAGTAGTAGGCCTCCATGCCGTAGATGATCTTGACCCCGTGCTTTTTGCCGGCCTTCCACATATCCGGGAAAGCCTGGGCCACCCCGTGGTCCGTGACGGCGATGGCGGGCATGCCCCAGTAGGCGGCCCGCTTCACGATGGCGGCCGGATCCGTCAGGGCGTCCAGAGCGGAGAAACGGGTATGCATGTGCAGCTCCACCCGCTTTTCCTTGGCGTTGTCCGTGCGGATCAGCTTCTTGCCCTTGACGATGTTCCGCGGCGTCAGCACCATGTCGTCGTCGAACTTGTTGTAGCCCACCTCGCCCTGAACGAGCAGATGGTCGCCGGGGCGGACCTTGTCCAGAACGCTGCGGTCGTCGTCGGAGCCCATGTAGCGGGAAACGTGGACGGTGTTGCTCAGGTCCGTGAGATCGAAGCCCAGCACCGCGCCGCCGCCCTTGGTGGTGCGGCTGTTGACCTGAACCACGTCCCCCTCCACGGTCACCCGGCCGGTGTCCATGGTCAGGGTGTTCATGGGGACCGGCTTCTGCTTGATGGCCCTGCCGAAGAGCACGTCGCCCTTGGCCGGCTCCTTCCCGCCGCCGGCGCCCGTCGGCGAGGGACTCACGCTCTGGACCCGGGGATAATCCGGCAGGATGCTCACAGCGTCCAGGGCGTAGTCCGTCCGCAGCCGATTCGAGATGGTTGTTATGTCAACCATTGAGGGCATGGCGGCGAAGCGGGCGGAGACCGTCATGCTCCGCTTGCGCAGCTCGATCTGCACATCGGTAACGAAGGCCTTCTCCAGCCCGCCGGCCAGGCTCATCAGATCCCCGCAGCCGGGAAATATGGTCAAAAAAGGAGTGTAATCAGGCATAGGTTTTCTCCCGATGGTCGAAAAAATGAAAAAATGAAGACGCTTCGCTGATGAAGAAATGATGAAATTGTGGTGTCGGCTCCGCCGACGGATTCCATTCCCCTATCGGCCTTCGGCCACTTCCCCCTGTGGGAAAGCAAGGCCGCGCTCTGGGCTCTCCCTGTGGGGGAGCTGTCGAGTGAACGAAGCGAATGAGACGGAAGGGGGAATCATTTCTTCATTTCTTCATTTCTTCATTCGCTCAGTATCATTTCCATCAGCCGGTCCAGCAGCTGGTCGTAGTCGAAGGTGCCCACGATCTGTCCTTTCTTGAACAGCAGGCCCTTGTCCTTGCCGCCGGCGATGCCGAAGTCCGCCTCCCGGGCCTCGCCGGGGCCGTTCACCACGCAGCCCATCACCGCCACGGTGATGTCCCGGTCCAGATCCCGCACCAGAGGCTCCACCCGGTTGGCAAGGCCGATCAGGTCGATCTCCGTGCGGCCGCAGGTGGGACAGGAGACGAATTTGACCCCGCCCTTCCGCAGTC
The DNA here is from genome assembly GCA_017545165.1 of Oscillospiraceae bacterium. GTDB lineage: Bacteria > Bacillota > Clostridia > Oscillospirales > Oscillospiraceae > Limivicinus. Next base: position 23,814 of record JAFWQQ010000039.1, read on the forward strand.
CCGCCGCCTTCAGAATGGCGATGCCGGCGCTGACCTCCTTCACCGGGTCCGCGGTGAGGGAGACGCGGATGGTGTCGCCGATGCCCTCCGAGAGCAGGGTGCCGATGCCCACGGCGGACTGGATGGTGCCGTTCCACTCGGTTCCGGTCTCGGTGACGCCCAGGTGAAGCGGATAGGGAAAGGCCTCCGCCGCCATCCGGTAGGCGGCGATGGTCAGGGGCACAGTGGAGGATTTCAGCGACAGGCAGATGTCCTCAAAGCCGAAGCGGGTCAGCAGCTCCACATGGCCTCTTGCGCTCTCCACCATGGCCTCCGGGCAGGGGTGCCCGTATTTCTCCAGCAGGGGCTTTTCCAGGCTCCCGGCGTTGACGCCGATGCGGATGGGGATGTGCCGCTCTTTACAGGCCTGGGCCACCTGGCGCACGTTCTCCGCACCGCCGATGTTGCCCGGGTTGATGCGGATCTTGTCGATCCCCCGCTCCGCCGCCATCAGAGCCAGACGATAGTCGAAGTGGATGTCCGCCACCAGGGGCAGATCCACCTGTTCCTTGATCTTGTCGATAGCCAGAGCCGCCCTCTGGTCGGGCACGGCCAGGCGCACGATCTGGCAGCCCGCGGCCCGCAGCTCCTTGATCTGGGCCACGGTGGCCTCCACGTCCCAGGTCTTGGTGTTGCACATGGACTGAACGGTGACGGGGGCTCCCCCGCCGATCTGCAAGCCGCCCACGGAAATGGGCCGGGTATTCTCTCTCGTATGCATCAAAACACCTGCTTTCGTCTCAGCGTGAACAAGAATTCGAATTCAATTTGTTATTATATCACGCCCTTCCGTTCTTGGCAACGCCGAAACGGCAACAGATCGAGGCTGAAACAGCGGCATTTCGAGGACACAGTAACAGCTCAACCCTGCGCGAGGAACTTGGCTCTCCCCGAGTCGGGGAAAGCCGTCACAGCGCATCTCACGCCGTAGGGTCGACCATTGGTCGGGTGCTGTCTCCGCCGTGCTGTGACTGAGAGGGGCCGCCCGCCCCGCTCTCGCCCCCTGTCATCCTGAGCGCAGCGAAGGATCCCGCCCCCGGCGCAAAGCCCGACAAAAGAGCTCCATCGTCGCAGCGCTCCTCGGTATGACACCCGCAGGGCCGAGCATTGCTCGGCCGTCCAATGTCCGCCGACCAGTGGTCGGCGCTGCGGTGCGGCAATCCGTTTTTCCCCTCTTGCGCCGGTGCGGCTTCTCTGCTATCATGAAAAAAGAGGAAATCTCGGACCCCTGCGCCGTAGGGACGAGCATTGCTCGTCCGCTTATCCCGACGCCGCGGCGTGTCTGCGGGCGATTCATGAATCGCCCCTACGGCGGAGACGGACGCTTTCTCCCGTAGGGGCCGTTCACGAACGGCCCGCTGTCCTGGACCTGTGTCGGCGGCCGACCAATGGTCGGCTCTACGGGGAACAATCACACTGAACAAACGGAGGTATTGCCATGAAGCGCTTGACAAAACTGCTGGCTCTGGGCTTGGTCCTGGTAATGGTGCTGGGCCTGGCGCCTGCCGCGGCCCTGGCCGAGAGCGGGCACAGCCACAGCTGGAAGGAGCGAAGCCGCACGGAGCCCACCTGCACCCAGGCGGGCAGCGTGACCTACGTATGCTCCTGCGGCGAAAAGAAGGTGGAGCCGCTCCCCGCCCTGGGCCATGCCTGGAACGCCGGGGAGATCCTGGAGGACGAGAGCTTTCCCGGCGGGAAGAAGCTGCACTTCTGGTGCTGGCGCTGCGGCGAAACGAAGGACGAGGTGCTGCCGCAGGAGGAGCCCGACGACTACGGCTGGGAACCGCCGGAGGAGCCCGAGGAACCGGAGATCCCGGACGGCGCCGTGTCCCCCGCCACCGGGGAGCCGGAGGGCAAAGCGAGCCTCGAGCTGGATTATGGACTTGTGTTGTTTACCAATGGTATGCTCTTTCAACCGGGCTGCAAAGTCTCGATCTCTTGGTATTTGAAAAACACCGGAGACGTCATGGTCTACGACGCGGAATGTGAGCTGTATCACTGGAACAAGAGCGCGGGAGCCTATGTCCCCTTCGATCCCGGCGACGCGCTGACGTGCAATTCGAAGCTCGGCACGATTACTCCCCATTCCGGTTTGTGGAAGGCTATCTCCTATGCACTCGAACCGTATATCTTCAGCGAGGAGGACCTGGAAAACGCAGAGAACGGTTTCTTTGAGATCATGGTCATCGGCCGCGCCCATACGGAGGCAGGCGTGGAGCTGGAGTCCGAGCCGCTGATTTACCGCTTCCCCATCTTTGACCCCTCCATAGTCGTGGAGGCGGAAGACTGCTCCGCGGGCCAGGTCCCGGAGGGCGGGTATGTGAAGGTCGGGCTCACGGCGACAAGTACGGGGACTGAGACCTTCACCAACAACATGTACGCCTGCATCGGATATGACAAAGACGGCCTTCCCTTTCCCGCTGGATGGACTGTGTTCCTTGACGGAGATCTGAGCTGGGTTGCGCCGGGGAAGCCCGGGGAGGCGGAGGTCTCGATCTATGTGACGGAGGCGGACGTGGAGGCGGGCGAGGTCCGGCGGGATCTGACGCTCTATTTCCTGCGCAGATACCGGACCGACGGCGGGACCGTATTCCCCGATACACCGGAGGATCAGATCGTGAGTACACAAGACATGAGCTGGTTCGACGTGTTCCCTCCCACCGGGTGGGTCTCAATCTTTTCTTCGTCTCAGGATTTCGATTATCCCGCCACCGTAGAGATCGTGGTCCCCCTGCTGGAGCCGCCGGAGGAGCCCGCTCCCGTGCCGGAGCCGCGGCCCTTCTGCGAGCCCGCCCTCACCGGTCTCGGCGAGGGGACGGCGGAATGGACGCTGACGCGCTGCGATGAACACGCGGCCCTGGCCCGGGAGGCGGAGGGCAAGACGCCGGAGGAGGCCCTGGCCCTCTGGACGGAGGCCCTGGACGCCGAGTATGAGGCATGGCTCGCCGAAGCGGAGGAGAGTCTGCGCCCCGCCATCGAGACGGAGCGGGACGCCTTCCGCGAGCAGCTGGAGGCCTATCGGGCGCTCTGGGCCGACCTGGGCGGCGAAGAGCTGGGCGCGGAGAAGGCCGCGGAGCTGGCCATGCACAAGCTGAGCCTGCTGTGCTTTGCCCGCCATGCCGATGAAGAAGCCTGGGCGGCTGTTCTCGGTGGGGCCGAAAATCTGGACGCCGCCGAGAGCCCCGCCGCCTGCCAGCGGCAGAGCCGGGACAGCGTCACGGAGCTGCTGACCCGGGAGACGCTCTGCGAGGAGCACCGGGGCCTGGGGCTCACGGCGGAGGACGACGCGGGCTGGCGGCAGCTGAAGCGGAACTGGCTGCAGGCGCTGAATGGGGAGACGGACGCCTGGTATCTCCTTCTGGACGAGGAGACCGGGCCTCTGCTCGCCGAGGCCCGGCAGAGCTTCGGCCGCTGGCTCAAAGCCGAGGAGGCGCTGCTGGCCCTGCAATTCCCGGAGGATACGGCGCTGGCGCAGCAGCTGCTGGCCCTGGCCGTCCGGGAACGGACCACCGACTGGTGCTGGTAAGATCTTAGGGGAAGCTATCAGCCTCCCGCAGATTTGTACCTACCTGCGAAAGACGCGGGCGGATGATATCCGCCCCTACGGCGTGAACAGACCTATATGCTTGAAAGGGCGGCCATCCGGCCGCCCTTCAAGCTGTCGACAAAGTGTCGACAGCTTGAAAGGCAAAAATGGAAACTTCCGAAAAAGTTCCCATTTTTGCTAGATTGAACGTGAAGGGGGGCATACCCTCCCCCCTTCACAATCCCCCCATGCATGTCGAAGTCTTTCCGCATAGCTTTGTCTACAGTCTCAAGGGCGGCCATCGGGCCGCCCTTCTCTTTTTGCTAAACGATTCTCTCTTCTCTATAAATTGCTCTCTTTTCACTCTTTACGGTTCACTGTTCACTTTTCCCGGGCCTGCTTGATGGACAGCCCGATCCGCTTTTTCTTCTCGTCCACGTCCAGCACCACGACCTTCACCACATCCCCCACGGTGAGGACCTCCGAGGGGTGGCGCACCCGCCGCTCCGCGATCTCGGAGATATGCACAAGCCCGTCCTGATGGACGCCGATGTCCACAAAGGCGCCGAAGTCGATGACATTGCGCACCGTGCCGGTGAGCTCCATGCCCGGCTTCAGATCGGAGATGGAGAGCACGTCCGTGCGCAGCACGGGCTTTGGCAGGCTGTCCCGAATGTCCCGACCGGGCTTGAGCAGCTCAGATGCCACGTCGTTCAGCGTGGGCAGGCCGATCCCCAGCTCAGAAGCGGCCTTCTCCCTGCCGTAGGCCTTCAGCCGGTCCGGCAGCTCCCGGAGGGCGCCCTTTTTCACGTCCTCCAGGGTATAGCCCAAGAGCTGCAGCAGGCCCTCCGCCGCGGCGTAGGACTCGGGATGGACGGCGGTGTTGTCCAGCACGTTTTTGCTCTCCGGCACCCGCAGGAAGCCCGCGCACTGCTGGAAGGCCTTGGGCCCCAGCTTGGGCACCTTCTGGAGCCGCTTCCGGTCCGGGAAGGGTCCGTTCTCCTCCCGATAGGCCACAATGTTCTTCGCCGTGGCCGCCGTCAGGCCGGAGACCCGGCGCAGCAGGGAGGGCGAGGCGGTGTTCAGATCCACGCCCACCGCGTTCACGCAGTCCTCCACCACCGCGTCCAGGGCGGCGTCCAGCTGTTTTTCCGGCATGTCGTGCTGATACTGGCCCACGCCGATGGCCTTGGGCTCGATCTTCACCAGCTCCGCCAGCGGATCCTGGAGCCGCCGGGCAATGGACACCGCCGAACGCAGGTTCACGTCGAACTGGGGGAATTCCTCCGCCCCCAGAGGGCTGGCGGAATAGACCGAGGCCCCCGCCTCGGAGACGATCATGTAGCTGAGCTTCGCGCCCCGCTCGTTCTCCTGATGGATCAGCTCCACGGCCATCTGCTCGGTCTCCCGGCTGGCGGTGCCGTTGCCGATGGCGATGTGCTCCACGCCGTACTTCCGGCAGAGGGAAGCAAGCTTCACGATGGCCTCCCGCTTCTGCCGTTCGCCGTAGGTGGGATAGACCACCGCCGTGTCCAGCACCCGGCCGGTGCCGTCCACCACGGCCACCTTGCAGCCCATGCGGTAGCCCGGGTCCAGGCCCATGGTCACCTTGCCCTTCACCGGCGGCTGCAGCAGCAGAGGCCGGAGATTCAGGGCGAACTGACCGATGGCCCCCTCGTTGGCCCTGTCCGTCAGCTCCGCCCGGGTCTCCCGCTCCAGAGAGGGGAAGAGCAGCCGGTCATAGGCGTCCAGGGCGGCGGCCTTCACAAAGGCCATGGCAGCGCTGCCGGGGATCACCACCTGGCGGTACACGGTCTGCATGGCCCGCTCGTGATCCAGGTCCAGCCAGACCTTCAGCAGTTTTTCCTTCTCGCCCCGGTTCAGGGCCAGGATCTGGTGCCCCTGCAGCCGGGAGACGGGCTGGGAGAAGTCGTAGTACAGGCGGTAGACGCTGTCCTCCTCGGTGGCCGCCTCGGAGCGCAGCCGCCCCTCCCGGGCGATCTGTTCCTTCAGGCGTTTTCGCAGGGCCGCGTCGTCGCTGATCTCCTCGGCGATGATGTCCGAGGCCCCCGCCAGGGCCTCCTCCACCGTCTCCACGCCCTTCTCTTGGTTTACATAATCCTTTGCCGCCTCCTCCGGGAGCGGGCAGTCCCGGCCCTGACGGTACAGCAGCTCCGCCAGCGGAGCCAGGCCCTTCTCCCGTGCCACGGTGGCCCGGGTGCGCCTCTTGGGCTTATAAGGGCGGTAGAGGTCCTCCAGCTCGGCCAGGGTCTTCGTATCCTCGATGGCCCGGCGCAGCTCCTCGGTGAGCTTGCCCTGCTCCTCGATGGCGGAGAGCACCGTTTCCCGCCGCTCCTGCAGGCCCCGCAGGTACTGCAGGCGAGTCTCCAGGGTCCGCAGGGCCGTGTCGTCCATGGCCCCGTGGAGCTCTTTGCGGTAGCGGGCGATGAAGGGGATGGTGTTCCCCTCGTCCAGCAGCTGGATGACGTTTTGAATGTATTCCGGCCGGGCCTTCAGCTCCTCGGCCAGGATGGCGATGATCTGTTCCATGGTTTCTCCTTTGCGTTTTGTTTTCCCGGGTATTATACCACAGGCTCCCCCGCACCGCCAGACTGTTTTTCTCTCGATCAAAGCCTTCCGTCCTTGGAGACGCCCTCTGAGTCGCTCAGCCCTTGCGCCCGCCACATTCAGGCCTTCCCCGCGCACGGGGAAGGTGTCTGCGAAGCAGACGGATGAGGTCCCCGCGAAGCGGATGACGAAAGGGGCCCGTCGTCCCGCGCCCGCGCCCGCCGTCACGCGCCTACGTCCTGCTCCGCCGTAGGGGCGCTTCAGGTCGCGCCCGCCGTCCTGTCTTGCCTCCCCCTCCGGGGGAGGTGGCATCCGCCGATCCCCCGCGAGGCGGATGACGAAAGGGGCCCGTCGTCCCGCGCCCACGCCTGTAGCGCCGAGCATTGCTCGGCGACCTTCTGCACCAACGTCCGTCCTCTCCGTAGGGGCGCTTCACGAAGCGCCCGCCGCCCCGCGCCAGCGCCCGTCCTCTCCGTAGGGGCGACCTTCGGTCGCCCGCCGATCCACGTCCACGTCCGTCCTCTCCGTAGGGGCGACCTTCGGTCGCCCGCCGATCCACCCTCTCCGTAGCGCCCGCCGCCCTCGGCGGCCCGATTCAAGCCTTCCCCGCGCACGGGGAAGGTGTCTGCGAAGCAGACGGATGAGGTCCCCGCGAAGCGGATGACGAAAGGGGCCCGTCGTCCCGCGCCAGCGCCCGTAGCGCCGAGCATTGCTCGGCGACGTTCTGCACCAACGTCCGTCCCCCATCGTAGGGGCGACCTTTGGTCGTCCGCCGTCCCCCGCCCATGTCCATCCTCGCCATAGGGGCGCTTGCCCCTCCCGCCGATCCACGTCCACGTCCGTCCTCTCCGTAGGGGCGACCTTCGGTCGCCCGCCGCCCCGCGCCAGCGCCCGTCCTCTCCGTAGCGCCCGCCGCCCTCGGCGGCCCGATTCAAGCCTTCCCCGCGCACGGCGAAGGTGTCTGCGATGCACCGGATGAGGTCCCCGCGAAGCGGATGACGAAAGGGGCCCGTCGTCCCGCGCCAGCGCCCGTAGCGCCGAGCATTGCTCGGCGACGTTCTGCACCAGCGTCCGTCCTCGCCGTAGGGGCGACCTTTGGGCGCCCGCCGATCCACGTCCACGTCCGTCCTCTCCGTAGGGGCGACCTTCGGTCGCCCGCCGATCCACGTCCACGTCCGTCCTCTCCGTAGCGCCCGCCGCCCTCGGCGGCCCGATCCAAGCCTTCCCCGCGCACGGGGAAGGTGTCTGCGAAGCGCCGGATGAGGTCTCCGCGAAGCGCCGAGCAGAAACCTGACCGGTGCAGCCACGTTTGCCCCGCTTGTGTTTTTCGACAAAATACCCCCTGCCTCTTGCATTTCTTAGTTAGTTATGGTAAACTCCTGATAGTTAGATTGAGCTAACTACTAGCTCTTAGAATCGAGGCGTTCATCATGACCTTACGAGACTGCAAACCCGGCCAGAGCGCCCGGGTGCTCTCCGTCGGCGGCGAGGGCGCTCTACGCCAGCATTTTCTGGACATGGGCGTGATCCCCGGGGCGGAGGTAACCGTGGTGAAGCTGGCCCCCATGGGAGACCCCATGGAGCTGCGCATTCACGGCTATGAGCTGACCCTGCGTCTGGCCGACGCGGAGAAGATCGAGGCGGAGCGGATCGGGGCCCCCACTCCTCCCCAGATGCCGGATCCGTCCAGTCGGGAGAGCTTTCACCCCGGCCTGGGCGAAGAGGGCAAATTCCACCCCAAGGGGACTGGCGATCCCCTGCCGGAGAGCGAGATCCTGAGCTTCGCCCTGGTGGGCAACCAGAACTCCGGCAAAACCACGCTCTTCAACCAGCTCACCGGCTCCAACCAGCATGTGGGCAACTTCCCCGGCGTCACCGTGGACCGGAAGGACGGGACCATCCGGGGCTATCCCAACACCCGCATCACGGACCTGCCCGGCATCTACTCCATGTCCCCCTATTCCAGCGAGGAGCTGGTGTCCCGGGACTTTGTGCTGCAGGAGAAGCCCAAGGCCATCATCAACATCGTGGACGCCACCAACATCGAGCGGAATCTCTATCTCAGCATGCAGCTGCTGGAGATGGGCTTTCCCATGGTCATCGCCCTGAACATGATGGACGAGCTGCGGGGCAACGGCGGCTCGGTGGACGTGAACACCATGGAGGCCATGCTGGGCGTGCCCGTGGTGCCCATCTCTGCGGCCAAGAACCAGGGCGTGGACGAGCTGGTGCGCCACGCGGTCCATATCGCCCGCTACCAGGAGGCGCCCCTGCGGCAGGACTTCTGCGGCGCGGAGGACCACGGCGGCGCGGTGCACCGCTGCCTGCACGCGGTGATCCACCTGATCGAGGACCACGCCCAGCGGGTCGGGCTGCCGGTCCGTTTCGCCGCAAGCAAGCTCATCGAGGGGGACGCGCTGATCCTGAAGCAGCTGGAGCTGGACAAGAACGAGCAGGAGATGCTGGAGCACATCAAGCTGCAGCTGGAAAAGGAGCGGGGCCTGGATCCCAGCGCCGCCATGGCGGACATGCGCTTTGACTTTATCGGCAGGGTCTGCGCCGCCTGCGTGCACAAGCCTCGCGTGAGCCGGGAGCACCTGCGCAGCCAGAGGCTGGACCGGGTGCTGACCGGCAGATTCACCGCCCTGCCTCTCTTCATCGGCATCATGGCCCTGGTCTTCTATCTGACCTTCGGCGTCATCGGCGCCTGGCTGCAGGATCTGCTGGCCGCGGGGGTGGAAGCGCTCTCGGAGCTCACGGACAAGGCCCTCACCGCCGGAAACGTGAATCCCGCCATCCACAGCCTGATCATCGACGGCATCTTTGAGGGCGTGGGGAGCGTGCTGAGCTTCCTGCCCATCATCGTTACCATGTTCCTCTTCCTGTCCCTTCTGGAGGACAGCGGCTATATCGCCCGGGTCGCCTTCTTTATGGACAAGCTCCTGCGGAAGATCGGCCTTTCGGGGCGCAGCATCGTGCCCATGCTCATCGGCTTCGGCTGCACGGTGCCGGCGGTGATGTCCACCCGGACCCTGCCCAGCGAGCGGGACCGGAAAATGACCATCCTGCTCACGCCCTTCATGAGCTGCTCGGCCAAGCTCCCCATTTACGCCTTCTTTGTCAGTGCCTTCTTCCCGAAAGAGGGCTGGCTTGTGATGACCGGGCTCTATCTTCTGGGGATCCTGATGGCGATCCTGGTCGCTCTGCTCTTCAAAAACACCCTCTTCCGGGGCGAGGCGGTGCCCTTTGTTATGGAGCTTCCCAACTACCGGCTCCCCAGCGTCCGGAACGTGCTGCAGCTGCTGTGGGAGAAGGCCAAGGACTTTCTGCAGCGGGCCTTCACCGTGATCCTCATCGCCACCATCGCCGTCTGGTTCCTCAAAAGCTTCGATCCCCACTTCAACCTGGTGGAGGACTCCCACAGCAGCATCCTGGCCCTGGTGGCCGGGTGGCTTGCTCCCCTGCTGACTCCCCTGGGTCTGGGAGACTGGCGCATCGCCACCTCCCTGATCTGCGGCTTCATGGCCAAGGAGAGCGTGGTTTCCACCATGGAGATCCTCTTTGTCGGCGACGGCGGCGTCGCCGCTGCCATCGGGAGCCTCCAGGCGGCCTGCCTTCTGGTGTTCAGCCTGCTCTATACCCCCTGCGTGGCGGCCGTCGCCTCCATCCGGCGGGAGCTGGGCCGGCGCTGGTCCATCGGGGTGATCCTCTGGCAGTGCGGCCTCGCCTGGCTGGCGGCCCTGCTGCTGCGGCTGATCGGCCTGGCCCTCGGGCTTGGGTGAAAGGAGATCGCCATGGGTTTATTGGATTATCTTCTTCTGGGGCTGATCGCCCTGGCCGTGCTCCTGGCCCTGCGGCGGCTCCGCCGCTCCCGGGGCAGCTGCTCCTGCGGCGGCACCTGCGCTTCCTGCGGCGGCTGCTGCGCTTCCTGCTCCTCCCGGACCGGTTCCAGCGCCTCCCCTTCCTCTGCCTGTCAACGAAAAAACACGAGCGTCGAGTGATCCCGGCGCTCTTTTTTTCCCCACAGCCTTGCGAAAAGACCGGGAATTTGCTATAGTGCTGATAATCTGACAACGAAAGGGAGACGCCTTATGCGCTATATGGAAGTGATCGTGGACACCCCGGCCAAGGACATTGACCGCCGCTGCGAGGAGATGTCCGCCATGGGGGTCGGAGGCTTTGTCATCGAAAACGAAGAGGATTTCCGGGACTTTCTGGAGCACAACCACGCCTATTGGGACTATGTGGACGAGGATCTGGAGCAGAAATACGCCGGCCTCAGCCGCATCAAATGCTACCTGACCGACGATGAGGCCGGGCAGGACAGCCTGCGTCAGATCCGGGCGGCCTACGGTCCGGTCTCCGTCAGCTTCGTGGAGGACAGCGACTGGGAAAACAACTGGCGAGAATACTATAAACCCATCGAGGTGGGCGAAAAGCTGGTGGTGGTCCCCGAGTGGGAGCCCATCCCGGAGGGCGGACGGCTTCCCCTGCGGCTGGACCCGGGCCTGATCTTCGGCACCGGCAGCCACGCCACCACCCGCCTTTGCCTGGCGGCGATGGAGAGTTATGTAAACCAAAACACCCGCGTCCTGGACCTGGGCTGCGGCAGCGGCATCCTGGGCATCGGCGCTCTGGTCCTGGGAGCCAAAAGCTGCCTGGGCTGTGACATCGACCCCAAAGCCCCGGACGTGGTCCGAACCAACGCCGCCCTGAATCAGTTCGGTCCGGATCGGCTCCAGGTCTGCGCCGGAGATATCCTCTCCGACGCATCCCTGCGCCGCAGCTTCGGCGGGGGCTACGATCTGGTGCTCTCCAACATCGTCTCCGACGTGATCATCCCCCTCTCCCGCTACGTCCGGTCCTTCCTGGCCCCCGGCGGCGTCTGGATCAGCTCCGGCATCATCGAGGGGCGGCAGAATGAGGTCCGCGCCGCCATCGAGCAGGCGGGCTTCACGATCATCGCCCACAGCAGTGAGGACGAGTGGCACAGCTTTACAGCAAAATAACATTTCGGCGGAGAGGACGCGGTCCTCTCCGCCTTTTCCGTCTTGTCCTTTCCCGGAACATAGTCATCGTTCTGTCGTCAAATCAATCGAGCAAAGCGCTCAGGCCCCCTGCTCATGCAGCCATTCCAGCGCGTCGGAGAGGGTGCCCAGCCGGTCGATGAGGCCCAGGCGCACCGCGTCCTCCCCATTGAGGATGCTGCCCACATCGTTGGCCAACTCGTCGGTGTTGGTCATGAGCCGCACGTAGTCCTCCCGGGAGATCCGGGAGTGCTCCGTGACAAAGCGGACGATCCGGTCCTGGATCCGGGCGAAGTAATTGTAGGTCTGGGGCACACCGATGACCACGCCGTTGAGGCGCACCGGGTGGATGGTCATGGCCGCGGAGGGCGCGATCATGCTGCAGCGCGCGGCCACGGCCAGGGGCACGCCGATGCTGTGACCGCCGCCCAGCACCAGAGAGACCGTGGGCGTCTTCATTCCCGCGATCATCTCCGCGATGGCAAGGCCCGCCTCCACGTCCCCGCCCATGGTGTTCAGAAGGATCAGCACGCCCCGTATCTCCGGGCTCTCCTCCATTGCGGCCAGCAGGGGCAGGATGTGCTCGTACTTGGTGGCCTTGGCGTCCTCCGGCAGGACCTGGTGCCCCTCGATCTGCCCCACGATGGTCAGGCAGTGGACGCCGCCCTGCTTGACCGCGCCCAGCTCTTTGATTTCATCCATTCCGATCACCTCTCAAGCTATTGTTCCCAGAAACGGGCGCGGGCATTCCCGCCGAACGTTTCCGGTATAAGGAAAGGAGAAGTCTATGTTTTTCGAAGAATGCACTCAGTCTGTGGTTTGCCGTCTCTCCCGGGAGGAGGCGCTTCGGAGGCTGGCCGAGTCTCAGACCTCGTTCAACAATTCCCAGCCTTCTTTCAACCGCCAATGCCTGGCATTGGCCGCTCCCAGGACCGAGACCGGCCCCGATGGCGCCCCGGCAGTCACGGTTCGAGGTTCCTTCGGCTCCTTTCTCGTCTCCTTCCGCATCACACAAACGGAGGAATGCGGTACGCCCGCTTCAGAAGCCACAATGACCATGAAAATGGCACCGGGTCCGTTCATCTTCATGAGCATCTTCCTCCTGCTGTTTCTTTCGTTCGGCTTCACATCTCCCTATGTTTCTTTTTCGGAGCTGCTGCGTATGGGCGTTCTTCTTTTTCTCGGCTTCTTTGGGCCGATCTATCTGATCGCCCGCTTGGCTCTGCCCCATGCGGCAGACAGACTCTGGGAGCATTTGAGCCGCTCTTTCCTGCGCTGAATCCACGTTTGCACGAATAAGGAACAACCCGGGAGAACATTCTCCCGGGTCAAAGCTTTTCGGTATCATTCCGCCGTCTCTAGATGTCGGTTCAACAGATAAATCTTGAAGTCTCCCTCATCAAAGACCCGCTGGGACGCCGGGTCTCCGTAGCGCCGCACCAGCTGGCCCAGCGTGATCTCCCGGGCTGCGCGGAGGGCCGGCGTGTCCCGCTCCTCGATCCGGCGCAGCAGTTCCTCCACAGGCTCGGTCTTCAGATTGCCGACAGCCCATTCGGGGCGCATGTGGGTGTAGTTGAAAAACAGCTCGTATTGATTGGACACGTAGAGCACCAGCTCCTCTTCTTGGGAAAAGTTTAGGTGAGAAGGCTCGTCCTTCCATTTTTCGCAGAGCTCCGCCTCGGTTTGGAGCAGATCCGCATCCAGGTAGAAGGGCAGCAGCTCCTCCGGAATGGAATCCCGGGTGATCCGGATGGGATAGAGCTTGCGGTTTTCCCCGTCGCAGCTGCCCTCGTGGACGAAGAAGCGGAAGGCCCCGCCGATCTCCGCGCAGCGGCGGGAGAGCTCCAGCTTCCGGCTCAAGGGCAGCAGCTCCACCAGCTCCAGCCGGTTCTCCTCGTTGAGAAAGCCCTGCCAGCGGGGGCAGATCCCATTTTCCAGCAAGATCTCCGTGGCCCGCAGCAGCTCCCGAAAGGCGCCCCTGCGGCCCACATAGCGGTCCGTGGTCTGCTCCAGGCCGAAGAAAGACAGCTGGACGCATTTCACGTTCAGTTCCTTCAAAAAGTGCACATAGTCCGGATCCCGCACCAGCCGCCAGAAGCTAGCCAGCTCAAAACGCTCCGGGACGGCGTTCACGGACAGGGCCTTGTCCCGCTCCCAGCGGGAGCGATAGTCCGGGCAGAAGTCCGGCTCCCGCAGCCAGCTGTAGAAGGCGATCCGGTCAAAGAACGGCTTGAAGCGCTCCACGATCCACGCGTCAGCCTCCGGCTCCATGGGCAGGTTCGGCATATGGCCCAGCCAGCAGTGCAGGCAGCGGTTCGGGCAGCCGTACAGATCCACCGCCAGGCTCAGGCTCCTGCTTCTCATCTTTTCGCTTCCCTTCCCGGTTTCCCATTTTCAGCAACAGTCTCCAGCGAAGAACGGATGGCTGTTTTTCCTACTGACTTGAAAAAACGTTCGGCTTACTTGTCCGCGTAGGCGGCCAGGACGCCCTTGTAGGTCATGTAGCAGTCGAACTTGGCCACCACCTCGAATGGCGCGTGCATGCTCAGCACGGGCACGCCGGCGTCGATGGTGTCGATATTGCGGTTGGCCATGTACTTGGCAATGGTGCCGCCGCCGCCCTGGTCCACCTTGCCCAGCTCCGCCATCTGCCACACCACGCCCTCGCGCTCATAGAGGCGGCGCAGATAGGCCACAACCTCGGCGGAGGCGTCGCTGGTGCCGCCCTTGCCCCGGGCGCCGGTGAACTTGCAGATGGCCATGCCGTAGTTGATCTTGGAGTCGCTGCGCTTCTCGGAGACTTCGGGGTACAGGGGATCGAAGGCGTTGGACACGTCGGCGGAGAGGCAGAAGCTCTTTTCATAGCAGCGGCGCAGGGCCACGTCCTGGCTCTCGCACAGGTCCTTCATGAACACGTCGAAGCAGGCGGACTGCATACCGGTGACGCCGTCGGACCCGGTCTCCTCCTTATCGGCCAGGATGCACACGCAGGTGCGCTCCGGCTCCTCCACGTCGAACAGGGCCTTCAGCTCCGCATAGGCGCAGACCCGGTCGTCGTGGCCGTAGCCGCCGATGAGGGAGCGGTCCAGACCCACCTCGCACACGTCGAAGGCGGGGACCACGGCCAGCTCCGCGGAGAGGAAGTCCTCCTCGGTGATGCCGTACATGTCGTTCAGGATGCTCATGACCGCCAGCTTCACCCGGTCCTTACCCTCGTCGGCATAGGGGGTGGAGCCCAGCAGGATGTTGAGACCCTCGCCGGTGAAGCCCTCGGACAGGGTCTTCTGCATTTGATCCTTGGCCAGGTGGGGCAGCAGGTCGGTGATGACAAACTTGGGCTCGTCCTTCTCCCGGCCGATGACCACGTTGACCACTTCCCCGCTCTTCAGGGCCACAGCGCCGTGGAGCTCCAGGGGGATGGTGACCCACTGGTATTTCTTGATGCCGCCGTAGTAGTGGGTCTTGAAGTAGGCCAGCTCGTCCTGCTCATAGAGGGTGACCTGCTTCAGGTCGATCCGCGGGGCGTCCACATGGGCCCCGGCGATGACCGCGCCCTCGCTGAGGGGCTTCTTGCCGATGACAGCCAGGATCAAGGCCTTGCCCCGGTTGTTCTTGTAGATCTTGTCGCCGGGCTTCAGGGCCATGCCGGGCACGTACTCCACAAAGCCCCGCTCCTCGGCCAGGGCGATGGCGTTGGCCACAGCCTCCCGCTCCATGCGGGAGGAGTCCAGATACTCCATGTAACCCTTGCAGTAGTCCTCTACCTTCAGGCGCTCCTCGGTGTCGATCAGGTCATAGCCGTTCTTCTGCTCGTAGAAAAGCTTGCTTCTCAGTTCATCCATGGTGCAGTTTCTCCTCCAGTATTGTGTTGATATTTGAAAGGAATGTTGCTTCGTCTTCATTGTTCTCCAGGACAAGGTCGCAGCGCTCCCGGAAATAGCTGTCCGGCCGCTGGGCCCGGATCCGCAGCAGCGCGTAATCCCGGCCGATGCCGTCCCGGGCCATGATGCGCGCCGCCCGGAGCTCCTCGTCGGCGACGACGCCCAGGATAAAGTCACAGCGGGGAGCCAGGGGGCTTTCCAGCAGTTCGCTGGCGTCCAGCGCGGCCAGAGTACCCCCGGCCATGGCGAAGGTCCGCAGACGCCGCTGCACCTCACGACTGATACAGGCGTGGGTGATAGCGTTGAGCGTTTTCAGAGCCGCCTCGTCCCGAAAGACGATCTCCCCCAGTTTTTTCCGCTGCAGGACGCCGTTTTCCACCGTGCCGGGGAAGGCCTCGCCCAGCTGCTCCAGCAGTTCCCGGTCCTCCTGCAGGAGCTCGTGATAGATCCCGTCACAATCCAGCACCAGAGCGCCCCGGGCTTCCAGAGCCTTCAGCGCCGTGGTCTTGCCGCTGCCGCTGCCGCCTGTGACGCCCACGATCTCCAGGTCCTCCACCAGGGCGTCGGCGATCTCCTCCTCCGGGAGAGCGCCCTGCCGCAGGATGCGATAGGGCCTCCGGCTCATGTCCAGAATGGTGGATTCCCGGCCAAGGCCGCAGGGGCCCCCGTCCACCACGGCGGCGATCTTCCCGTCAAAGTAGTCCAGCACCTTCTCGGCCGTCTTTGGGCTCTCCCCACCGCTGGGATTGGCGGAGGGCGCGGCAAAGGGGACGCCGGACAGCCGCAGCAACGCCAGAGTCAGGGGGTGGTCCGGGCAGCGCAGGCCCAGGGTCTCTCCCCCGGCACGCACGATCTCCGGCACCAGGTCCCGGGATCGGAGCACGATGGTCAGCGGTCCGGGCCAGAAGCGACACGCCAGGGCCTTCGCCTGGGGCGGAACATCCGCGCAATAGCGCTCCATGGCCCCCGCATCCGGCACCATGAGGGACAGGGGCTTGACCGCAGGCCGCCCCTTGACCTCGTAGATAGCCTCCACCGCCGCTACGTCCAGCCCGTTGCCCGCGAGACCGTAGACCGTCTCTGTTGGCACGGCGGCCAGCTCCCCCGCCTGCAGCAGCGCGCCAGCCTCCGGGAGTTCTTCGACTTTTGTGATGATCTTCGTCTTCATGCTTCCGAATTCCGCATTCCGAATTCCGCATTTCCCGCCAGCTTTGCCACCTGATCCGCAGTCACCAGGGCGTCGATCAGCTCGTCCAGCTCGCCGTTCATGATCCGGTCGATGTTGAAATTCTTGCTGTCTCCCGAAAGCCGGTGATCGGTCACCCGGTTCTGGGGGAAGTTATAGGTCCGCACCCGCTCGCTCCGATCCCCGGAGCCGATCTGGCTCTTCCGCTCGGCGGCCACGGCGGCGTTCTGCTTGGCCTGCTCCATCTCGTACAGCTTGGAGCGGAGGATCTGCATGGCCCGGTCCTTGTTTTTGTACTGGCTGCGCTCGTCCTGGCATTCCACCACCACGCCGGTGGGCAGGTGAGTGATGCGGATGGCGCTCTCGGTCTTGTTGACGTGCTGGCCGCCGGCGCCGGAGGAGCGGTAGGTGTCGATCTTCAGGTCGTTCAGGTCCAGCTTGAAGTCCACATCCTCGATCTCCGGCAGCACCGCCACGGTGGCCGCGGAGGTGTGGATCCGCCCGCCGGATTCGGTCACCGGCACCCGCTGGACCCTGTGGCCGCCGGCCTCGAATTTCAGGCGGGACCAGGCGCCGGCCCCCTCCACCACGAAGCTGATCTCCTTAATGCCGCCCAGCTCCGTTTCGCTGACGTTGGCCACCTCGATCTTCCAGCCCCGGGACTCGGCGTAGAGGGTATACATGCGGTAGAGGTCGGCGGCGAAGAGCATGCCCTCTTCCCCGCCTACGCCGCCCCGGATCTCTATGATCACGTTCTTGCCGTCGTTAGGGTCCCTGGGCAGCAGCAGGATCCGGATCTCCCGCTCCAGCCGCTCCTTCTCCGCCCGGGCGCTGAGATACTCCTCTTGGGCCAGCTCCCGCATCTCAGGATCCGATTGCAGCTCCAGCGCAGCGTCCATATCAGCGCAGGCGCGGGTATAGGCGGCGTAAGCCTCCGCCACCGGCTGCAGCTCCCGAGCCTCCCACTCCACCTTCGCATAGAGCGCTGGGTCGGAATAGGTCTCGGGCAGCTCCAGCCGCTGCTGCAGCTCCTCATATTGACGTGAGATGGATTTCAATTGCTCAAACATGGCAGACTCCCGGAATTTGTTTGTTTTATCATACCACACCGTGCAGAAAAAGAAAAGAGCGAATCCATGCCCCGACCACAGCATACGCGGGAAGCAAGATGGCGGAAACAAGCTACTTCCAATCAGGCTCTTGCCTCTCCCCGCGTCGGGGTGAGGTGTCGCGAAGCGACGGAGAGGGGCCGCGGACCATGGGATTTTGCGCTAAGGCTTCCGCTCTCCCCTGATTGATGCCCGGACGAGCCCAGTGGCAGGCTTCATGCCTAAGCCATGCACGCGCCCGCCCCTCCCGCTTCGGAATCCGACCGACCGGCTCTTGCAAGTTTCCGGAGACTGTGATATGCTTTTTTCATCTGAACACAAGGAGGCTTCGCCATGATCGATCCCCGGGAAGTGGATAAGGTCCCCGATGAGGAATGGGAAGAATTCAAGCAGCGCGCGCTGAAGGACGAGTTGTTTTACAACGGCCCCGGCGACCTGCTGGATACGCCTGAAGGACGGGCCAAGTTCTGCCGTCTCAACGTCAGCGGCGCTTTCAACAAGGAGGATCCGGTTTATCGGGGTTATAAGATCTGGGTCTTCAACAACCAGGGCCAGGGTATGGTCGTCAAACGGCGCAGCCGGGTAGATCCGACTCTGATGGAAGACGTGGAGTTCGACGCGGAGGGAAAAGAAGTCAGCCGCAGCTATGAACCAGCCTGAAATCGGAAAAGCAAGGCTTTTCCGCAGCTTCAGAGCAACTTACTGTTTTCCGGTCTGCTGTCCTTTCCGCATTCTCATCCGGGAAATCTGACATAACTTGAACATACGCCCCCGCGACGGAGTCGCGGGGGCGTATGTTCAGATGATTCTGTTTATGAATGCAGAAGATCGACCTTACTGGATTCAGGATTTCCGATTGCCGAACAGACCGCGGAGAATGGAGCTGGACCCGGAACGCAGCACAGAGCTCAACGCGTTGGTGGCAGCCCGTTTGGCAATGGTGCCGGCGCTTGTGGTCTTGCCGCCGGTGACGGAATTAATGATGTTGTGGCTCACAGCGCCCATCACGCTGGAGGCGGCGCTGGTAGCGGCCTTCTGGGCCACTTTCTTCTTAGCCGCAGCTTCTCTCTCGGCTTCTCTCTGCGCGGCAAGGGCTTCCTTTTCTGCGGCCTTTTTAGCAGCAGCGGCTTCTCTCTCCGCGGCTTTCTGTGCAGCAGCGGCTTCCCGCTCGGCAGCCTTCTGGGCGGCAGCCTCTTCCTTCTGGCGCTGCTTTTCGGCCTCGGCCTCTTCCTTCTGACGCTGTTTTTCGGCTTCAGCCTCTTCAGCCTCTCTCCTGCGCTGCTCTTCCAGCTCAGCGGTGGCGGCCTGGAGCACCTCAAAGGCGGACTCCCGGTCCTGGCTGTTTTCATACTTGAGCTCGAACTCGTCGCTGAGGATCACGCTCTTCACGGTAGTCTCGTCCGCGATGCCCATCATGCTCTGGGGAGGCAGGATCTTGGCCCGTTCCACGATGGTGGGGATGCCCTCCTCATCCAGGAAGCTGACCAGAGCCTCGCCCACGCCCAGCTCGGTGAGGGCAGTCTCGGTATTGAAAGCGGGATTGGCGCGGAAAGCCTTGGCAGCGGCACGGATGGACTTCTGCTCAGAAGGCGTGTAGGCCCGCAGCGCGTGCTGGACCTTATTGGACAACTGCGCCAATACGTCGTTTGGAATATCCGAAGGACTCTGGCTGATAAAGTAGATGCCAACGCCCTTGGAGCGAATGAGCTTGACCACCTGGACGATCTTCTGGACCAGGGCCTTGGGCGCGTCGGTAAAGAGCAGATGCGCCTCGTCAAAGAAGAAGATCATGCGAGGCTTCTCCAGATCGCCCACCTCGGGAAGCTTCTCAAAAAGCTCGGTCATCATCCACAGCAGGAAGGTGGCGTAGGTCTTGGGGCTCTGGATCAGGCGCTGGGAGGAGAGGATATTGATGTAGCCGCGGCCATAGGGGCCAGTACGCATCCAGTCCCGGATATCCAGCTCCGGCTCGCCGAAGAACTGCTCGCCGCCCTCGTCCTCGAAGGCCAGCAGCGCGCGCTGGATAGCACCCACGCTGGCGGCGGAGACGTTGCCGTACATGGTGGTAAATTCGGCACGGTTCTCCCCAACGAACTGCAGCATGGCCCGCAGATCCTTCAGGTCCAGCAGAAGCAGACCGTGATCGTCTGCCACGCGGAAGACGATATTCAGCACGCCGGTCTGGATCTCGGTCAGGTTCAGGAGACGGCCCAGCAGGGTCGGGCCCATTTCGGACACGGTGACCCGCACGGGAATACCCTTCTCTCCGAAGATGTCCCAGAAGCGGGTGGGATAGGACTTGTACTCCCAGCCTTCAATGCCGAAGCGCTCGATGCGCCCGCGCATATCCTCGGTATCCACGCCCGGACGGCACATGCCGCTCAGGTCGCCCTTCACGTCTGCCAGGAACACCGGCACGCCCATGTCGGAGAAAGACTCCGCCATCACCTTCAGGGTGATGGTCTTGCCGGTACCGGTGGCACCGGCGATGAGGCCATGGCGGTTAGCCATGGAGGGCAGGAGGAAAAGATTCTTGTCGGACTGAGCAAGCCAGATTTTACCTTCACTGTACATACGGTTACCCCCTATTTATCATTTTTCAATGTATCCGAGTTCCGCTCACTTCATCATAGCACAGTTTTTCCCCATACACAACAAAAATTTGTGTTTCTTTTCGTGCTAAACCCCAATTTGTTGTACAGCGCCGTCCCGCACACGGCAGAAAGGGTCTTGTTCAATCTGGAACTTTGTGTTATTCTGGTTTTCGACAAGTCCGAAGGCTACGGATGAAGGAAGCGAGGGATCCACTTGAAACAGCGCGTTACGTCCGCAATCATACTTCTGACCATCACACTGAGCTGCGTGCTGGCCCATGAGATCAGCCGGGTGCTTTTCTTTGCCATTGCCGGCATTCTCTGCTGCTATGAGTATAGCCGAGCTGTGGAAAAGCTGGAAGTCTACTGCGCCGCCTGGGTCATGTACACCTATATCGCCGCCCAGGCGCTGCTGACGCTATTTCATCAGGGGCCGATCCTTTATATCGGCTTTATGATGCTGGGTATCTATCTGGCCATGTTCTCTGGCATCCTCCACAAGAAAGTCACCGGGAAAGGCGCCATTTTCACCTTGGCTGGCCTTGCCTATCCGGGCTTTCTCTTCGGCATCCTGATGATGATCTCCGTTGGGGAGATCTGGCAGCAGGCCCTGTTTCTTGCCACTGCGGCCACCATGGTGTGTGACAGCTTTGCGCTCTTCGGCGGCATGGCCTTCGGCAAACATAAGCTTGCCCCCCTGGTCAGCCCGAAAAAAACCTGGGAAGGCGCGATCTGCGGTGCACTCTCCTCGCTGGCAGTCGGTCTGATCATCTATCTTCTTCCCATTTTCCCGGAGCTGAACCTGTCGCTCTGTCTCATCACCTGCTTCCTGGCCTCCTCTATGGGCCAGATCGGCGACCTGGCGGAAAGCCTGGTGAAGCGTATGATCAACATCAAGGATTTCTCCAACCTGATCCCCGGCCACGGCGGCATGTTCGACCGGGCGGACAGTCTGCTCTTCTCCATCCCCACGGCCTACATCGTTCTCCACATCGCCGGCATCGGCGTGTGATCTTCCTTGACGAATCAGAACCACCACTGAAGTGGTGGTTTGCATGAGCCCTAGAAGGGCATAATACAGGCTTGACCCCTCAAGGGGCATCGAATTACTGCTATAGCATTACATGCCCCGCCGCCCGTGAACGGGCGAGTTGATTCCTCTATCCTACATTTTCATTTATCTGTTTGCCATAACCCTCTTTGTTCATGCAGTAATATGGTCGCCAAACCTTTGCCGCATCTATCATCGAGGGTTATGCTTTTGCTAAAGCTATTTAATTCCCCCGGTAGAACCGGGGGTTGTTTGTCGCTAAAGCACCAACCCATCAAAAAACGCGGCCACCCGGCCGCGTTTTTTTTCATCTCAAAACTCAACACTTATGCCCGATTCCCGTACATGCGCTCGTAATAGCTTTGATATTCGCCGGAGACGATCTCCCCCCACCAGGGCTTGTTGTCCAGATACCAGCGGATCGTCTGTACGATGCCGTCGGAGAACTTCGTCTCCGGCAGCCAGTCCAGATCCCGGTGGATCTTCGTGGGGTCGATGGCGTAGCGCATGTCGTGGCCCTTGCGGTCCTTCACGTAGGTGATCAGGCTCTCGGGCTTGTGGAGCTCGTGGCAGATGAGGCGCACAATGTCGATGTTGCGCATCTCGTTGTGGCCGCCGATGTTGTAAACCTGGCCCACGCTGCCCCTGCGCATCACCAGGTCCACCGCCTTGCAGTGGTCCTCTACATAGAGCCAATCCCGCACGTTCAGGCCCTGACCATAGACCGGCAGGGGCTTGTCCGCCAGGCAGTTGGCGATCATGAGGGGGATCAGCTTTTCCGGAAACTGATAGGGACCGTAGTTGTTCGAGCAGCGGCTGATGCTCACCGGCAGCCCGTAGGTCCGGAAATAGGCCATGGCCAGCAGGTCCGCCGCAGCCTTGGAGGAGGAATAGGGACTGGAGGTGCGGATGGGCGTCTCCTCGGTGAAAAACAGATCCGGCCGGTCCAGGGGCAGGTCCCCGTAGACCTCGTCGGTGCTGACCTGGTGGAAGCGCTCCACGCCGAAGGTCCGGCAGGCGTCCATCAGCACGGAGGTGCCGATGATGTTGGTCTGCAGGAAGATCTCCGGTCCCTCGATGCTGCGGTCCACATGGGACTCGGCGGCAAAGTTCACCACGATCTCCGGCTTCTCCTGCTCGAAGATCTCATAGATCCCCTTCCGGTCGCAGATGTCGGTCCTGTAGAAACGGAAACGGGGATCCTCCAGAACCGGGGCCAGGGTAGAGAGGTTGCCGGCGTAGGTCAGCTTGTCCACGCAGACGATCCGGTCCTCGGGGTGCCTCTGCAGCTCATAGAAGATAAAGTTTGAGCCGATGAATCCGGCGCCGCCGGTAACGAGTATGGTCATTTCATATTCCTCCTTCGGCCAGAGAAAGAAGGTACTGGCCGTATTCTGTCATTTTCAATTCCTCGCCCAGGTCTCGCAGCTTCTCGCGGGTGATGAAGCCCCGGCGCCAGGCGATCTCCTCGATGCAGGAGACGTAGAAGCCCTGCCGGTCCTGCACCGCCTCCACAAATTCCGCCGCCTTCAGCATCCCCTCGGGCGTTCCGGTGTCCAGCCAGGCCATGCCCCGGCCCAGCAGGCACACCCGCAGCTCGCCCAGCTCCAGGTAGGCATGGTTCACCGCGGTGATCTCGATCTCTCCCCGGGCGGAGGGCTGCACTTTTTTTGCGATCTCCGCCACCCGGCTGTCGTAGAAGTAAAGGCCGGGCACCGCGTAGTTGGACTTGGGCTTCTCCGGCTTTTCCTCGATGGAAAGGACCTTCCCTTCCTTGTCGAACTCCACCACGCCAAAGCAGCGTGGGTCCTTCACGGGATAGCCGAAGATGGTCGCGCCCCGGTTTTGGGCCATGGCCTCCCGGAGGGTACTGGTCATATCCAGCCCGTAGAACACATTATCGCCAAGGATGAGGCAGACACTGTCCCCGCCGATGAAGTCCTCGCCCAGGATGAAGGCGTCCGCCAGCCCACGGGGCGTCTTCTGCACCTTGTAGCTCAAACGGAGCCCGATCCGCCCGCCGTCCCCCAGGAGCTTTTCGTAGACCGGCGTGTCCTCCGGGGAGGAGATGACCAGGATCTCCCGGATCCCCGCCAGCATCAGGATGGACAGGGGGTAGTAGATCATGGGCTTGTCGTAGATGGGCAGCAGCTGCTTGGACACAGCCTTGGTCATAGGGTAGAGGCGGGTACCTCTGCCGCCGGCCAGGATGATCCCTTTCAAACTCCGTCCTCCTCAGTCCCTCCGGAACAGGTCCCGGGTATAGACCTTCTCCGCTGCGTCGTCCAGGCAGGGGTCGTAGCGGTTGGCGATGATGGCGTCGGACAGACGCTTGAACTCCGCTAAATCGTTCACGATCCGGCTGCCGAAGAAGGTCTCCCCGTCCGGCAGGGTGGGCTCGTAGACGATCACGGCGGCGCCCTTGGCCTTGATGCGCTTCATCACGCCCTGGATGCTGCTCTGACGGAAATTGTCGCTGTTGGACTTCATGGTGAGCCGGTAAACGCCCACGGTCACCGGCTTCTCCCGCTCCGCGTTCCAACTGGCGTTGGCGGAGTAGTAGCCCGCCTTCTCCAGTACCCGGTCGGCGATGAAGTCCTTCCGGGTCCGGTTGGACTCCACGATGGCCTGGATCAGGTTTTCCGGCACGTCCGCGTAGTTCGCAAGCAGCTGCTTGGTGTCCTTGGGCAGGCAGTAGCCGCCGTAGCCGAAGCTGGGATTGTTGTAATGACTGCCGATGCGGGGATCCAGGCACACGCCCTCGATGATCTCCCGGGAGTTCAGGCCCTTGAGCTCGGCATAGGTGTCCAGCTCGTTGAAATAGCTGACCCGGAGTGCCAGGTAGGTGTTGGCAAAGAGCTTGACCGCCTCCGCTTCCGTGAAGCCCATCAGCAGCGTGGGGATGTCCGTTTCCAGCGCGCCCTCCCGCAGCAGCGCCGCGAAGCGCCGGGCGGTCTCCGTCAGCTCCGGATCCGCCGGATCCGTGCCAACAATGATGCGGCTGGGATGCAGGTTGTCATACAGAGCCCGGCTCTCCCGGAGGAATTCCGGGCTGAAGAGGATCCGCCTGCAGGCGTATCTCTCCCGGACAGCGACGGTATAGCCCACGGGGATGGTGCTCTTGATCACCATCGTCGCCTCCGGGTTTACCGCCAGCACCCGCTCGATCACGTCCTCCACGGCGCTTGTGTCAAAGTAGCCCCGCTTGGGATCGTAGTTGGTGGGGGTGGCGATGACCACCAGCTCCGCGCCTCGATAGGCGCTCTCCCGATCACAGGTGGCGCTGAGCCACAGAGACTTTTGGCTCAGGTATTCCTCCAGCTCCTTGTCCTGGATGGGGCTGCGCCGGCTGTTGATCAGGTCGGCCTTTGCAGGGGTTGTGGTCACGGCGACGACCTCGTTGTGCTGCGCCAGCAGCACGGCCAGGCTCAGGCCCACATAGCCCACGCCCGCGACAGTGATTCTCACTTCTCCTCGCCTCCCAGATAATAAGCATAATACCACGCGGCAAAACGCCGAAGGCCCTCCCGCAGAGGGATCGCCGGCCGGAAGCCGAAATCCCGTTCCAGGGCGGCGGAGTCGGCATAGGTGATCGGCACGTCACCCGGCTGCATGGGCGCCAGTTCCTTGTGTGCTTCAAAGTCATAATCCTCGGGCAGCACGCCAGCGCGCACCAGTTCTTCGGACAGCGTCTGCACAAAGTCCAGCAGGTTTTCGGGGCGGCTGCCTCCGATATTATACACCGCGTAGGGCGGCAGAGGCAAGCCGTCCTCCCCCGTTTTCCGTTCCGGCGCCCGGCGCATGACCCGCAGGATGCCCTCCACGATGTCGTCCACATAGGTGAAGTCCCGCTCGCAGTTGCCGTAGTTGTAGATCTGGATGGTCTGGCCCGCCCGCAGCTTGTTGGTGAAGCCGAAGTAGGCCATGTCCGGCCGCCCCGCCGGGCCGTAGACCGTGAAAAAGCGCAGGCCCGTGGAGGGGATGGCGTAAAGCTTGGCGTAGGCGTGGGCCAGCAGCTCGTCGGACTTTTTGGTGGCCGCGTAGAGGGAGACGGGATTGTCCACCTTGTCCTCGGTGGAGAAGGGCACCTTTTTGTTGCCCCCGTAGACCGAGGAGCTGCTGGCGTAGACCAGGTGCTCCACGCCGGTCCTGCCCCCGTCGTAGGAGTGGCGGCAGGCCTCCAGCAGATTGAAGAAGCCCACCAGGTTGGACTCGATATACACGTCCGGATGGGTGATGGAATAGCGCACGCCGGCCTGGGCGGCCAGGTTCACCACCACCGCCGGCTCGTATTTCGCAAAGGCCTCGTTCACCGCCGCCTTGTCGGCGATATTGATCTGCAGGAACGCAAAGTTGGGATAGCGACGCAGCTGTGCCAGGCGGTACTCCTTCAGCGAGACCTCGTAGTAGTCGTTCATGTTGTCGATCCCAACGACGCGCACGCCCTCCACCTCTTCCAGCAGGCGCTTGGAGAGGTAGAAGCCGATAAAGCCGGCGGCGCCGGTCACGAAGATCGTTTTCTTTTCCAGTGTCACATTTGGCGTCAGCATATGCCTCGGTACTCCTTTTTCACTTGCTCATAGCTCTCCAGATCGCCGATATCGTAGCGCCTGCCGGGCATCTCCATGGCGTAGACCGGCAGCCATCCGGCGACCCAGGCCAGGAAGCTTCCCGGCGCGTCGGCGGCGCAGCCGCTCTGAAGCGCCTGCCCCAGCAGCCTCAGGGCCCGGGGCGTGTAGAGATAGAAGGGCGGGCAGACCCAGTGGGAGGGCGGCTCCGGCGACTTCTCGGTCATGCCGAGGATCCGGTCGTCCGCATCCACCACGGCCACGCCGCAGTGCCGCAGCTGCTCCCGGGAGGGCTCGGCGTAGCGCATGGCGCAGCTGCTCCCCTTCTCCCGGGCGTAATCGAGAAAACGGGTCAGGGAGAAGTCCAGCAGGTTGTCCCCCGCCATCACCAGAGTCTTCTTCTCCGTTCCCAGCTCGTTCAGGGCCAGGGCCAGGTCCCGCACGGCGCCCAGGCGGCGCTCGTTATCCTCA
The DNA here is from genome assembly GCA_017545165.1 of Oscillospiraceae bacterium. GTDB lineage: Bacteria > Bacillota > Clostridia > Oscillospirales > Oscillospiraceae > Limivicinus. The sequence goes on from JAFWQQ010000039.1 coordinate 49,834, forward strand.
CTGCCGTCGTCCAGCACCCGGATCGGCTCCGGCCGGGACGAGGCCCAGCTCCGAAAAGCCTCGGCATAGCGGTGGTTGGAGACCAGAACGATCTCCTCCATGCCGTCGGCCTTCGCCAGATCGTCCAGCAGCCAGTCCAGGATCGTCTTCTCCCCCACGGGCAGCAGGGGCTTGGGGAAATGCTCCGTCAGCGGGTAAAGCCGGGTGGCGTAGCCCGCGGCCAGGATCACGCAGTTCACAGCTCCACCCCGTTTCCCATATGGCAGACGTGAGCGCTGTATCGGCCCCGCAGGCCCGGAAAGCTCTCCAGATAGGCCCGTTCCACCTGCGCCAGGACCTGCTCGCGCAGGCTCGGGTCGATGAGGGCCACGCAGCAGCCCTTGAAGCCCGCGCCGCTGAAGCGGCCGCCGTAGATGCCCTCGGTTTGGGTCATGATCTCATAGAGACGGATCAGCTCCGGCGAGCCGGTCTGCCAGTTGTCGATGCTGCTGCGGCCGCTCTGAAAGCTGAGCCGTCCGAACTCCTCCAGATCGCCCCGGCGCCAGGCCTCGGCTCCCGCCTCCACCCGGCGGAATTCTCCGTACCAGTGCTCCGCCCGACGGGCAAAGCTCTCCGGCAGGCGGTCCCGATACCGGCGGAAGATCTCCTCCGGCACCTCCCGCAGATTGGTCTCCTCAAACTTCCCGCAGGGCAGGCCAGCGAAGGCCTTCAGGCTGTAGGCGGCGGCCCGGGCCTCATCCACCCGCATGTTGAACTGGGTCCCGGCCAGGCTCCGCTCCATGCCGCTGAAGAACACGGCGATCTCAAAGGGCTTCATGTTCGGCGCCTTGGGGATCAGCTCGAAGCTGCCGTCAAGGGTGTCCAGGTACAGGAGCTTATCCTTCCGGCAGTAAACCTCGCAGCTCTGGTCCAGCTTGCCGCAGGCCACCCCCACATAGCGGTTTTCCGCCTCCAGAGAGATCTGGATCAGCTCCTCCGGCCGCAGCCGGATGCCGTTCAGCCGGCAGAGCACCGACAAAAAGCTGATGATCACCGCCGCGGAGCTGGAGAGGCCTCCGATGGGCAGCTCCCCGTCCAGCACGGCGCAGAGCCCCACATGCAGCGGAAAACGTTGGGCCAGGGCGATGGTGGCGCCCCGCAGATGGTCCGCCCAGTCGTTCTGCTTTACCGGCGGCGTCGACGCGACGTGCCACTGGGCCCGCTTGGGAAACTGCAGGGAGCGGATCTCCACCACGCCGTTCTGCTTGGGTCCGCAGGCGATATGGATCCCCTTGTCGATGGCCAGGCCCGTGACCTTGCCCAGATTGTGGTCGCTGTGAGCGCCGATGGGGCAGACCCGGTAAGGGGTAAAGGCCGTGGTCTCCGGCTCCTTGTGATAGGTCTCCCGAAAAGCCTGCACCACCCTTTCCCCGGCGTCGGGAGTACTGGCGGTAGTCGGCTGCTTCAGAGAGGCGGCGTATTCCCGGGTCCTGGCGTCCAGGGGGCGGAGACTGCCCGCCGGGATCTGCCAGAGCTTCCCCTCTTTTTTCGCGCCGGAGATCCGGCCCTCCCTGCACAGGGAGGTGACCTTCCGCTCCGGCATCTGCCAGAGCTCCGCCGCCCGACGCACGTCCATATATTCCATAGCTTCTCATCCTCGCCCGAAATGTCAAGGTATCTTAGCACAAACAAGCGCAAATGTCAAGATATACCCGGATATATCACGGTTGTATCTTGACATTTGCGTTTATTCTTCTCCCGCGTCCTCGAAAATGCGCAGCTGCTGATACAGTGCGCTGCGCTCCGCGGCGCCCTCCACCATACTCTTCAGGTGCAGGCCGGGTCTGCGGCCGCTGAGGATGCGCCTGCACTGGCGCAGGCCCACCCGCAGCCAGCCGATGGGCAGCAGCAGGGGCAGCCTCCGGGTGACCGGCATCAGCCGGCGGGCTTTCTCGTTCATGGCGCTGGCGGCGTTGCGCAGCCAGGCCCCCCGGCGGACAGTGCCCTCCCGGCGATTCACCAGGAGCTTGGCCTCGTTCAGCCGCTCCCGGTCCTTCTTGCCGAAGTTGCCGCCCCGGAGGATATCCAGCAGCAGGCCCTGGGTGAGGCTCTCCGGCAGCTCCCCCTGCCAGCGGGCGTCGGGGCAGCCCAGATAGCGGACCGACACAGCGGTCAGCGCCGCGGCGAAGTCCCAGAGTCCGATCTCCCGCAGCCTCTCCTCAAAGAGGGCGCGGAAGTCCTTTTCGCCGAAGTGAGACGCAAAGACCGCCCAGTCACAGAGATGCCGCAGGCCCACGCCGCTGTGCATCAGGTGCATGGCCGTGTGGGTCAGAAGCATCAGGCCGTGGTGGAAATCGTCCGGCACCATGTAGGCGCCGTTCTCCGTCTGATAGAGTCGGGCCGTCTCCACGCTGTCCGAGAGCAGCTCGCGGATCCGCTCCCCGGTCTCGTTGCGGGGGATGCCGTTGGGCAGCCAGTGCAGCTCCCACTCGGAGCGCCGCCCGTCTTCGCCCCGGCGGACATAGGCCTGGTGGATGGGATTGTCCCGCTCGGCGGTCTCACGGAAGCCCAGCGCGCGCAGGGCCTCTCCCCCGCGTTCGGCGTCCTCCTTGCGTATCAGGAAGTCCACGTCCCCCATCATGCGCAGCATGGGCCTGGGATAATAGGCGGCGGAGGCGCTGCCCTTCATCACCACATAGGCGATCCCCGCGGCCCGCATGGTCTCGTGCAGCTCCACATGTTCATAGTCCACCAGGAGATTGTTGAGCAGGCAGGTCTCCACCGGCCCCTCCAGGGACGCTCTCACCGCGGTGGGAAGCTGTTCCTTCACGCTCTCGAAGACCAGGGGCAGGACCGCCTGCTGCTTCGCCTCCTGAAAGAGGCCGGACCAGTCCGTGTCCTCCGGCAGGGCCGTCTTCCGATCAAACAGCGCCTGGGCCAGCAGGGAAAGCAGCAGCTCTTGATTGGGCGTCATCGTCTTCATTCCGGATCTCCTCTTTGTCCTTCGCTCTTCTCCGGCAGGACGCCGCCTGCGCGGAAAACCTGCCGCATCTGCTCGTACCGCGCCTCGTCCAGACCGCTGTAGTTCAGCTTCTGCAGGCGCTTGGCCGGGTGCCGGAGGAACTTGAAGATCCGCTTCAGCCAGAACCAGGGCAGCAGGATCGGGTGCTTCTCCACCGCGGGAAACTGGGCCTTCATGCGGCTGTAGGGCAGGAACACGGCGCTGATCAAAGAGCTGAGCTTGGCCCGGCGGGCGGATTTCCCCGAGAGGGCCACCATGCGGCCCAGCTTGTAGCGCTGATCGTCGGTGAAGACCGCCCCGCCGGCCGCAAAGCCCAGGAGCGTTTTGCTGTCCTCATCCGGCTCGGCGCCGTCGAAGCAGACCGCGGCCAGCCGGGCCATCCTCTCCTCGAAGCGGCCCAGGCCCATGCTCTCCAGCAGCCGGGAGACCTGCGCCCAGTCGGTGCCCTCTCCCTTCTTCCGCAGCAGCCAGAGATCGGCCAGGCGGCGAAAGCCCAGGGCGCCGTTGAGAAAATCCTTGTGCATATGGACCAGGTGGAAGAGATAGAAATCCTCCTCCGACATCCGGTACCGGTGGCGACAGCCCTCCTCCCGGACGGCCCGCTCCCAGATCCCCCGCTCCCAGTCGCGGATGGCGCCGCTGTCGTCCGTCAGGCGGCGGTGCATCTCCACCATCATATAGGGCTCTTTCACAAACTTGTCGTGCTTCCAGGAGGAATGCCCCTTGCCATGATAACCCAGGGGCGCCAGGGCCTTGCCGATCTGCTCGTAACGGTAGTCCCGGATCAGGACGTCCAGATCCGTCATGCTGCGGCTCAGAGGGTCGGCGTAGAGCTCGCGCATCTGCCAGCCCTTCAGGGCCAGGCAGTCGATCCCCTGGCTCTCCAGGGTCTGCAGCAGCAGCTCCGCCTCCATGCTCTGGTTCACGGATTTGGCGAAGCGCGGCGCGTAGAAGCGCTTCATGCTCTGCTTCAGGCTGCGCAGCGCCGGCTCCTCCGCCCCCTCCAGGGCGGCGTACACCGTCAGCACCACGTCGTGCCGCAAGGCCAGATTCCGGATTTCCTCGACACTCTCGTTCGTCAAGTCCCCGGCGAAGAGGGCGCCGTCCGGCTTTTCGCCCAGGATCCCCGCCCGCAGAAGCTCAAAAAAGATTTTCAGTTCGATTTCCTGCATACTTGTCTGCGCCTCTCAGTCCTCGGCTGCCGGATTCCTTTTTCTGTCGGCTACAATGTAGCACATTTGCGGTCCGCGTGCAAGCGGGCGAAAGGCGGCCCTTTACTTTTCAGCTTTCTTTTTTCTGCCCAGCTCTTCCAGATAACGCCTGGCGTCCTTGAAAAAGCTCCAGATCATCAGGATCATGATGATCCCGATCGGAAATGCGCTGATGATGCTCACGCTCTGGATGTTGTTCATGCTGCTCTCGGAGAACACCAGTGCCACCGGCAGGACGATCAGCAGGATGCACCACAGCAGCGTGATCGCCGCGTTGGGCTTCTCGTTTTCTCCCAGCTTTTTGTAGCTGTAGCAGGCGGCCGTGTACGCAATGGAGTCGAAGCTCGTGGCATAGAAGGCGATCATGCACAGCATGGTGAGGACCAGGATAAAGGTGCTGGCGGGCATGCTCTTCATGATGTTGATGATCAGCTCGTACAGGTCTCCGCTGGCCTCATACATGGCAATGAAGTTCTCGGCGCCCTTGGTTTGAAGGCCCAGGCTGTAATTGCCGAGAATGATGAAGGAGCTGAGAGTGGAGCCGACGCCGAAGAGGTAGCCGCCCAGGATCGTCTGCTTGATGGTGCGGCCCCTGGAAATATTGCCGATGAAGAAGGGCGCGGCGATGCACCACACCATCCAGTAGGCCCAATAGTAGATCGTCCAATCCTGCGGGAAGTTGTTCGTCCGTCCCGGATCAGCATAGGTGGAGAGCCCGATGAAGTTCTGCACCATTTTCCCGAAGGACTGGACGCCGTTCTCGATGATGAATCTGCCCTGTCCTCCGATCAGAAGGACCAGAATCTGCAGGCCGAAGAACAGATAGATACAGAGCTTGGCCAAAAAGCTGATGCCCTTGAACCCGTGGAGGACCGCATAGGTATACACCGCGCAGGTGAGCAGCAGGATAATGATCGTGACCGCCGTGCGGGAAAGCTGGATGCCGAAGAGCGTGACGATAATCTCCGCCATCAGGGGCGTGGCGACCGAGAAGGTCGTAGCCGTCCCGGCGAGGAGGGCAAACAGGGCGAACAGGTCGATCACTCTGCCCAGAAGGCCGTGGGCTTTCTTTTCGCCCAACACCGGCAGGCAGGCTTCGCTGTAACGCTGCTTGTCTCTCTTCCTGCAGTGGAGCATGAATCCGAAGGCCACCGCCAGGACAAGATAAAAGGCCCAGGGGATAAAGCTCCAGTGGAACAGGGGGAACACGCCGGCCCATTCGGTAATGCTCCCGCCCATTTCCGCCAGGTGCGGGTTCGTGGCATACATGACCCACTCGGCGAAGCTGTAAAACAGGATATCGGCGGCCAGACCGCAGGTGAACATCATGGATCCCCAAGTAAAGAAGTTGTACCTGGGCTTTTCGTTGGGCTCGCCCAGGACGATATTGCCATACCTGGAGAAGGCCATAAACAGGCTGACGATCAGCACCGCCAGGCCGATGATCAGATAATAGGAGCCAAGGGTATCTCCGAAGAAGAAGCGCACCTGGCCGATGACCTCATTGGATCTCTCCGGGAAAAGGAAGAGCAGCATCGCCACTCCCACGATCAGGATGAAGGGCACCAGCGTGATCATCCAGTCGATCCTGCCTTTTTCTCCTGTTCTTGTTTTTGTCTGATTCATCGCAAATTCCTCCCAATTCTCCGGCTATGCCGGGCAAATAGTCGCTGTAATTTTTCTCACGCATCCGAAACCGGGGCGCGGATCAGTCGTTCTCCGAAAGGGAGAACAAGCTTTGTTTGTCGTACTCAAAGCCATAGAGCCTGTCCCCGCAGCGGAAGCGGAAACCCAGGGCCGCCGCGTCCTTGCCCGGCAAAGCCCGGATCTCCGTCAAGGCCGCCTCCGGGACCTTCAGCTCCTCCGCCGCCCGTTTCAAAAGCGCGGAGCGGCTGCAGCTCCGGTAGCTCTCGTCGAAATCCCGCAGCTCGTCCAGGGTGTCGAACTCGAAAATCTCATCCGGCGGATAGCGGCGGATGCGCATCTTCAATTCGTCCAGATGGGCCATGAAGATGGTCTCCCAGAGCTTCCCCGCCGTCTCGGGCCTGTCGTACTCCTCCTCCAGGATCCGCAGGAAGCTTCGGCTGAAGCGCTCCGACCAGAAGGTGTGCCCCAGCATGACCCAGGCGTCCGCGCCGCCCACGGTGACCTTGGAGATAAAGCCCGCCTCGTCCTCCTCCATGCACCACTCCCGGGTCTCCCCCGCCGCGTAGACCGCGGCGTAATAGGCCTCGTCCACCCACGCTTCAAAGGGGCTGCGGCTGAAGTAGTTGTCGGCGGAGCAGAGATAGGAGTTGCGCAGGAATTCCCGGACCGCCCAGACGGAGGCGTTGTTGTTGCGGGTGAGATAGTCCGGGTTATGCAGCAGCTTTACCCCGAAGCGCTTTTCCAGATAGGCGAACTGTTCCGCCTTGTAGCCCGTCACCACGCAGACCTCGGGCACGCCCGCGTCCAGGATCTGGCGGATCTGGCGCTCGATCAGGATCTCGCCCTTTACCTCGATCAGGGCCTTGGGCTTTTCATAGGACAGGGGCGCGAAGCGGCTCGAGGTCCCGGCCGCCATAATGATCGCGTTGTCGACCTTCGGCATGGGGCTCACCTCTCTCCATCCGGCATCCTGCTGCGGGCCAGCCGGGCATAGTCTTTGGCATAGCGGTACTGCCGCAGGGAATACTCGCCGAATTCCACGCCCTCGCAGCGCTTGAACTCGCACCAGTTGCTCCAGAGCAGGCCGCATACGGCGACGTAACAGTAGATCTTCGTCCTGAGCTCCTCTCCGCAGCCTCCCTCCGGCTCGAAGTACAGGTCGATCAGGCGGTCGATCTGCTCCCGCTCGTAGAGCGCATAGATGCAGAACATGGCGATATCCACATGGGGATCCTGCATCCCGGCGTATTCCCAGTCGGTCAGCTGCAGAAGCTCCTCCCCATCCGGGCCGGGATAGAACAGGAAGTTGTCCGGCACGGCGTCGATATGGGTCAGGCTCTCCCGGATCTTCAGAGAATCCAGGTAGTCCTTCAGGGCAAAGATCTCCGCCTTGGTCTTTGTATAATCCCGATAGGCCGAGGGCGCTCCGTTCCACAGGGACTCGTAGAAATCGATCATGGCGAAGAGATCGAAGCGGTGGGGTACGGTCAGCTCCATCCGGTGAAAGTCCCGGAGCTTTCTCATGCAGCGGCGCAGTTCCTGTTCGTTCTCACTGTCGCAGTTGTGGACGCCCTCCAGGAAGCGGGTGATCTTGAAGCCGGTCCGGGGGTCCAGATACACCGGATCGTCGCAGAGCCCCTTGCCCCGGATCGCCCGGTAGACCAGGGCCTCCTTCTGTCGGTCGATCAGGCGGTCGGTACCCTCGCCCGGAATGCGCATGATATAGCGCCCTCCCTCACAGGAAAACAGAAAGGAGCGGTTGGTCATCCCCTTTTTGAGGACGCAGATTTCCTTGATAGAGGTTGTGGAAGTGCCCAGTGCTTTTGCGGCCGCCTCCAGCGCCTCGGAGCGCAGCTGGGCGGAATTGCCGTCCAGCTCCCGCAGCTGCTCATAGGTGTTGATCTCCACCACGGAGGCCTCCGGCGCGATACGGGCCGGGATCGCTTCTCCCTCCAGCACCGCCTCCCAAAAGGCCCCGTCGTATTTCGCGTCTCCGTCCAGATCGAGCAGGCGCCGCCGGAGTCGAGCCGCGTCTTCCCGACGCAGATAGGCAAGACCGATCATCCTCTGCCCCTGCTCCTTCCCCCTGCAGGGGCTCAGCTCCATCCTGCGGTTGACCCTGACCCGGCTGTCCGGATCGGCCTCGCCGCTCATCAGATACCAGGAATAGAGTTCATGGCGGCGAAAGGGGTTTTCCTGAAACCACAGATCGCAGGGGACGACATAGGCGTCCTCCAGCCAGGCGGCGGCCAGGGCGAGGGAGTGGAGATTGTTTTTGGATGCGTACAGCGAATTGACGATGAGCCGGACGCCACAGCTGTCGATTAGGTACTCGAACTGCTCCTTCAAAAAGCCCACCACCACGGCAATCTCCGTCACGCCCGCTTCCCGGAGCTGGCGGATCAGCCGCTCGATCAGCGTCTCCCCCCGCACCTCCAGCAGCGGCTTCGGCGCCTGCTGATTGATGGGGACCATCCGCATACCCGGTCCCGCCGCCAGCAGGATCGCTCGTCGCGGCCTGTTGTCTGCCAGCGCTTCTCTCCCGGCAGCACTGAGCTGACCCGTTTCCGTCACGATCCCCTGCCTGCGGAGCTCCAGCAGGGCCTTGTTCACCGCCCCCAGGGACATCCCTGCGCAAGCGGCCAGCTCCCGCTGATTGGTCGAGGGGCTTTGGGCCAGGGTCATCCAAACATCATCTGTTTGTCTGTTCATGAACATGTATTTCCTTTCTATTTATGAACATTCAAGCAAGAAAAGAAGCACTCTCGTGCTTTTTTCTTGTATTACCATTCCCAGATCTCAACGGTTCTTTTTTTTGCCCGCTCCGGATCCGCTCCGGGGGGCGGCGTCATATAATCCCCGTACCAGCGGGTGAGGACCTTGTCCCAGTCCCGTGGGATCCGGACGGAAAAGTCCTCGTAATCGGCTTTCTGCGCCGGCTCCAGCCATGCCTTTTCGATCAGCCAGGCCGGTCCGTCCTGGGTCCCGACGATTTGGGCTTTCTCATAGGGGCAGCGCTGGCAGAGCCGATCATAGGCGCGGATGATCGCCTTCAGCGGGATCGGGAAGAGCAGGACCTTCAGCAGCCTGACCAGAAGCCGCTTCTTCCCCCGGTACTCCAGGGGGTTCACGGTTTTGACCAGACGCATGCGGATGAGCTTGTGGCCCCATTCGCTCATGCGGCGATCCGTACGCTCTTCGTTACTATACCCTATCAGTCGGTAAACGTCAACATGTAAATAGTATGTATCGAAGCCCACCGCCCCGACCCGCCCGAAGCAGCGGGGATAAGAGCGCTCACTCCGGTAGTCCCACCAGAATTTTTGATCCAGCTCCCGCTCCATGGCCTCGGAAAACCGGTCATAGCAGTCGGAGGGCACGGCGATGTCGATATCGCTGTCCCAGGGGATCATGCCCTTATGACGCACGGTCCCGAGGAGGGAGCCGTAGAACATGTAATACGGAATGGATTCCTTTTCGCAGATGCGCACGACCTCCCGCAGCATTTCGTTGCTGCGGTCCTGCACTTCCTGCAGCTTCATTTTCATACTATACCTCCCAAGCGTTTCCCGCAGGGCACAGATCGCTTCCCCGCCTCAGCCCTTCAGCTCGCGTTTGATTTGGGTGGTGCTGATCTCCGGCGTCCGGGGCAGATACACCACCTCGACCCCTTCCTCCTTCAGGAAATCGAACTTGCCCTTCCAGTCGTCCCCCATGACGAAGGTGTCGATATGATATTCGTGCATGTCGCTGCGCTTCTGTTCCCAGCTCTCCTCGGGGATTACCAGGTCCACGTAGCGGATTGCCTCCACCAGGGCCTTGCGCTGCTCATAGCTGAAGTAGCACTTCTTCTGTTTCTCGTTCCAGTTGAACTCGTCGGTGGAGACCACCACGATCAGATAGTCCCCCAATGCCTTGGCCCGGCGCAGCAGGTTGATATGGCCGTAGTGCAGCAGGTCAAAGGTGCCGTAGGTGATCACGCGCTTCATTGTCTTCTCTCCTCATCCTTCTCCGCGGCCTTGTCTTCGCCGCAGATGTAGTCCACCAGCGCCTGCGAGGCATTTCCGCTCTCGAAGGTCTTGTAAAACTCCAGGATCTCCCGGGCGTTTGCCGCCGCGCTCTCCTCGCTCCAGTTTTCGATCAGCGCAAGCAGCTCCCGCTGGTTATGGGCGATGCGGAAGGGGGTGTCCTCCATGCGGAAATAAAGCTGCCGGTCGTCGGAAACGTACTGCTCGTAGTCCTCCTGATACAGCAGCGTCCCCTTCCCCGCCAGGGCCAGATCGCCCGGGGTGGAGGAATAGTCCGTGATCAGCAGGTCCGTAACGCAGAGGATATCCGCCATGTCGGGATAGTCCGTCAGATCCGTGATCCGACCGTCATAGGTCTTCCGCTGTTCCAGGCGCGCACCCACGTGCCCCCGCTGGATCCCCTGCCAGAAATAACCGGTCCTGCATTCCAGCGCGTCCAGAACCGCGGGCAGATCCAACTCGCCGACCTTCTGCTCGGCTCCGTAGAGGTGATCCCGGAAGGTTGGGGCATACAGGAGCACGCGCTTGCCCTGGTGAAGCCCCAGCTTTTCCCGAAGTCGGCTGCGCTTCTCCTCCGTCAGATGCAGCAGGCAGTCGTCCCTCGGGGTGCCGGCACGCAGCAGCTCCCCCTCGTAATGCATGGCAGAGCGGTACTGCATCACGCCGTATTCCGAGCCCACCACGCCCAGGTCGCAGAGCTCCGGCTCAATGATCCGCCGGAAATAATTGCGCTTGCGGAATTTTTCCATACTCTCCGTGGCGTCGAAGAGGATCTTCTTCATGCCCCGGTCCCCGTGCCAGGTCTGGATATAGCGCTGGCCCCGGCGCTTGAGCACGCCGTTGGGCAGCAACACGTTCACGATCCAACAGGAGGCGGTGGCCAATTCCCGATACCAGGCAAAGGAGCCGAATTTCACGATTTTCACGTAGTCTGGAAACGTTTTCTTCGCCTTTTCCACATTGGCCATTCCCCAGACGATGGTCCACTCCGGATGGGTCTCGTGCAGCTTCTCGGAGACAGCCCGGGGATTGTCCGCGTAGTTATTGCCGTTGAAGCTCATGAAAACCGCTTTCTTCGGATCTACGCTCCAAATGCTCGCCAGGCGCATAGGAAGGCGGTACTTCAGGAACTTGTGGCCAAACCAAAAAAAGGAGGTCACATAATTGTTGGTCAGCTTATCTTTGGTGCTCATGGTTTTTCCTTTATGCTCAAAGTTCTCCGGCTCCTCCATCTTTTCCCGAGCCGGCAGAAAACGCCGGAAGAGCAGCCAGAGCGCGGCGCCGATCACCGTCCCAAGGCTGTTGTGCAGCAGATCGTCCAACTCAAAGACACCTCGCGCTGAAAGCGCCTGCAGCAGTTCAGCAAACAGGGACAGCCCCACGCCCAGGAGAACAGTCTTCCGAAAGCCGGACCTGCGTTCCGCGAGGGGGCAGATCAGGCCGAAGGGGACGAACAGCAGCACATTGAAGATGTTCTGAAACAGCAGATAATAATGTCCCTCGAGGTAGGCCCGATAGGACCAGAAGAGCTTCATCTGGAAACGCGGTTCCGCTTTATTTGTTCGTCCAATGAGAAGAATGGTGAACAGCAGGACCACATAAACGCTCAGCAATGCCAGCGAGACCCGCTGTCTTCGCGGGATCCTCCAGTTTTCTCTCTTCCAGAAGCAAATCAGCCAGCAGAAGCAGCCTGCCAGGATCGCCGTCAGAACAACAGGCAGCGTCAGATAATGCCGCAAAATGCTCGAGGCATAAATCATCATAACAAGCCCCTCTATGCTCGCTCACAGCACCCGCACGGCCCTCAGCTCTTTTTCAGCTTCTTCCGCAGGAGCTTCGTCAGGTCCTCGATCTCCCGTACCCGCAGCAGCTTCACTGCCGGCAGATACAGGATCACGCCACTGACAGCCGCCGCCAGCAGACGGAGGTAGACGTTCAGGCTTACCGCCGTCGCCAGCGCCCAGGCAGCGCCGCAGGAAACAGCGGAGGCCAGCAGCACCTTCCCGAAGGTCAAGCTCAGCTGCTTCCATTCCAGCTCCACATGCTTGCGCACAAAGAAGAAGCGGAGCCCCAGAGAAATCATCGCGGCCAGCGAAGTGGCCAGCGCCAGACCGTTGACGCCCATGAAATGGGCCAGGGTCAGGTTCAGCGCAACGTTGATGACCATATTGATCAGGGAGATGATCAGAGGGGTGCGGGTGTCGCCGAAGCCGTAAAAGATATTGGAGACCACAGTGGCGCTGGCGTAAAAGAGCAGGCCAAGGCTATAGAAGGTAAAGACGCCCGCTGTAAGGGCGACGGATTCCTCCTGAAACGCCCCCCGCTCGAATACGGCGCGCACCAGGTCCTGGCTGAACAGCATACAGGCCACGGTCACCGGGATCATGAGCAGCATGAAGATGCTCAGGATCTTGGTCAGGAGCTTTTCCAGCTCCTTCAGCTTCTTCTGGGAGATCAGCTCTACCATCTGGGGGAAGAGGGCCGTCGCCACTGCCGTGGAGAGCAGCCCGTTGAACACATTGGTCAGCCGGTGGCCGTAGTTCATGCCGGAAACCGCGCCCTCCGGGAACATGGAGGCCATAGCCCGGTCAATGAGCACATTGATCTGGTGAACGCCGCCGGACAGCAGTGCCGAGGGCAGGCGCTTGAGCATCACGCCGAACTCCGGACACTTGAAGTTGAAATCCGGCCGGAAACGGTAGCCCCAGTCGATAAAGGGCAGCTCCATCAGCAGGCGCAGCAGTCCCCCCACGATCAGCGCCACGGCCATGGCCCGGATGCCGAAGCGATGATAGAACAGGATCGCCGCCAGGATCACGGGGATGTGGGTGGCCACCTCCCGGATCTGGCTGCCGAAAAACTTGTTGTGGCACTGGAGCATGGAGGCGTAGACGGCGGCGGCGATGATGAAGATGTACATCGGCGCGCTGATGCGCACCAGCTCAATGCAGAGGCTCCTGGTCTCTCCCTCAAAGCCGGGGGCGACCAGGGACACGACCGGACTCGCCAACAGGATGAGCAGCACCACGACGGCAAGCGAAACCATCGTGAAAAAAGTGATCATCTTGTTGGCCAGCCCGTCTGCGGAGGCCTGGTTGTTCTGGGTCTGCTTGTCCTTGTAGATCGGCAGGAAGACCTTCCAGATGCCCACGCTCAGCATGGGGTAGATCACCTGCTGGATGCTGGCGACCATGTAGTAAGCGTCACTCTGATAGGTCGTGCCCAGATAGGCGGCGTTGACGGCCTCAGACAAAAAGGCAGCCAGCTTCGCCAGCACGGAGACAAATACGATGACCAGCGTACCGCGAAAGATCCTTTTGCCGATATGATTATGTTCCTTGTGCTTCTCTTCCATCGCGTTTGATCCTTTTGCCGAACCGGCAGTTGTAGCATTCCAGCGCGCGATCTGCGTCAGTCTGCGGTGAACAGCGTGGGGTACCGTGACTCGTCCTCGATGACACCATAGGCCTTCGCGCGCATCAGGATCTTCTCCGCCCAGCAGCGGTGGGGCCCGATCTCGTTCATCTTGTTGCCGCTGCTGCTCTTGACCACGCCGCCGCTGGTGCCCAGCACCTGCAGCGCGTCGTCATAGACCTCCCGCGTCACCGCAAGCATCCCGTTCACATAGGGGATGTGGGTGGGGTGGATGATGGTCTTGCCGATGAAGCCGTTGGCCTGATCCAGCAGCAGCTCCCGCAGCAGTCCGTCCACCGCGTCGTTGATGAGGGTCTGCTGCTTGAAGAGGGAGCGGTTCATGGTCTGGGGCGCGTCGTCGAACTTCATGCTCTTGGCGGCGCGGAAATACTCCCACACAGGGCCGGACACGCTGTAGTCGTTGTGCCGGGAGAAGACGTTCAGCACGTCCTTCAGGCAGTCCGCCACGGTCATGATGTCATAGATCGTGTAGTTGATGCCCCGGCGCACACCGAACACCGACGACCAGTCGGTGCCGCCCACGCGCACGTTCAGCACCAGCTCCCTGTGCCGGTCCAGGATCTCCTTGACGCCCATCAGCTCCGGGATCCGGGTCTCCAGATAGGCCATCTCCCGGCTCTCCAGGATGGGCATGCCGTAGATGATCTCCCCGAAGCGGGCATTCAGCTCTTCCAGATGTTCGAAGTAGGCTTCCCCGTTTTCCGCGTTGAACTTGGGGAAATTGAAGGCCGTGACCAGGTGGATGTGCTCCGGCCGCAGCATGGCGGAGAAGTGCCGGAACTGCTCGATATTGCGGACCCGGAAGATGATCAGGGGGATCTCCTCATAGCCGATCGTCCCCTTCTCCAGCTCCGCGTTCAGCTCGTCCAGCAGGTGGATCACGTTCCGCTCCGCCTCGCCTACCAGCTCCTCCCGGCAGGCATCCTCGAAGCACATGACCATGGAGGTGAGCCCCGGATATTTCTTGGTCAGGATTGGCTGCAGAAAGTCCTTGGTCCCCGGCATGTACATGGTGGCGCCCAGGCAGTAGCGCAGCAGATCCCGCGGGGTGTATTTATCGAAATTCACCGGCTCCATCACGAACTTGGAGCTGGGCTGATTGGCGTGGTGTCTCATGGATGTTTTCCTTTCTCACCGCGGGAACGGCGCAGGGGCGCAGCCGTCTCCGCGGGAAATGCATGAACGCCGCCGGCATGAGGCCGGCAGCCCGGGCAGGGATCAGTTCCCCGCTTTTCTCTTGTTGGCGCTGAAATAAAACAGGATCCCGATGACGATCCAGGCAAGCAGGCAGAGGTAGGATTCCTTCCCCAGGGAGCAGTTGAACAGGGGGATCGGCACCAGCAGCAGGACCACGAAGGCCAGGGACATGAGCGTGCCCAGAATGCCGGTGAACATGATGCCCTTGTTGTTCTCCCTTCTGGCAAAACGGAAGGCCGCCAGGGAGGAATAGCCGTAGCCGATGGCCGCGCCGATGGAGGACATGTCCACGATCCAGCCCAGGGCCGTCCGGCCGAAGAAGGGCGCGAAAAGCGCGATGGCCAGGATGAAGAGGATCGCGTGGGCCGGGGTCTTGTACTTGCCGTGGAGCTCGCCGAACCAGGCGGGCAGGACCTTCTCCTTCGCCATGGAGTAGAGCAGGCGGCTGGTGGCCATGTAGAAGCCCACGATCCCGGAGAGGATCGCGCCCAGCACGGCCACGCCCAGGAAGACCAGGCCCGCGGTCCCAAGCAGCTGATAGCCGGCGTGGAAGGTGGGCAGGGAAAGCAGCCCGGATTGATTGGGCAGATCCTCGATATAGGCCGCCCAGTTGGCATAGCCCTCCGGCACCACGGCGGCAGTCACTGTATTCAGCACCACGTAGACCGCCGCGCCGAACAGGATAGACAGCACCATGATGGTTTTCGTCTTTTTCGGGGAGAACTTGAACTCCTCCGCCGCCTGGGGGATGGTATCAAAGCCCACAAAGGCCCAGGGGGCCACCGCCACCACCGCCAGGACCCCGGCCAGTCCGGAATTTCCCGGCGCAAAGCCCGGCTCCAGATTGCGGAAGGAGGCCTGGGGGCTGAAGATCGCGGCCGCCGTGACGATCAGCACGCCGCCCACCAGGGCAAAGACCAGGCAGGTCTGAAAGACGCCCGTAAAACGCACGCCCCGAATGCTCAAAAAGGCGAAGAGCAGCAGCGCCGCCACCGCCAGCAGGATCTCGCCGAAATAGATGTCGTAGCCCGCCACGCTGTAATGGAAGCCCACCTGGAAGACGTTGTTCATCAGGTTCCGGCCGATCAGAGCCAGGGCCGTGGCGTTGAGGGGAACGATGGCCAGATAGGACAGGCCCAAAAACCAGGAGCACACAAAGGCGTGCTTCTCTCCGAAAGCCTGCTGGGTATAGGTAAACTCGCCGCCGGCCACCGGGTACTTGTTGATCATGTAGTGATAATTGAAGGCGATCACGATCATGATCAGGGCGGCGACGCCCATGGCGATGGCCGTGCCAAGGGGTCCCGCATTTCCGAGGAAGGTGTTGCCGGGCATGACGAAAGCGCCCCAGCCAATGATACAGCCCAGGGCAAGGGACCAGACGTTCAGGGGGCTCAGTTTTTTCTCGAGCATTTGCTCTGTTTTCAAATGAATCACCAATCCCTGGTTTGAAATGCTCGGAGGTTATACTTGTTCTTCCGGAAGGGATAAAAGGGCTCCAGATTTCTGACCTGTCCGTGGCTGTTGATTTCAAGGATTTGAAAGCCCTCGTCCGTGGGGACAATGTCCATGACCAGATAGGGCGTCATGGAAAGATGGGCGGAGATCTTTTTCACCACGTCGGTAAGCATCCCGAAATGGGGTACCGTGAGAGTCTCCAGATCCACACCGGTGTCAGGGTGAAAGCGCATGGGATTCCTGCGGAGGATGTTCTCGGCGTCTCCGGTGCGCATCAGGGGATTGAAGATTCTCCCCGTATTCAAATCCACGCCGCAGTTGATACAGCCGTCGTAATCGGACACGAGCCCGGCGGCGGAGCTGCCAAGACGGGCCGAAATAGCGGTGATCTGCGGGCCGTCCTCCTTGTCGAAGACGGAGACGGTGCGCAGCACGGCAAAGCTCTGCTCTCCGCAGGCCTCCCGGAAGAGCTTGTGGGGAACTGCGAAGCCGGTGAGAATGTAATCGTCCAGCGAGGCGAGCAGCTCCCGGATCTCTTCTTCCCCGGCGGGCCTGTTGTTGACGGCCCAGCCCTCACCCCGGGCCTCCAGCTTGAAGAAGCCCTTGCCGTGGCCGCCGGTGCAGGCTTTCATGGCGACGGGCCCCTGCCGCAGCAGAGCGAACACATCCTCCGCGCTGCCGTGGCGGCTGAGCTCCAGGTCCATGGGGATGAGCTCGCCGTTCTCGATAAAGAAGTAGTGCCGGGGCATATACTCCCGAAAGCAGCTCAGCACATACCAGGTGGTCAGCTTGTAGTCGAACCATTTGATCAGCTGGGGCTTTTTCAGATAGTTCACCGGGGCGTAAAAATCGAAGTCGGAGATGAAGTCGTTGTAGTTTTCCTTCGTCAGCCCGTCCCAGCCGGTCTTGAAGGTCGGGATCCCACGCAGGTAATACCAGTCCTTTTCCTCGCGGGGAACGCCGGTTTCGGCGAAATAATCGTCGGTGTACTCCTCGGCGAGCCGCGCGTAGCGGAAGGGCACCACGCCCATATCGCGGGCAAGGGTGTAGAACTCAATGTACTTCTCCGCCCGCTCGGGACTCCCGTCGGACTTGGACAGGTACTTGTTCAAGTTTTCCTGCAGCTTGCTGTCGAAAGCGTCGTTCATACCAGACTGCCTTTCGGGCTCTGAACGGCCTCGGGATAGTACTCGTCCAACATGCGCTTGACGAGAGAGCACTGCTTGGCCCGCTTGCGGGCGTCGTCCTCGGAGCTGTCCCAGCTGTGGGTCTGGGCCACAGAGCCGCCGGTCTTCAGATAGATGGGCGCCGCCACGCGGACCATCTCCGGCACCTCGTAGTGGCGGATGAAGCCTCCGGTGGACTTGGGGTTCTCCGTATGCAGGTCCAGCGGGATGTCGATGGCCTGGCGCATGGCCGCCATCATCTGCAGCTGGATATCCCGCACCGGGTTCACGGAGTCCGCGCCGATGCTCTCCAGGAGCTTTGCCGAGCAGGGGTTGCCGTGTCCGGCGTGGGCGGAGACCTTGAAATGGGAGTCCTCGGGGATCTCGCCGGCCTTGCGCATCTCGTTGAGGATCCAGAGGCAGCCCTCGTCATAGACCAAGAAGCCCCGGCAGCCCAGGCGGGCGGCCCGCTTCACGTCCTCGATGGCGCGCACGATCTGCTCCTGCCCCCGGAGGCGGTAGCCCATGCGCACGCCCTCCTCGGTGTTCACGGAGGCGGAGGTGTCGGTGGTGGCCCGGGGGCCGATGGCCAGGATCAGGTCCGTCTCCCACTTGTGGGCCAGCTCCACCATTTTGCCGATCTCCTGATCGGTCAGGCGCATGATGCCCTGGGTCTGGGTCACGCGATGCAGATAGAGGCCGTAGCCGTCCATGGCCTCCAGCAGGGCCTGCATCACCTTGGGTCCCTGGATGCCGGGGACCTCAAAGCGGTACTGTCCACCGTCCTTGAAGCGCTTGTTCGAGGTAGGCAGATCATAGGCGTCGCCGCCGGGCAGGCCGATGGATCTCAGAAATTCTCTTGTTTTGTCCATGCTGTTCATCGTTTTCTTCCTCCTTGAAAGTCCCTGTTTCCTTGTCAAAGGCTCCATTTTTCTCGGCAGCTCGCCGCGTATGCGGAGAGCAGTTTTCTCTTTTCTTCCATTTCTTCCGGGCTCATGGGGTTTTCCGGGTCGCCCTTGGCGTAATCCACCCGCGCGCTGCGGCTCGTCCCGTCCCGCAATGTGACGGTGACGACGGCGACGCGCTTTTGCGGGCTCTCCCTCGTCAGCTCCGGGTCCTCCGCAACGCTGACCTTCTTCGCCAGCTTCAGCACGCCCTCGTCCAGCGGTTCAAAGGCCGTCAGATCCGCCCGGCCCAGCAGCAGCCCCGCCGCCACGGCGTAGGGGGTGCTGAGCTTGGCCGAGGCGATCCCCCGGATCTCCGTGTGGTCGTGGCCCTTCACGCCCAGCCTGTAGGTCCGCACCTCCACGCTTTCGATCCGCTCGGGATCCAGACTCTCATGGAGGCGGATTGCCGCCTCCACGGCGGAGTGGCTGTGCCGGCAGGAGGCGTATGGCTTCACATAGATCCGCTCGATCTCGTAATACGCGGTCTTCTCCGTCAACTTTTCCGGCGCGTACTGGTCGGCATAGCTGCGGAAAAAGCCCCGCTCGCCGCCCAGCATGTCCGCAGGCGTCTCGAAATCGACAAGGCCCATCTCCGCAGCGGCGAGGCCGTCCATCGCCGCCCGCCCCACGTTGTAGGGCTTCAGCTCGGACCCCTGCTCCTGCATCTCCAGCATGCCGGCGGCGCTGCCCGCCGCGCAGCTCAGCACCCGCTTCATCTGCCTCCGATCCAGGCCCAGGGCAAAGGCCGCGCCCACCGCCGCGCCGATGGTCCCGCAGGTCCCGGCCGCGTGAAAGCCCCGGTTCTTGTGGGAGGGCTGCATGGTGATGGCCGCGCGGCAGGCCGCCTCATAGCCCATCACGATGCCGGTCAGCTCACGTTTCTCGGAGTCTGGGCCCGCTGCCCGGACCGCGGAGATAACAGACGCTCCCAGATGGATCATGGCAAAGCGCTGCCCGTCGTCCAGCTCCAGACTGTGGGCGTTGAAGCCGTTGATGAGGGCCGCGGTCTTGCCGTCCGTGGTCTCCGGATAACCCACGAGTTCAGCGGTCCCAAGCGGGAGCCTCCGCAGCAGGGCTTCCCAGCGTTTTCGGTTTTTGGCGGCCCCGGCCAGGGTGACGGAAAGGGTGTCCTGCAGGCAGGCCTCCGCCCGCTCCAGGATCGGCCCGGGGATCCGCTCGGCCTTGTCGAACAGATAATCCGCAAAGGCCTCCGTGATGTTCTGCATCGTCTCTCCCGTCCCTATTGATAGCGATTCGCCTCGATCTCCTCCAGGCGTCCCTCTTCAAAGCAGCGGATATTCCGAAGGGCCTCGTGCATCATGGCCCGGAAGGAATCCGCCGTGACCCCGGCGACATGGGGGGTGAGGATCACATTGTCCAGCTCTTTCAAAGCATAGTCCGCCGGGATGGGCTCCTGCTCATGGACGTCCAGCGCCGCGAAGGACAGCCTTCCGTTCCGCAGCGCGGCGGCAAGAGCGGCGGTATCCACCAGGCCGCCCCGGGCCGTGTTCACCAGGATCGCCCCCGGCTTCATCCGCGCGATGGTCTCCTCCCGGATCAGGTGCCGGGTCTCCGGCGCCAGAGCGCAGTGCAGCGTAACGACGTCCGAGCTCTCCAGAAGCTCCTCCAGGCCCACATACCGCAGACCGAAGCGACGTTCAAAATCCTCTTCGGCCCGGGAGCGGTTCCAGTACAGGAGCTTCACGCCGAAGGGCTGCAGCAGCTCCACCAGGATGCGGGCGATGTGGCCCATGCCGACGACGCCCACGGTCTTGCCCTTCAGCTCCGCGGTGCGGATCCCCTGCTCCTGCTTTTTCCAGATCCCGTTTCTCGTATTCCGGTCGATCTCCGGCAATCTCCGCAGGGAGGCAAGGATCAGCAGCAGCGCGTGCTCCGCCACGCTCTCGGCGTTTACGCCCTGATTGACGTACAGGGGGATCCCCTTTTCCTGGATGGCCTCCAGATCCAGAGAATCCAGGCCCACGCCGGAGCGCTGGATCATCTTCAGCTTCCCGGCCTGCTCCAGGGCGTCCCTCGTGATGGGAAGTCTGCCGCCGGCCAGGATGTAATCCGCGTCGGACGCCTCTTTCCGGAGCGCCTCCGGCGTCTGCTCCGACAGAAAGCAGATCGCAAAGCCCGCCGGAAGCTCTTCCCGGACGATCTCCAGGGGCCGTCCGGCGTATTTGTTGGTAAAGAGAATGGTTTTCATGGGTTTCTGCCTCGTCCGGCGAATATTTCTGCGATTTCCTCCAAGGCGCGCAGCTTTTCCTCGTTCAGATCGCCCCGCAGAGAATCTGCGGCGTCGCGGATCGTCTCCACATCCCAGTCCCACCATCGGATTTTCAGCAAGCGGGCAACGGTCTGCTCGTCAAAGCGATACTTGATCACCTTTGCCGGCGTGCCCACCGCGATGGCATAGGGTGGGATGTCCTCCAGCACCAGGGAATTGGCTCCGATGACGGCCCCGTCCCCGATCTTGACGCCGCGGACGATATTGGCCTTTGAACCCAGCCACACATCGCTGCCGATTTGCGTATATTCCTCTTCTTCGACAGGCACAAGGCCCTCCCCGACCCCCAGGGTTTTCTTCCACCAGGAATCCGTATACATGCAGGCCGCCCTGTAGTTGTGATTGCTGCCGCCGATGCTCAGCTGCCAGGAGAAGTTGCAGAATTTTCCAACTCTTGTAAACTTCATCATCGAGCTTTTTCCCAGATAGCTCCCAAAGCCCAGAGACGAGTGGATCACAGAACAGTCCCGTCCGATCTCCACCTTGTCTCCGATTTCCGAAGAGAGAACGACGGCACGGTCAGAGATGACGGCACCGTCCCCGATCCGGGAATTGCGGATGCAGGTGTCTTGATAGATCTTGCAGCTTTCGCTCAAAATAGAATTGACCGCTTCCACGCTCTCACCTTGCTTTTTCCGATGATTTATCTTGCCAGACGGCTGACACCGTCAATATCCAGAATATCGATCCGGTGCAGCGCCTCACTTGTCTTCTCATCCAGCGCCTCCCGCGTCTCCGCCGTCATCAGCAGCGTGGCCGCCCGGTTGCTGGAAGTCCGGTTGGCGTCCACGGGATCACCCCGTTTTTTCAGCACCACGCCGTAGTCCACGGTGCCGTCCGCCAGGAGCTCGTCCAGTCCGGTCAGTTCTCCAAAAACACCAGGCTCCATGTAGAGCAACAGGGTAGCAAGCTGTCTGGGCTGTGCAAACATGCCCTTCAAGGACAGCTCATTCCCCAGGAAAGAATCCATCGAGAGCTCCACAATATCCACACCGGTTGCCCGCTTAACCATCTGGAAGCTCAGGCCCCCGCCGATCCGCGGCGCAAATTCCAGAACGTTGATCTGTCCGTCATACACTCTCGCCTGATAGAAGAAGGGCGTGTCACAGAGGCCAAAAGCGTCTGTGATCCGCTGGGCCACATCTGCCGCACGCTGGTATTCCTCGGGGCTCAGATCAGCCGGGACGATGGAGCCGCCGGAGTTGAGCTCGATAGCGTCTTGATTCAGCGTCCGCTTGCTCCGGGTCATGAGCACATGCGCGATCCCGTGAACAGCCACGCAGTCCACTTGTATCTCCTGGCCGGGACAGTAGCCCTCAACGATGCCTTGCCCGGAACGGCTGACACGCAGGGCTTCTCCCGCAAAGCGCAGAAGCTCCTCCCTGTTATCCGCCTTATGGACGCCCTTGGAACTGTAGGCATCCACCGGCTTCACCACCAAAGGATAGGCCAACTCGCAGGCATCAAGCTCCTCCACCCGACTAAACAGCATATAATCGGCTGTTGGGACCCCCCCTGTCTTGAAGATTCGCTTCATGCGGCCCTTATTCGTTACGTTTAAGCTGGTCTCGAAGCTGTAGGGATGCGGCAGGCCCAGCTTTTCCCCCACATAGCAGCAGACGGAGTTCGCCTGCTCCGAGCAGGAGGAGATGACCAGGTCCATGGCGTTTTCCCGCGTGAACTGCAGGATCGCCTCTTTGTCGAAGGCGCTGATGCACACAAACTCGTCCGCAAAAGGCACCGCCGGCGCCTGGGGATTCATGTCGGCCACATAGACGAAATAACCCCGCTTCTTCAGCTTTTCGATCAGCAGGCTATGCGGAACGGTGGCGCAGAGCACCAGGGCTTTTTTCTTGTTAACACTCACCGGTATCCGATCCTTCCCCAGCTCTCAGGCTGCCATGCTCCTGAAAGTATTCGCTGATCAGCTGATTCTCCTTGAAATTCTCCACGCCGGCGCCTGTGAACACTTCCTTAACGGTCATAAACACGATCTTCAGATCCATCAAGAAAGAGATGTTGTCAACGTATTCGATATCCTGTTCAAATTTCTGCTTCCAGGGGATGCCTCTTCTCCCCTTAACCTGGGTCAGGCCCGTCAGGCCGGGGCGCACCTCGTGGCGGCGCATCTCGAAGCGGTTGTAGTGCTCCAGATACTTCACCAGAAGGGGCCGGGGGCCCACAAAGCTCATGTCGCCCTTGAGGATGTTGAAAAACTCCGGCAGCTCGTCCAGACTGGTGGAGCGCAGGATGCGGCCGAATTTATTGAGCCGCTGCTTGTCGGGCAGCAGATTGCCGTTCTCATCCCGCTTGTCGCTCATGGAGCGGAACTTGTACATCTTGAAGATCTTGCCGTTTTTCCCCGGGCGGTCCTGAGTAAACAGGACCGGCGAGCCCAGGTTGAACCGCACGATGATCGCCAGGATCAGGTACAGCCAGCTAAACAGTACGATCACAAAGAAAGAGATCAGAATGTCAAGAAAACGCTTTACAAAAGCCTCGTAAGGCCCTTTCACCTTATGTTTTTCCATCCTCATTCTCCCAAGTCCACCGTGGCGATCCGCGGTTCAAAGCAGCAGCAGGGACGAACGCATACGATGCGTACGCCGGAGGCCCGCTGTGGGCCGACCTTCAGAAAGGTGGCGATCACGCTGGTGTCGCCCCGCAGCCCCAGGGGGCCGATGTTGGATTCATTGACTCTTTGGGTGATCTCCCTCTCCATGTCGCTCTGGACGCCGTACTTTCCGTCAACCAGAGCCTGCAGCATCATCGAGGCCGCCTCATAGTGGCTGCGGCCCACGCCAACGCCCAGGGTGCAGGGAGAGCAGCCAAGCTGGGCCACGCCCTCCGTCGCCCACTTGACGATCTCGTCCAGCACCACCCGGGTGTCGTGCTTGTGAAACACCCGATAGGTCTTTGCCCGGATGGCAGGGCCGCCGCCGAACATCAGGATGTGCAGGCGGAGCACGTCCTCCTCGCAGTTTCGGATCAAGATCGGCGCAGGCTCGACCCCAGCAGGGTCCGGATCCAGGCCGCCGGATTGGTCGATCCGCCGGCAGTCGTCCCCCAGGATCCCCATGGGGCGGCCCGGGAGCTTCCGCAGCCCCTGCCGCACCCCCTCCCGGATCTCCTCCAGCATGCGCCCGGTCAGGGCCCGCTCCGGTCCCAGCTCCAGCAGCAGGTGCGGGATGCCGGTATCGTCACAGAGCGGGCCACGGTTCTCTTCCGCGGCCTCCGCGTTTTCCAGGATGGTCTGCAGAACCCATTTGGCCCGGTCGCTGCGCTCGTTTTCTATCGCATTCCGGTAAGCTTCCTTCTTATCCTCCCGGAAGGTGGAACCCGCTTCCACCAACGTGTCCCGAACCAGGCTGACAATGTCATTTTTCATAAATGCTCCTCCCGTGGGCCGCGCCGATGATGGCCGGGTACTTGTCAACCTTAATTAGATGCAGCGCCTCCATGCCCAGCTCCGGAAAGGCGAGGACCCGGGTCTCGCTGGTCTTGGCTCCCAGCAGCGCCGTTACGGGAGGGATGACGGCATACACGGCCCCGTATTCGTCCAGAGCCCGGACCGTCTCAGGGTGCAACTCCCCTTTTCCCAGATGAATGCGGATCCCCGCCTTGCTCAGAGGGGCGATGGAGCTCTCGATTTCCAGCTTGTTGGAGGAGGTGGGGCCGACCCCGGCGGGACTCACCGCCGTGTGGAAGATCACCTGACCACGCAGATCGACGCCCAGCTCCTTCACCGTGCCGTTTTCGATCATGGCCAGGAGTCTGGGCAGTACCGCATCCCGCCCGCAGAGGATCCAGCCCGAGATGCTCACGGTATCCCCCACCTGGAGGGCCCGGATATCCTCATCCCGGATCGGAGTTTGAAGATCAGTCATGGAATACCTCTCTTTTTTCCACGCCGAAAAGGATCCGGAATACTTCAACGTACTTCACGAATACAGATCGGCAGAAGCTTGTTTTTGCAGTGCAAGCCTTTTCTCTGCAATCACAACCGAGATAATCACGATGCCCCAATAAACCAGGCGCCGCATGGCAAATCCCGCCAGGCCGTATGCATACATGGCGACGAGGATCGGAAAAAGCCTCCAGTCTCCCCGCAGGAATTTCTTGAAAATCCGGACGCTATACAAAGCAAAAGCAGTGAAACCAATGATTCCGGACGCAGCCGCAATCTCCAGATAGGTGTTGTGAAACTCGATATATCCGTCTTCACCGTGTGTTCCCGGGCCCAGGCCCACGATCGGGCTCTTGGCAAAGGTCTCCGGAAAAGAAGCAAATATTCTCAGTCTGCCCAGACCATTGGAGTCGCTGGCGACCCAATTCATGAATCGCTCGAAAACGAAACTGTAAATAAATAATCCGATCAAAACGATGACCAGTGTCATCACGATCGCCACCTGCGCCTTACGCTGCTGGAAAACATTGATCAGCACTAAATAGATGCAGAACAACATACCCACGGCGATTGCCAACAATCCGGTAGAGGAAGACGTCTGAAGCAGTAAAAAAGCCGAAGCCGCCGCAAAGAAAAGGTTCAAAAGCATCTTGCGGCGTTCCAAAACCTGCCGGATAAACACAAAGCACAGGCCGCAGAGCATGACTGCGACCTGATGGGGATTGGTTGCGCCGCCAGAATATCGGGAATAGTACCACAGGGGAGCGCCGAAAAATGTCTTGCTGACAACTCGGCCGTAAACATATAAAAAAAGGAACCACAGGACCGCGGTGATTGAATAGATACGAAAGAGCTTTTCGACATAGCTCAGGGATCTTTTGGAAAGGCCCTCATACAGGCCCATGGCAATGATAGCCAGGTACAGCCAGGTCAGCAGGCCCGTCACAGATGCTTCGTCCGGGGCGATAAACGAGCACAAGATAAAGCCCAGCGACAGCGCAATCAAAAAAATGGCAAAAAACGACAGCGTATCGCTCTTGCGGAAACGCCACTTCAGCAGAGACCGAATTCCCCAAAGAAGGCAGAGGATCTCCGCCGGGCCGACGCGCCAAACGCGGAATCCGGTCATCGGCGCCAGGGTCAAGCCCACGATCAGCAGCAGATCGAAGAGTTTGAAATTGTCTTGGTCGCGCTGAACCGTCAAGCCAATTCTCATCTCATACCTCAGTCCGTTTTCTCAAAGTAAAGTCTTTGCCCAGAAGAAAGTCCATCTCATCGGGCTGGAACTGCACGTAGCCGCTCCATGGGTAGAAGGTCAGTTCGCCGAAGTAGATCCGCCCGGAAATGTTGTACAGATCCACGCGGACAAAGGGAAAATCCCGGGAGAGGATCTCGGCAATCTCCAGCATCCGCTCAAAATTCGCCGGCTTTTCGATCTCCCGGTCGCAGGCGGGACAGTCGCTGGTGACGTGCAGGTTGTTCCATTCCCGGTCATAAAAATTCCGCTTGTGTCCGATAAAGCGGTCGGTGTCCACCACCAGGTACTTTGCCTTGCCGTCATAGCAGAAGAACTTGTAATCATCCACGCCGGCTTCCGGGTTTTGGGCGTTTTCCAGCAGCTCTTCCGCCACGATCCCGGTCTCCATACCCCAGTAGGCCCATTCCCGACCGCCGACGCCGCCGGGGACCCTGTCCATCCGTATCGCCAGCTGGCTCAGCAGAGTTTCCCGCTGCAGCTTGCTTTTGTCCGTACAGATGATCACATCATGGCCACCGCCGCCGTGCTGCTTTTTCAGCACAAAACGCTCCGGCAGAGCGTCCAGATCGATCTCCTCCGGACGGGCATAGTGCCCGTAAAGCGGGACCAGGATCTCCTCCAAGCCCTTCTGCTTCACATAGTCTCGCACGGTATATTTGTTCACGCATTGCTTCATCAGCGGATCCCGGTAGTACAGCTTGTACCACTGGAGCTTTTCCGTGAAGCGCTGCGGATTTTTCAGATCCAGCCCGCGTCCCAGCTTGATGCGGTACTGCAGCTCGATCATCGGTCTGTCGGGCACGAAGCGCAGCAGCAACAGGATCCGGGAGCGCGTTTTCCGCGATTTGAAGATTTTCTTATAGTTCATGGGCGGCCTTCTTGATCTCCTGCAAATACTTGTTCATCACGATCTTCCGGTCGAACTCCCGCTCGACCTTCTCCCTGCCATTAAGGCCCATTTCACGGCGCTTTTCCCAGGGCAGAGCCAGGAACTTCTCCAGCTTTTCGATCAGGTCCTCGCTGTCCCGCTGCTTCACAAAAAAGCCGTTGACGCCCTCGTCCACGATCTCCCGGCAGCCGGGCCGGTCGGTGGTGATGATGGGACGGCCGCAGGCGCAGCTCTCCAGCAGCACGTTGCTCATGCCCTCCGGATAGAAGGTGGGGTGGACCGTGCAGCCGGACATGGCGTGGATCTCCCCGATGTTGGATACGTGCCCGTGGTAAATCACCGTTCCCTTTTCCTGCAGCTCGGAAACGACCTGCTCGTAGGCAGGCCGCATGGTCCCGCAGATGTGGAAGCGGGTCTCGGGGTGTCTCTCCCGGATCGTTCGGGCGGCGTCCAGATATTGCTCGATCCCCTTCTCCTTGATGAGGCGGCCGATAAACACGAAGTTCACGGTCTCCCCCTGGGGGTAGGGCAGGACCTGATAGCGCTCCAGATTGACGCCGGAGCCGGGCAGCAGCTCATAGTTTCCCTTCACGACGCCCCGCTCCAGCAGAAAGCGCTGATTCTCACTGTTCTGGAAGAACACCTTCTGCGCCTTCCGCAGACCCCTGCGGTAAAGCGCCAGGGCCAGTTTCTGCATGGCGCCGCCGTTTTCCACCGCGGTCCCCAGGCCGGTGATGTTGGCCACGTAGGGGATCCCCATAGAGGCGCAGGCCATGCCCGCGTAGACATTGGGCTTGATGGTGTAGGTCAGGACGATCTGCGGCTTCAACTCCCGGAGCTGTTTTTTGAAAGCCGCTATCAGGCGCAGCTCCTTGAGCGGATTCGTTCCGTGAGCCTCGATGGCCATGTTCCGAAATTCGCAGCCGAAAGCCTTGAACTCCCCCACGCGGCCGGTATCCTTCGCCAGGATGACCACCCGATAACTCCGGGCCAGCTCCTCGATCAATTCCCTGCGGAAGCTGAAAAGGCCGGAGGAGACATTGCTGATGATGACGATCGTTTTTTTCATATGTATGCACAGTCCCCAGGGCTCTGTCCCGGGACTAACCTTTCTCGTACTCAGTCAAAGCATCTGTGAATGATCTCAATGATGCGGTCCTGCTTGTCCGGCGTCAGCTTGTTGTCGCTGGGCAGGCACAGGCCCCGGCGGAAGATGTCCGCGCTCACGTCTCCGGAAACGCTCACAAAATCGTGGCCCCGGTAAATGGGCTGCATGTGCATAGGCTTCCAGATGGGCCGCCCCTCGGCGTTGAAGGCGGCCATGGCCTCCAGGATCTCCGTGGGGCAGCTCTTTCCCGGCGCAGTCCAGTAATCGGCCCGGAAATCGGTCCGCTCCTGGCGGCACATGGCGTCCGCGTCGATCAGCAGGCAGCTGAGCCAGAAATTAGGCACGCTGTTTTCCGCGTCGAAGGGATTCATCTGCACGGGCAAGTCCTTCAATCCCTCCCGATAGCGCTCGTAGACCGCGCGCTTCTGGGCGATATGCTCCTCCAGATGAGGCAGCTGTCCCCGGACCACGCCGGCGATCAGATTGCTCATTCGATAGTTATAGCCCATCTCGGAGTGCTGATACCAGGGAGCGTTGTCTCTGGACTGGGTGCTCCACTTGCGCACAGTCTTGGCCTCCTCCTCGGAGTCGGTCAGCAGCATACCGCCGGAGGAGCCGGTGATGATCTTATTGCCGTTGAAGCTGATGACGCCCACATCGCCGAAGGAGCCGGTCTCCTGCCCCTGATAGGTGGCCCCCAGAGACTCCGCCGCGTCCTCCACCAAGAGGGCGCCGTGGCGGTCGCAGATCTCACGCAGTTCCTTTGCCTTGCCTGGGGTGCCGTAGAGATGGGCCAGGACCACCAGCCTGACCTCGGGATATTTCGCGAAGGCCCGCTCCAATGCGGCCGGGTCCATGTTCCAGGTGTCCCGCTCGGTGTCGATAAAGACCGCCTCGCCGCCCTCATAGGCCACGGGGTTCACCGTAGCGTCAAAGGTCATATCCGAGCAGAAGACCTTCCGCCCTTCCAAGCTGCCGTGACCAGTAGCAGGCTGGCCGTAAAGCTTGATGCCGCACAGGCGGGTCGCCAGATGCAGCGCGGCAGTGCCGCAGGTCAGAGCGACGGCATGGTTCCGCCCCAGACGGCGGGCGAAGGCACGTTCCACCTCGTTGATATTGGCACCGATGGTGGAAACCCAGTTGGTCTCGATGGCCTGGTCCACATAGAACTGCTCTTCCCGATGCATGGTCGGGGATGAGAGCCAGGCGCGCTCGGCGAAAGGCTCCAGGCAGCGGAACCTGGGGTCCTTCAAATACAGCTCTTTTTCCATAAATCTCTCCTCCTGCTGCCGTCTGCTCTCCGGTGGTCTAAGCCGGAAACAAACACCTCTCAATTTTATCAAGTTAGTTTACCATACGCTGCTTTGAATGTCAACGCGGCAATGCGTTTTGTGCCACGAGGGCATGTTGGTTTGTGCCACGAGGGCAATGCGTTTTGTGCCACAAGGGGCGGAGCACTTTCCCGGAGAAATCAGCACTCCCGCCCAAAAGCACTTCGGGCGGGAGTCCGACGAGCGGTCTGATCCATTAGACCGTTTCCATCATCAGCTGTTCGTAGACTTTGTCTTTCTTAGCCGCTCCATGTTCTCCTGCCGGATGGTAGGTGGAGACCATTTCCGCCACCACACTGCGGATGTCCTCCCGGTTGGCGTAGGCCGCGTCCATCAGGGGCTCCATCTGCATCAGGAAGGTGTCGGTATCGAAGGGGATGGGGCTGCCGATGTGGATCAGATCGTTGGGCGTCTTGCGCATGCCCTCCTCCGCCATCAGCTTCTCCTCGTAGAGCTTCTCGCCGGGGCGCAGACCGGTATACTCGATCTTGATATCAACATCCGGCTTGAAGCCGGAAAGGCGGATCAGATTGCGGGCCAGGGTGTCGATCTTCACGGGACTGCCCATATCCAGAACGAAAATCTCCCCACCCTTGGCATAGGTCCCGGCCAAAAGAACCAGACTCACAGCCTCGCGCACGGTCATGAAGTAGCGGATGATATCCGGATGGGTCACGGTGACGGGGCCGCCCTTGGCGATCTGGCGCTTGAACACCGGCACCACCGAGCCGTTGCTGCCCAGGACGTTGCCGAAACGCACGGCCACGAATTCGGTCTGGGGCTTGCGGGGCATCCGGGAACCGTCCAGCCCGTCCAGCGCGTCTCCCCCGTGGGTAAACAGGGTCGGCATTTCGTAGGCCCGGCCTTCCCGCACCTTCGAGTCGAAGGCCTGGATCACCATCTCGCACAGGCGCTTGGAGGCGCCCATGATGTTGGTGGGGTTCACGGCCTTGTCGGTGCTGATGAGCACGAAGCGCTTGCAGCCGTGGGTCATGGCGGCGTATGCGGTCTTGTATGTACCGATGACGTTGTTCTTGATGGCCTCGCAGGGGCTGTCCTCCATCAGGGGCACGTGCTTGTGGGCGGCGGCGTGATACACCACGTCCGGCCGGTACTCGGAGAAGACCTGCTCCAGCCGTCTGCTGTCCCGCACGGAGCCGATCAGTGTCACCAGATTGAGCTTCGGGTACTTGTCCCGCAGCTCCAGCTGGATCTCATAGGCGTTGTTCTCGTAGATATCGAAAATGATCAGCTGCTTGGGGTTGTGAGAGGCGATCTGCCGGCAGAGCTCGCTGCCGATGGAGCCGCCGCCGCCTGTGACCAGAATGACCTTGCCGACCAGAAAATTGAACACGTCTGTCATATCGGCCTGGATGGGATCCCGGCCCAGCAGGTCCTCGATGGCCACGTCCTTCATAGCGCTGACGCTGACGTTGCCCTCTACCAGCTGATAGATGCCCGGCAGGGTCTTCAACTCGCAGCCGGTTTCCTTGCAGACGTCCAGAATGTCCCGCTTGGCAGCGGCGGAGGCGGAGGGAATAGCCAGATAGATCCTGTCGATCTTATACTTTTCGCAGTTGAGCAGGATGTGCTCCCTGCCGCCTACCACGGGTACTCCCTCTACATAGCGGTTCCACTTGTTGGGGTTATCGTCGATGATGCAGCAGACCTTGTCCCGGCTCTCTTCGGATTTTGCCAGCTCCCGCAGAATGATCTGCCCGGCCTCGCCGGCACCGATCAGCATGACCCGGTGGAAGGCCTGTCCCCTCTTTTCCTTCCAACTTCTCACCAGCAGGACAAAGCGGTAGGCGAAGCGGATACCGGCCACCATGGTGGTCTGCAGGATGAAGCCCATGCCATAGTAGGAGATGGGCATGCGCCGGGGGAAGAACAGGATCGTTCCAAAGATCTGGACCAGCCAGCACAGCAGATTAGCCTCCAGCACACGCTGCATCTCGTTGAAGCTGGCAAAGCGCCAGATGCTCTGATACAGCTTGAAAAACCAGAAAACCACCAGGCAAATCACCGTATAAAAGGCGGTAAAATGAAGCCATGTCTGATAGAACTCCTGCGGGATGCGCGAAAACTCGCAGTCAAAGCGCAGCCAAAGCGCCGCAAAGTAGGCAATATTGGCGCACGCCGCGTCATAGACCAGCAGCAGGAACGAGATGATTTGCCAATGCTCCAGACCGGATCTGCGTTTGAAGTTTTCCTCACTCTTGTTTTTCATAAACGACACTCCGCAGGACAGGATTTCTATTTCCCGCTTATCATAACACAAGCGGGACCGGATTTCAACCGATCCCGCCTAGTTTTACCCATATAAACCTAACAATTTGTCCACATTTTTCCACATTTTTCGTGAAATATTACCAAATTCAGGAAGCTGTCTTGTCGCAGAATGCCGAAAAATCAGCGGAAATTGTTCTGGTAGATCCATTGGGCCATGGAAGCCGAGCCGAAGTCCACGATCACCCAGCCCTTGAGCTCCTCCAGCTCCATCAGGCGTGGGTTCAAGGCTTTGGCAAATGTGTATGGATGACCGTAGGGCGCGGTACCCTTGGTAGACAGAAAGTGAATTGCAAGATCCTCCTCACCGGAGCCCGCCGCATCCAATCCACCCAGAAAGGCGTTCCACTTGTCCTCGGTGTCGTACTCAAAGCGGTCCTGCACCCAAAGCGTATAACTGCCGTTGGGCTCGGACACGGTGTTCCGGTTCGTGTCCTCATGGCCGTTCTGGTTGGCCCAGAGCAGGGGGATGCCTGCGGCGGCGCCCAGCCCCGCCTCATCCTCATAGCGGCGCAGCAGCACCAGCTTGCCTCGGGCCTCTCCCAGGGCGGGGATCGTGTCGCTCTGCAGCCAGAATTCCGGTTTCTCCTGCACATAGCGGTTCAGGATCGTTTGAAACTCCTTCACGCTCTCGCCGCCGTGCTCCTGCTTGACGGCAAATACCACGGTCTCCGTGGGGTGGGCGGAGAGGAAGGCATAGCAGTCCTCCAGCACCGCGTCCAGCGTGAGGGTGCTGTTCCAGGGCATGGGACCGCTGCGGCACTTGGTGAAGCCGTGCATCAGCTCCATCCCGTCCCCGCTCACTGCCAGGCGGACGTCCAGATAGCGGTATCCCGCTTCCAGCTGTTCTCCTATGCTTTTGCTCTGGCACTTGGAGAAAAAGCCCAGCTGCACATACTGGGTCGCGCTGTCGTGTGTTCCGGGCAGCGCCAAGGCGTTCAGGGGCGTCTCGTCCGGCAGCTCCTTCATCCAGTCCGCCGAGCCCTCAATGGCGGTCTTGTCGCCGGTCTCAGTCAGCGGGATGATGTACATGATCAGCAAAAACAGCAGCAAAGCCGCCAGGATCCAGGCCAGGATCCTCCCGAGCACCCGCAGCGGCCGGTTCTTTTTGTTTCCCGTCTTCTTCTCGCTCATGCCAGTTCCTCCTTTATTCTGTTTCCCTTCCGTCTCCTGCAATTCCGAATTCCGAATCTCGAATTCCGAATTCCTCGTCCAGCTTGACCCGAAACGAGATCCTCCTCGCGGTCTTCATGCTGTCGAACTGAATCACATAGGCTCCCTTGTCCCGGTCGATCTCCACGACGGTGCCGGAACCCAGGATCTCGTGCCGCACTCGGCTCCCCGGGGTGAAACGCTCCTTTGCCGCCTCCTCCGGCATGAACTTTTCGCTGGCGGCAATGTAGTCCCGTGCGTCCCGGATCAGCCCCTCCCTGGGCGGCGCCGTGAAGGCCAGCAGCTCCTGATCGATGTCCAGCAAAAAGCGGGAGGGATAGCGGGGCGAGGCGTCCAGGTTCCGTCCCTCCGCCTCGGAGAGGAAGAGCTCCTTTTCCGCCCGGGTCACGGCCACGAAGGCCAGGCGCCGCTCCTCCTCCATCCCCGGCAGGGTGCTGGTGCGGCCCGAGGGGAAGATTCCCTCGTTCATGCCCATGAGAAACACATAGGGGAATTCCAGGCCCTTGGCGGCGTGAACCGTCATAAGCTTCACCTTGTCTCCCCCGTCCTCGGCGTCAGCGTTGGTGAAGAGGGCCACGTGGCTCAGATAGTGCTCCAGAGCCGCCTCCTCGCCGCAGCCGGTCTCGTATTCATAGACGGACTGCTTCAGCTCCGCCAGGTTGTCCAGTCTCTCCTGGCTGCCCTCGGTGCGGAGCATCCGCTCGTAACCGCTCTTGTCCAGGAGATCGCTCAAAAGCTCCGAGATGGGCCGGTCGACGTAGCTCTGGGCAAAGCCTTCAATGAGGCTGATGAACTTCTGGGCTCCCGTCCCCTTGAAGAGCTCATCGTCCAGGCTGCGGCAGAGGGCCTGATACAGGCTGCAGCTCTCCCGCTCGGCCCGCTCCCGCAGGAATGCCATTCGCCGCTGGCCCAGGTTCCTCCTGGGGACGTTGGCGATGCGGGCAAAGGACAGATCGTCCTTGTAGGCGATCATCCGCAGATAGCTCAGGGCGTCCTTGATCTCCCGCCGGCCGAAGAAGGGCACCCCGCTGTAGAGCACATAGGGGACCTTCCGCCTGCGCAGCACTTCCTCCAGCTTGTTGGTGAGATAGTGGGCCCGGTAGAGCACCGTCATCTCCCGGAAGGGTACGCCCGCGTCGTGCTTCTCCCAGATCTGGAAGGCGATCTGCTCCGCCTCCGCCTCGCTGTTGGGCGCGTGGTGGCAGAGGGGCAGGGGCCCGTCCGGCAGGGTGGGGACCAGATCCTTCTTGATCCTGGTCCGGTTCTTGTCGATGAGGGAGTTGGCCGCCGCCAGGATCTGGGGCGTGGAGCGGTAGTTTTCCATCATCAGGATGGTTTTTGTTCCGGGAAATTCCCGGTCAAAGTCCAGCAGAAAGCGGACGTCCGCCCCCCGCCAGCTGTAGATGGTCTGGTCCGGGTCCCCAACGATGAAGAGGTTTTTGTGGTAGCCGCAGAGGGCCTTCATCAGCCGGTACTGGGGCGGGTCGATGTCCTGGAACTCGTCGATCATGATGTATTCCAGGCGCTGCTGCCACTTCAGGCGGATCTCCTCGTTCTGCTCAAAGATGTACAGCGTCACGAAGATCAGGTCGTTGTAGTCCAGGCCGAAGCACTTCTTCTCCTGGTAGAGGTAGCCGTAGAAGATGATATCGTCCACGCTTTTTGCCTGCAGATACTTCTCCCGCAGTTCCTCCAGGGACATGCCGATCAGGTCCTTGTAATAGTCCGGTTTTTTGATCCCCTTCTGGATCTCGATCATGTCCCGGGCCTGGGCAAAGGTCTTGTCCCGCAGGCTCAGGCCCCGCTCGTCGTAGATGATCTGGAGCATGGCGTCGATATCCGAGTTGTCCAGCACCAGAAAGCTCCGGGGATACTGCACTGCGTAGCTGTCCTCCTGCAGGACGCTGACGCAGAAGCCGTGGAAGGTGTTGATATAGCCGGTGTCGTTGTCCCCGGTCAGGTTGTGGATCCGCTGGCGCATCTCGTTGGCGGCCTTGTTGGTGAAGGTGACGCAGAGGATGTTCCCCGGCAGGATCCCCATGTCGTTGACCAGATACGCAAAGCGATGGCTCAGGGCCCGGGTCTTGCCGGAGCCCGCCCCGGCGATGACGCGGACATAGCCCTCGGTTGTGGTCACCGCCTCTTGCTGGGCCTTGTTCAGTTGCCGCAGATCCATGGTCTTCGCCTCGCTTCTCCGTCAGATTGTTCGCCTCTATCCTACCACGCCGCCCCGCTTTCCGCAAGAGAGAATCCGGCGGCCCGGGCCCGGGGCCGGTCCCTCAAACGGCCCCCCTGTTATTCTGAGGAGCGCAGCGGCGAAGAGTTCCTTTCTGCCTTCCGGAACCGGAGGACGAGATCCTGCAATGACGCTCGACATGACATCGTAAGAGCGGCCTTTGGTCGTCCGCCATTGCCTTCCCCTTGAGGGGAAGGTGTCGCGGCGCGTTCCCCGCAAGCGCCGTGACGGATGAGGTGTCCTCCGCCCCGTCCGTCCCGCGCCCGTAGCGCCGAGCATCGCTCGGCGGCCCCGTCCCCGAAAACCGCCTCTTGCACGACTGTGATATACTGAAAACGAAAGTTTTTGTAGATTCCCGTGAAAGATCTCCCACGGCTTTTGCGAGTAGAAGGGTAAGGCGGAAAGGATGTGACCCTTTTGGACGATAGCGCGATCATCGACCTGTTTTTTGAGCGCTCGGAACAGGCCATCGACGAACTGGACAAGAAGCACGGCAAGGCAGTGCGCAAGACGGCTTCCAACCTCCTGCACGACCGGCAGGACGCAGAGGAATGCGCCAACGACGCCTACCTGGCCGTCTGGAACAGCATCCCGCCCCAGAGGCCCAATCCCCTGGTCGTCTTTGTCTGCAGGATCGTCCGGAATCTGGCGATCTCCCGCCTGCGGAGGGAGACGGCCCAAAAGCGGGGCAGCGGTCTGGACTTGGTGCTGGACGAGCTGGAGGAATTCCTTCCTTCCGCTCAGAATGTTGAGGCGGATCTGGAGGCCAAGGAGTTGGTCGAGCGGGTGAACCGTTTCCTCGCCACTCTCCCCTATGATGACCGTTATTTCTTCGTCCGGCGCTACTTCTTCGCCGACGCCGTGAATGACATCGCCGCTGCCGCTGGGCAGAAGGAGAGCCGCGTCTCCCTTCGTCTCTTCCGCCTGCGCGAAAAACTCAAGAAAACACTGGAAAAGGAGGGCTTGCTGGTATGAAACGGGAAGAAGCCTTTGAGGCTCTGAGCGGCCTGGACGACGCCTGGATCGCCGAAGCGATCCGCTATGCTCCCGCGGAGTCGGCGCGTCCCCCGGAAAGGATCGCACACATGAAAAAACGCATGATCACCCTTGCTCTCGCCGCTGTTCTTATCCTGGCCCTGAGCGTCACCGCCTACGCGGCCATCAGCGCCATGTCCCACCGGGTCCCCGACCCGGAGGAGACCTTCCGTGTCACCTGGGAAGAAAACCCCAGCGGCTACATCGAATGGAGCGACGCCAAGCTCGTTGTGACCTTCCCCGACACGGCAGAGAGCCGGGAGATCGAATTCCGCCCCGGCTGGCTGCCGGAGGAGATGGCCTCCCTGCAGACGGATACCTGGCAGCAGCGCCTGACCGCCGAACAGTTGACGGACAATGGCGGTCCCAAGGACACAGCCGTCCCGGCCTACAGCGGCATGGTCAATCCCCTGCTGATCGACGTCTACGCCACCTCCCAGTTCAATGAGGGCGGCGCCATGCTGCTGCTCTACTACACGCCGGAGGAGATCACGGAGGAGCACTGGGACGAGCTGAACGTGGATGTGCTGCGCTTCCACTGCACCCAGCATTTTGACGCCATGCCGAAGTACAACATGCCGGAGCGGACCCTTCAGCAGGATATCCTCATTCTGGAAAACGCCGAGGCCGGCTGGATCCTCTGCATCCGGGGCGAGATCGGCATGGACCAGCTGATCCGCGTCGCAAAGAATCTGGAGATCCGGGAGACGGGTAAGGTCCTGACCTACGCGGATTTCGAGGACCACTATCTGTTCATGGACGGCGGCGTCGGCTGACGCGGTTTCGCGTTCTGAACGCTATGTTGCCAACATCTCTATCGTCTGAGAGCACCCGCGACCGCGGGTGCTCTCAAGCTGTCGACAAAGTGTCGACAGCTTGAAAGCAAAAATGGAAACTTCCGAAAAAGTTCCCATTTTTGTATGATTGAACGTGAAGG
Organism: Oscillospiraceae bacterium; assembly: GCA_017545165.1. Lineage (GTDB taxonomy): Bacteria > Bacillota > Clostridia > Oscillospirales > Oscillospiraceae > Limivicinus. Next base: position 86,377 of record JAFWQQ010000039.1, read on the forward strand.
GGGGGCATACCATGTTTCTCTTGACAATACCCTCTCCCCTTCACAATCCCCCCATGCGTGTCGATACGCTGCCTTGGGGCTTTGTCTACACCTTGCGCACCCGCGACAGCGGGTGCTCTTTTTGTCTCAACACGCAGCACGCTTCCTCGACAAGACGGACCAGCGTTTACAAATTCAGTCTCATAGCGTATAATCATGGCAGAAAAAGAAAGGAACACCATCATGGAAAAGCACTTGTTTCTCACGGGACCGCTTGGCTGCGGCAAGAGCCAGGCCCTCCGCTCCGCCCTGGGACCGGCCATCCTCGGTGCCGGCGGCTTCGTCACGGAGATTGAGCGACGCTCTGACGGCTCCCTGCTGCGCTGCTCCCTGCTGCCCGCGGCTGCCGCCGGCGGCGCGGAGGGCTTTGCTGCGCACCCCTACCTGGATCTGTCCGGCCCCTCCCCTGTCCACGACAACGAGGTCTTTCGCGGCGAGGGCGTTCGCCTGCTGCGGGAAGCGGCCTGGTATCCCTTCGCGGTGCTGGACGGCCTCGGCGGCTTTGAGCTGCTGATCCCCCAGTTCCGCGCCGCGCTGACGGAGCTGCTGAACGCGGAGCTGCCCCTGGTGGGCGTGCTGATGGACCGGAAAGAGGCGGAGGCCCTCTGCCGCCGCCTGGGCCTCAGCGAACGGGTGGAGGCGAACATCGCCCAGCTCTGGAAGGCCCTGCAGGCGGACCCGGACACCAGGATCGCCGACTTGGGCGGCCTGCACCGGAAGAAGAGCCTTCGTGTTTTGGAGCAGTGGATCGAGGAATACCCCCGATGAAGTACGAGCATATCCGCAAAGCCGTCTTTCTCCGCCGTCCCAACCGCTTTATCGCCCACATCGATCTGGATGGCGCGGAAACCGTCTGCCATGTGAAAAACACCGGCCGCTGCCGGGAGCTGCTGGTCCCCGGGGCGGAGGTCTATATCCAACGGGCATCTAATCCTCAGCGGAAAACCGCCTGGGACCTGATCGCGGTACAAAAGGGAGAGCGGCTCATCAACATGGACGCCGCCGCTCCCAACGCCGTTTTCGGCGAGTGGCTGCGAGCAGGCGGGCCCGGCTTCGTGCCGGAGCTGCTGCGCCCCGAGTGCGTCCATGGGGGCTCCCGCTTCGACTTCTATCTGGAACACCGGGGCCGCCGCATTTTCGCGGAGGTCAAGGGCGTGACTCTGGAGGAGGACGGCGTGGTCCGATTTCCGGATGCCCCGACGGAGCGGGGCGCAAAGCACATTCGAGGGCTCCGCGCCTGCCTCTCTGAGGGCTATGAGGCCTGGGCGGTGTTTGTGATCCAGATGAAGGACGTGCAGCACTTTGAGCCCAACCGGAAAACGGATCCGGCCTTTGCCGAGGCTCTCACCGCCGCTGCGGAAGCCGGCGTGAAGATCCTCGCCCTGGACTGTTCCGTCACCCCGGACAGTCTCGCCCTCGCCGATCCCGTCCCTGTAAGGCTGACGAAATGAAGACGCTTCGCTAATGAAGGAATTATGGTATCGGCTTCGCCGATGGATTGATAATCCCCTATTCCCCAGTGTGCGCACTGGGGACTTCCCCCGAAGGGGGAAGCAAGGCCGCCTCCTGGCTCCCCCACATGAGAAGCAAGGCCGCCTCCTGGCTCCCCACATGAGAAGCAAGGCCGCCTCTTGCCTCCCCCTCCGGGGGAGGTGGCTGAGCCGCCTGCGGCGAGGCCGGAAGGGGTCTTCATTCCTTCATTCCTTCATTCCTTCATTCCTTCATTCCTTCATTCCCCTGCCCCCTATCCCCCCGGGGGGCTTGCAAATCACGGGTAAAAGCGCGTATAATATTATGAAACATTCAGATAGAAAGCGTGAGCAGCATGCACGAACACGAAAAAGAAGAAGTTTACTTTCACGACCATGGGGACGGCCAGGTCCACAGCCATCCCGTAGAGCATGACCACGACCATTGCCATGACCACGGTCACGCCCACGTCCACACCCAGACCAAAGCCGTGCTGAACCGGCTCTCCCGGGCCATCGGCCACCTGGAGTCCGTCAAGCGCATGGTGGAGGACGGGCGGGACTGCACGGAGGTGCTGGTGCAGCTGGCCGCGGTGCGCTCCGCTCTCAGCAGCACCGCCAAGGTGATCTTGAAGGACCACCTGGAGCACTGCGTGGCCGACGCCCATGACGCCGACCTCCAGGCCCTCAACGAGGCCATCGACAAGTTCATGTAATTTCGTGCTGCCCATAGACGCAAGAGCCGCCGGACAAAGTCCGGCGGCTCTCTGCGTCTATTCTTTTCTCAAAACTCAAAACTGAACTCGAAAAATTCAGTCTCCCCTGTGGACGACCACCTGGGGGAAGGGAATCTCCACGCCGTAGTCATCGAAGAGGTTCTTCAGGTCCCGGGCCAGCATGCGCTGGGCGGCGAAGATGTTCTCCTCGGTGACGTCCACGGCAAATTTCAGGTTCACGCCGCTGTCGGCCAGCTCTTCCACACCCAGGTAGCGGGGCACGGTCAGATACAGGTCGGGGTGCTCCGCTTTCAGGGCGGGAAGCCTATCCTGCAGGAGCATCTCCAGCTTCCGCAGATCCGTGCTGTAGGCCACAGCCACCAGCACCAGAGCCACGGAGTTGTTGCGGGAGCGGTTCTGGAAGTTACGGATGTCGGAATTGTTGACCACCTTCAGGTTGCCGCCGGCGTCCTCGATGACGGTGGTGCGCACGCCGATGTTTCGCACGGTTCCCCGGAAATCATCCAGGATGATGATGTCCCCTACGCTGTACTGGTTCTCGAAGATGATGAAGGCGCCGGTGATGATGTCCTCGATGAGACTCTGGGCGCCGAAGCCCAGGATCAGGCCCACGATGCCCACACCGGCCAGTACGGCGGTGGCGTTGACGCCCAGGATGCTCAGGCCCCAGACCACAGCGATGATCACCGCGATATACTTCAGCAGACCGGAGACCAGGTTGACGACGGTCTGGGTCCTCCCGCCCTTTCTGGCCAGAGCGCCAAGGATCAGCTTCACGAGCTTGTAAACCAGCCAAACAATGGCCAGGGCCAGCACCAGGGTGAGCAGCTGAGCAACGGTGGTATGGGCGTCGCTCTGGATGAGGAAGGTCTTCTTCTCCGTCTCCATCAGGGCGGTTTTCAGCTCCTCCGGCAGGGGCAGCCAGTTGGGATTCGCCAGCAGAAGGGCCAGGATTGCCACCAGGACGATACCGAGAAAGGTCTTGGCTTTTCTTTTCTTTTTCTTCATGTTTCATCCTCCTTCAGGTCAGACACGGCCGTCAACCCAAATCTATTGTTGCATAGACTTCATTTTCCCAGGGGGGACCTTTGCCATTATAAAAACCCAACTGTACATCCAAGGAATAAGTACCGGGTTCCAGGGCTTCCAGCGGGACCTTGAAGATCATGCGGTATGTGCCGTCATCGCCCGCATGGGACTCGGCCAGGGCAGGGGGCTCCAGATTTGTCCAGGTGCCGAATCTTGCGCTTGTGCTTTTGATCGAGATATTCTCCATCTCCACCAGAGAGAGATTCACCGCGAGCTCCATCACGAGGCACTTATTCTCCTCGTCATAGTAGAAGGGCGGATCGTTGGCGCTGACAACAAAGCGCCCGCCGTACTGCTCAAATTCCGCGCTCTCCAGACTGCCCTTGGTACCGTCGGCGTAGGTATATTCCACGACGATCTTGGCCTTATACCTCCGGCCTTCCGCATCTGCGCTCGAGATGTCCTCCAGATACTGGTCAAAGAGCCAGGCGGAGTACTTTCCATCCACTTCGTCCCCGGGGCCGCATCTCGCCGCCCCATACTCGCCGGAGACCTCTGAGAAGTTGCTGCCGGTCTTGCGCAGGATCCGGAAGAATGCGGTCCCGCCTTCCAGGTCGTTGAGGGTCAGGATCCCGACCGCACCGTAGCCGGGATCGCCTTCCGTGCCATACAGGCTTACTTCCAGCGTCGGAGCGCCGCGAAGGTGGAAGAGCGAAGCGGCTTGTGATCCCCAGTCGATGGCCCCGCCATAGTCCTGATAGTTCAGCGTCAGGGCCACGGAAGTCTGCTTCGTCAGATCCAGATCTTCTCCGTCCAGGGCGTATTCCACGGTGTAGATGCCGTCTTCGCCCGGGCCGCTGATCGTCGCCTTGCCCAGGAGCTCCCAAGTCTTTTCGCCGCTGCGAAGAGCGCAGGAACTGACGGTCAGTTTGCTCAGGTCGGAGATCAGCCCCTTGTCCACCCGGAACTTCGCGGTGATCTTCCCGCTCTCCAGTTCCGCAGACACGCCGCGTACATAGTCCCCGGTGTAGATGTAGAAGCAGCGGAGGTCCGTTGAGTACACGATCCCGCGGGTGCCATCTGTCAGCTTGTACTTGGCGGCCATGCGCACCTGTTTCTTCAGGCCCATAGCGCCGCCCAGTTCAAAGGTGGTCGCGTCCACAGCCAGGTCCTCACAGTGCCAGGCGCTGTCTGTCCCGCTGTGAAACACCCAGATCTTGTTGTCTCCGCCATACGGGCAATCTTCCCAGTTGCTGCCGCCGATATCTGCGTACTGCAGATAGACCGTGACCGACTCCGATGGGTCGACGTCGTTGAGATCCAGATCGAAGGTATAGCGGAACCAGTCAGCGCTCCCGGAGCCGATGTCGTGGCTCGAGCTCACCTGTACAAAGACCGGAGGTGTCAGATCCGTGGGCGTGGCTCTGAAGAAGTCGCAGCTGAGGTTATAGGGATCCCAGCGATAGAGCCCGTCGACCCAGCCCAGGATATCCGGATACATCGAATACGAGCCGTCCTCAAAGGGGCTGTCGGATACAAAGGTGAAGCGCAGATGGCGGATCCCGCTCTCGTCGGTCCACATCTCAGTTTCGGGATCCTTATAGTCTTTCCAGGCGTCCGTATTCCAAAGACTGCCGCCATGGACTTCCACATTGTCGGGATCCATCAGAGCGGGGTCGATGATCAGGTCGAAGCTCATGGTATAAAGGGTCTTGCCCGTTTCGGAGTCGATCCGTTCCGCTTCGAGTCTGCCTTGTTCCCCATAGCTCTTGTCGAACTTGGCGAAGGAACCCATGAAGACGGGCCGGGTCTCTGTCTCGATCTGATCGGTCTCCCCGTCCGGATATACGATGTCGAAGACGATCTTCGCTGCGCCCAGGACGCCCCCGTTGTCCGCAGGCTCTTCCAGATAGGCTTCGATATAGTTCTCCCAGGTGTCGCCCGGTTCCTCCAGCGGATCGTATCCATTCGCCCAATTCGCGATATACATATCATAGTCCGGGGGAACGGGCTCGTAAAAACCGTCTCCGGTATCCACGCAGATCCTGGCGTTGGCAGAGCCCCCCTTCAGGTCGTTGAGCGTCACGATATAATAGAGGGTGGGATACCACGCACCTTCGACATAAGGACCATAAAGATCCGGATCCAGCTCTACCGTCGGCATGTTGCGCACTTTGACGCTGGCCCAGGCGCCGCTGGTCCAGTCGATCTTCTTGTCCTCGTCCTTGTAAAGGAGAACCAGCAGGACCTTGTCATTGCTGCCCGAAAGGGCGGGTTCTCCGGGACCCAGTATGTCGGCAAGCGGGCAGGTGAGCCGGATGATCCCCTCCTCCGTCATGGGGGACATGGTCAGCTTGTCCGGATCCATGTCGATCCAGGTGTCGCCGATGTGTACGGTGACTTCCACCTTTTCCAGCTTGTCGGGATCCAGGATCAGGTCCTTCTGCACCCGGAAAGTGACGTCAAGGCCTTTGCCGTCCACTTTGCCGGAGTTCCCGTCCGCGTCCGGATTGTGGGTCAAGTATCCGCCCTTATAGGCGTAGAGCTCCTTGATGTCGGTGGAATACACGGTTCCCGAAGTGCCGTCCGTCAGCGTGTAGTCGCAGGCGACGCGCATCTGCATCAGAGCGCCCAGCTCGCCATGGTCCCAATCCCATGATACATAAGCCATATCATAGGCCATGCTGCCGGACCAGATACCGCCGGAACCGCTGTAAGTCAGGGTCGGGATCGAGTACCCGCCCGCGGGGATATCATTCCAATGGGCGCCGGTGGGGCTGCCTTTCTCCAGGCGCGCTGTGATGGGCTTGGTCGGATCGACGTCATGCAGGTCCAGATCGAAGGATACCGAGAAGTAGTCGTAACTTCCGATATCGTCTATCCCGGTATACACCTCATGCTCCGAGCTTACGGCGGTGAACTCCGGTCCGATCGCAGGCGTCGGGGTCGGCGTCTCCGTCGGCGTAGGCGTAGGCGACGGTGTGGGCGTCGGCGTCGGTGTGGGCGTCGGCGTCGGTGTGGGCGTCGGCGTCGGTGTGGGCGTCGGCGTCGGTGTGGGCGTCGGCGTCGGTGTGGGTGTCGGCGTCGGTGTGGGCGTGGGCGTGGGCGTCGGCGTAGGCGTCGGCGTAGGCGTAGGCGTCGGCGTGGGCGTCGGCGTAGGGGTAGGCGTAGGCGTGGGCGTCGGCGTCGGCGTAGGGGTAGGCGTCGGCGTAGGCGTCGGCGTAGGCGTAGGCGTCGGCG
>JAFWQQ010000089.1 GCA_017545165.1 Oscillospiraceae bacterium
CCGCCGATCTCCCGCGAGGCGGATGCCGGATGAGGGAGAGCCAACGAATTCCACATTGTCCTTCCCCCAGCGGGGGAAGGTGGCGTCCGCCGATCTCCCGCGAGGCGGATGCCGGATGAGGGAGAGCCAACGAATTCCACAAACTTGGACGGCAATCGCTGTACCGGCCCTTCTCCCTCATCACCCCCAGTGTGCGCACTGGGGGAGCTTCCCCCGCTGGGGGAAGCACAGGAGGGCGACGCAAAGAACCAGCCTGCGGAGCTTTCCGCAGGGTGGTTCTTTCAAGCTGTCGACAAAGTGTCGACAGCTTGAAACGCAAAAATGGAAACTTCCAAAAAAGTTTCCATTTTTGCAGGATTGAACGGCTAGGGGGGCATACCCTCCCCCTTCACAATCCCCCCATGCGCGTCGATACGCTGTCTTGGGGCTTTGTCTTCAGACAAAAAAGGAGTCCGATCACTCGGACTCCTTTTTCTATGTATTTCTATTTCTATGCGTTTCTATGTGTTTTTCCGCTCTCTCCGTCAGAGGAACTCTTTCAGGAAAGGATACAGCTTCTCGGGGACTTGCCCGTCGTTCACCCGCAGATACAGGATCGCCAGCAGCGCCGCCATCAAAATGAGCAGGATCACAGGCTTCAGGGAAATCCTGCGGATCGCGGTGACGACCATCGCCAGGGCGAACACCAGGAAAAGCCCCAGGGTCGCAGCCGGCAGGTACTTCCAGATCATGGCCCGGATGTCGGACCCGTCCGGGGATGCCTCGTCGGCGTCGGGCTCCCGCAGGCCGGAGGCCTCCTCGCTCTGCGTCAGGGGTGCGGCGGTCTCGTCCTCCCCGTCAGCGGGAAGCTCCGCAGGCGCAGGGGGCGTCTCCGCGGCGTCTCCGGTCTCTGGGGGCGCGGCAGTCTCAGCAGCTTCTGCGGTCTCCGCGGCCTGCTCCGTAGTATCCGGTACCCCGTGAGCCTCCTCCATCGAGGAAGACAGCTGTTTCGTGAACAGCTCTGCGGCAGGGGCTTCCTCCTCGGCCGGCACATCCGCGGCAAGCTCCTGGAGGGGGCTGGCGTAGTTGCTCCGGTCAGCGTCGTTCAGCTGCTCGCAGAAGAGGTACAATGCCGCGCCCTCCGGCAGCTCCAGCTCCTCCAGCTTAAGCTTCAGACTGCCCTCCGCCGCCGTCGGCTGCTCCAGCCGCCGTAGGGAGAGGGGCTGGCCCTCCGCGTCCCGGACCAGCAGCGTGAGCATGGCGCCCTCGCCCACATCGGCCCCGGAATAGGCCACGGTCAGCTCGCCGTTCTCCGCCGCCCTGGTCTCCGCCCGGAAGCTGTGCTCCGCCAGGGGCACGATCAGCTTCCACTCGTGGATCTCCCGCTCCTGCTGCGCCGGCAGCGGCACCGCTCCCAGCGCGCCCGCGTCGTCCGCCGGCAGGACCCACACCGCGTCCTGGATATACAGGTTGGCGCAGGGCCGGGCAGCCCAGGGCTCATAGGGCAGCTTGTCGTGGATATAGCTGTCCTGCAGCACGATGCCGTGGTAGTCGTTATGGTAATAGTGGGGGGAGCGCAGCCAGTAGTAGCTCTCCATGCTGCAGCGCTTGACCGTGCGCTTGTTGGTGGTGCTGTAGATGCCGTAGTATTTGGCCAGCTCCTGCACGGAAAGGAAAAACACCTGCTCGCCTTTCAGCTCCACCTCCCGCCAGGTCAGGTCGAAAAGCATGTCGGGGTAGGTGGCGGGCTCGATCTGATCCGTAGGCGGGACCAGGGCACTCTCGGCCTCGCTGAAGGCGTTCTCCGCAAACTGGGTGCACCACTCCTGGGCCAGGCTCCCCTCCCAGAGGGTGGAGCTCTCGTCAAAGCGCACCAGGGTGGAGTCGATCAGGTCCCGGGAGAAGAGGTATACGCCCTCGGTACCCATGTTGGTCTGGTCGGCGTCCAGCACCAGCCAGGGCACCGGCTTGTCCTTATACACGCCGAGGAAGAGCACGTCGTCCGCCGGCAGGCTCCAGAGATTGCCCAGACCTTCCCGGCTCTCCTCCGCCGGCTCCTCGGTCTCGTCCTCCGTCGGCCCCTCGGCCAGGGCGCCGAAGGGGGTCAGGCTCAGCAGCAGAGCCGCCAGAAGCAGCAGCGACAGAAGCTTTTTCTTCATGTGGTTTCCTTCTCTCTATACAGGATACGCAATTGCCCCCTTAGCGGGCAGCCGGGTCTCAGTAATTCTCCTTGCGGACCTCAAAGTAGGCCTGGGGGTGATTGCACACCGGGCAGACCTCGGGGGGCGTGGTGCCCACCACCAGATGGCCGCAGTTGCGGCATTCCCATACCACGACGCCGCTCTTCTCGAACTGGGTCTTGGTCTCCACATTCTCCAGCAGCTTGCGGTAGCGCTCCTCGTGGTGCTTCTCGATGGCGCCCACGCCGCGGAACTTGTCCGCCAGCTCGGGGAAGCCCTCCTCCTCGGCCTCGCGGGCCATGCGCTCGTACATATCGGTCCACTCGAAGTTCTCGCCCTCGGCGGCGTGGAGCAGGTTTTCCTCCACGGTGCCCAGCTCGCCCAGCTCCTTGAACCAGAGCTTGGCGTGCTCTTTCTCATTGTCGGCGGTCTTCAGGAAAATCTCGGCGATCTGCTCGTAGCCCGCCTTCTTCGCCACGGAGGCGAAATAGGTGTACTTGTTGCGCGCCTGGGATTCGCCCGCAAAGGCTTCCCACAGGTTCTTTTCGGTTTTGGTTCCGGCATATTTGTTTGCCATGATCTGGTCCTCCTTTAGAAAAGGTTTAACAATATTACTATATCACTTTTCCGCCCTGCGTCAATATGATTTCCCGATCCGGGCCGTTTCAACCCGGATCCCCGCGGAAAGGGGCGCGGGAAAAGCAGAACGGGCCGCGGGACGGCGGGCGACCAAAGGTCGCCCCTACGGGCGCAGGATGGGACGTTGGCGCAGCACAGCAGGAGCGAGACGACCGCCCCGTAGCGCCGAGCATCGCTCGGCGAACCTCACGCAAGCCGACGCCGGGCAATGCCCGGCGCTACGGGGGCGCAGGCGCAAGTTGGCGGGCCGCCGAGGGCGTCGGCCCCTACGGCGGGGACGATACGTCGGCGCGGGACGGCGGGAGGGGCAAGCCCCTCCCCTACGGGTCGGCGGCGCGGATCAGCGGCTGCGGGGCAAACTACAAACAACGAACTAAAAACTAAACAAAAAAGAAGAACCGCTTTCGCGGTTCTTCTTTTTTGTGTTGGCATTGACCTATTTTCCCGGTTCGTCACCAAACAAGTATCGTCGGCACTGGTGAGCTTAACTTCTGTGTTCGGAATGGGAACAGGTGGACCCTCACCGTTAAAAACACCAACTGTTTCAGGCTGTACCCTGAAAACTAAACAGAGGAAAAGGAGATGCAAGGACGAACCTGCATAAGAATTGTAGGTCAAGCCCTCGGGCTATTAGTACCGGTAGGCTGAACACATTACTGTGCGTACACCGCCGGCCTATCAACGAAGTAGTCTTCTTCGGCCCTTACTCCTAATGGATGGGAGATCTTATCTTAGGGGGAGTTTCACG
>JAFWQQ010000040.1 GCA_017545165.1 Oscillospiraceae bacterium
ACAGCTTGAAAGCAAAAATGGAAACTTCCGAAAAAGTTCCCATTTTTGCTAGATTGAACGTGAAGGGGGGCATACCCTCCCCCCTTCACAATCCCCCCATGCGTATCGAAGTCTTTCCGCATGGCTTTGTCTACAGTCTCACACGGCCCCATCGGGGCCGTGCTTCTATTTGTGTGCGCTTTTTTTCGCCGCGTCGGCGGGCCGGGCCTTCTGCAGGGCCTCGTGTTCCCGCTGCAGCTCCCGGTGCAGTTCGACAGAGCTCCAGCGGGCGTTGGTCTCCGTCAGTACGGCTTTCAGCGCGACGGTGCAGCGATTCGCGCGCAGGGCGTTCAGAAAGCCGCTGAACTGGGCGGAAGAGAGACCGCAGATCACCAGCATTTCCCCGGAAAAGCTCTCCTGCGGGGCTTCTGTGGCCTCCGGAGCGGGGGAGAGACCCTCCGCGCCGGCCAGCACGCCCACCGGAAGATTGAATTCTTCCGGAGATACCACCCGGCCTTCCAAACCAAGTTTGAAGAGGAGAAAGCGGAGCTTCGTCAGTTTTTCCTTCGAGAGATTGTACAGCAATACGCCTTTCATAGCATCACCCATGGCAAGTATACTCTATTGAAAAGGAAAAGGCAAGAATGCCCGCTTTTTGGCAGCCGTGTAAACAATTTGCGTTTTCACTTGATTTTCCGAGGCCGATTTGATATATTGAACTTCAACGACGACAGAAAAGAGGGGCGGCATGAAGGGCTTTGAGATCGAGCGGAAATATCTGATCCGGATGCCGGACCCTGCTTTTCTCGCCGCCAACGCCAGTCCCAGCGAGATCGAGCAGACTTACCTGCTGCGCCCCTCGCCGGAGATCAACGCCCGGGTCCGCAAGCGGGGCCGGGCGGGCGCCTGGACCTATACCCACACCCAAAAGATCCGCATCAGCGAGCTGCGGCGGATCGAGGATGAGCGGGAGATCGGCGAGGAGGAGTATCTGGAACTGCTCAAGCAGGCGGACCCTGCGCGCAATGTGATCCGCAAGACCCGCTGGGTCCTGCCCTGGCAGGGCCAGCTCTTTGAGATCGACGTCTATCCCTTCTGGCAGCGTCAGGCGGTGATGGAGATCGAGCTGGAGGACGAAGCCCAGGCGGTGGAGCTTCCGCCGCAGATCCGGATCCTTCGGGAAGTTACGGACGACTGGCGCTATCTGAACTCCTCCCTGTCCCAGCAGATCCCGCCCGAGGAGGAGATTGAGAAAGGATGCATGTTATGAAAAAGATCGTTGCACTGCTTTTGGCTGTTGTGCTGGCTTTGGCCGTCAGCGGCTGTGCGGAAAGCCTGAAGGAGATCGAGATCCCCCCGCTGCCGGTCATCACGCCGACCCCGGCGCCGGATTTCTCCGCTCCTTCCCATGAGCCTGAGACAGAGACGCCGGAGCCTTCTTCTCCTGAGAGCGAGCCTTCGGAGCCTTCCCCCGGGCCTGCGGACCCCGACGCTGCCGCCGGGGATGAGCCGGAGGATCCCAACGCTCTGCCGGGAAATGAGCCCGAGACTGCGACCGGGCAGCAGCCTCCCCAGACCGGCTACCAGGTCATTATCCCGGTTGCCTCTTCTTCGCCGAGCCCCGCGCCGGTGCAGGAGGCGACTTCTGCGATCGTTGTCAGCATCGAGCGCACGGAAGAGAATGTATACGACCCGGAGAAGAACGAGATCCTGATCCTGAGTTTTTCCTACGATGAGACCAGGGTCCGCTCGGATGAGAATCCTGCAGCGGCGGAGAGGATCAACGAGTGGCTGGGCACGGTGGAGGAGGCCTTCTATATGGGTTCCGGGACAGCCTACGGCCTGAATGTGAGCTTCCTGGGCTATGACAACCTGCTCACCACCGCATCGGACAATTATCAGGCTTCGGTGGACTATCAGAATGAAGATCTGATCCTGGAGATGTCCGACAGCCTCAGCGCCGAGGTGACACGCCTGGATGAAGGGATGTTCAGCCTTCTGTATACGGATTCTGCCAATACCGGCAGGGAAAGCAGCGACAAGCTGCTCGGCGCGTCCTTTGATATGTCCACAGGCGAGCACCTTGTTCTGGACAGGCTCAGTGACGATCCCGAGGGACTGGAGGATTCCCTGGTCCAGATCATGCAGGAGCTGGTACAGGAGGATCCCGACGGCTATTTTGCCAGTCACATTCAGAAGGATTATCTTCCCGCCGGCGGCATGGAGGAGGCTTTCCGGATGCTGCTGAAGGAGAACAACTGGTACTTCGATCTGGATGGCATGGTGATCTACTCGAAGCGCTCTCAACTGGGCCCGGACGAGGCGGGGATCACGGAATTCCACATTCCCTACGCCCGGCTGGAGGGCAAGCTGAAGGAAGCTTATCTTTTCCCCGCTGACCGTACGGGCGACGGAAGTCTCAGCGTTTCCGAGCTCGGCCGGATCGGCGGAAGTCTTCCCTTTGCCGGCAGCGTCCTGCTCGACCCGAACGGACAGCAGCTCGCTCTGGTGGTGGAGGGGCAGATCTATGACCTGCGCATCACCCGGGTCTTCTATTCGGAGAGATTCTATGAGATCGGCCAGCTCTGGGCAGCCAGCTCCCTGGCAGACTGCGCCGTGCAACTGCAGACTCTGGTGCCCGAGGGCATGCCAAATCTGCGGATTTCCTTCACCACGGCGGACGGGCAGCGCTTCTCCAAGCTCCTCAGACAAAACGGCATGGACGGCAGCTTCCTTCTGGTGGACGACAATATCCAGGCTGTGGGCTGAAATGAACAGCATTCCCGGAGGCCGGGGCGCAAGTCCTTGGCTTCCGGGATTTTTTACGAAAAAACAGAGAAATAATTGTTGACATTGACGGGACGCTATGGTATTCTACTAGAGCCGCGTTGAAGGGGTAAGCAAGCCGAGGCTCGTCCTCCACCCCCAGAGCGAGTCCTAAAAAGAGGGAGGAAATTGTTCATGAAGACTGCTGTTATCGTGACCGGCGGCAAGCAGTACCGGGTCGCGGAGGGCGACGTGATCTTCGTTGAGAAGCTGGACGTCCCCGCCGGCGAGACCATCAACTTCGACCAGGTCCTGGCCGTTGTCGATGGGGAGACCGCCCGTTTCGGCGCCCCCGCCATCGAAGGCGCTTCCGTCACCGCCAATGTGGTGAAGAACGGCAAGAGCCCCAAGGTCCGCGTCTACAAGATGAAGCCCAAAAAGGGCTATCGTCGCACCCAGGGCCATCGTCAGCCCTACACGAAGGTCCAGATCACGACCATCAACGCGTAAGCATTCCGCTACTGATTTTGACTAATGGAGGTGTAACCTAAATGGCACATAAAAAAGGTATGGGTTCTACCAAGAACGGCCGCGACAGCGAGTCCAAGCGTCTTGGTGCCAAGAGAGCCGACGGCCAGTTTGTCCTCGCCGGCAACATCCTTGTCAGACAGCGCGGAACCAAGATCCACCCCGGCACCAATGTTGGGAAGGGGAAGGACGACACCCTGTTCGCCCTGGTGGACGGCACGGTGAAGTTCGAGCGCATGGGCAAGGACCGCAAGCAGGTCTCCGTGTACGAGGAGATCGCCCAGTAATTTGCGAAGAAAAGCCGGACAGCAATGTCCGGCTTTTTCCGTGTTTTTGGGAACATACGGCAGAAAGCTTAACGTTGCCCAAAAAGAGGATTTAATCGTTTTTGAGGCAGCTTTGCCGCCTCAAAAACACCTTAAACCGAGCTGTGCGAGGTCTCGCTTCGATCAAACGAGGCGCGTCCTCCGTGCGCCTCGTGCGATAAAAGCGAGTGATTCAAATGCGAAACGTGTTTCGCATTTGCAGAAAGGAGGCGGCTATGGCGGCATCTTTTGTGGATAAGGCCCGCATCTCCGTTCACGCCGGCAAGGGCGGCGACGGGGCTGTGGCTTTTCATCGGGAAAAATATATCGCGGCGGGCGGTCCCGACGGGGGAGACGGCGGCCGCGGCGGCGACGTGGTCTTTTCCGTGGACGACAACATGTCCACCCTGATGGACTTTCGCTATAAGCGCAAATACGTGGCCGGAAACGGCCAGAACGGCATGGGAAAGCGCTGCTACGGCAAGGACGGCGAGACCCTGATCATCAAGGTCCCCCGGGGCACGCTGGTGCGGGATACGGCCAGCGGCTCCATCATGCACGACATGTCTGACGGGAAGGACTGGATCGCGGCCAAGGGCGGCCGGGGCGGCTGGGGCAATCTGCATTTTGCCACCCCCACCCGGCAGGTGCCTCGCTTTGCAAAGCCGGGCCTGCCCGGCGAGAGCCACGACATCACCCTGGAGCTGAAGCTCCTGGCCGACGTGGGCCTGGTGGGCTTCCCCAACGTAGGCAAGTCCACGCTGCTCAGCGTGGTCAGCAAGGCCCATCCCAAAATCGCCAATTACCACTTCACCACGCTGTTCCCCAATCTGGGCGTCGTTTACGTGGACGAGGGCGCGTCCTTTGTGATGGCGGATATCCCCGGCATCATTGAGGGAGCTTCCGAGGGCGCGGGCCTGGGCCACGACTTCCTGCGGCATATCGACCGCTGCAGGCTCCTGGTGCATCTGGTGGACGTGTCCGGCAGCGAGGGCCGGGATCCGGTGGAGGATTTCGAGGCCATCAACGCCGAGCTGCGGGAGTACGACCCGGAGTTGGCGGAGCGGCCCCAGATCGTGGTGGCCAACAAGTGCGACCTGCTGGGAGAGGAGCGGGAGAACCTGGACCTTCTGCGGGAGCATGTGGAGGCTCTGGGCTACACGCTCTTTGAGATGAGCGCCGTGACCCACGAGGGTACCCGGGAACTGGTCAAGGAATGCGCCCGGCGTCTCAAGGATCTGCCGCCGGTGCAGCACTACGAGGCGGATTACGTCCCGCCGGAGCCGAGCATCGACACCTCGGAGGATCTGGAGATCACCCACTTCGACGATATGTGGGTGGTGGAGGGGCCCTGGCTGCAGCGCCTGGTGGCCACCGTCAACTTCTCCGACTACGAGAGCCGCATGTACTTCGACCGCATCCTGCGGGAGGCCGGCGTCTTCGAGCGCATGGAGCAGATGGGCGTCCAGAACGGCGACACCGTCAGCATGTACGACCTGATGTTCGAGTATCAGGAATGATCGACAACAAAAAGGGTTTTTCACGGAACTTTGTGGCGATAAAGCGCGGGACCTTTAGCCTTCCCCTTGAGGGGAAGGTGGCTTGCCCCGATCTCACGCGAGGGGCAAGACGGATGAGGTGTCAACGTCGGCATATCTGTCCGCCCACAGATTTCAGGCAAGGTTCCCACCTCATCCGTCACGGCGCTTGCGGGGGACGCGCCGCGACACCTTCCCCTCCAGGGGAAGGCTTTTGAGAGGCCGGGCTCTTTCCCATGCTTTAGCTCCTGATACTTTCGCGATGATCCAAAAAAAACCGCTCGGTTGAGCGGTTTTTTTGTGTAGACAAACCCCAAAGCATGTTATTGCGAGACAGTGCGCACACTGTCGTGGCAATCCGTTTCCTTCAAAAATGTCCATATTCCAAAGGCTTGAGATGCAGATCGCCACACCAGGCTCATCGGTCACAACCTTCGCGATGACAGTAATCCCACTTTGTCTACAGACAGAAAAGACCGCTCGATTGAGCGGTCTTTTCTGTCTGCTTATCAGATCCTCTTCCACTTGGCGCCGTGGGGGATGTCGATAAGCTCGATGCCCGAGGCTTTCAGTTCTTCCCGGATGCGGTCGGCCTCGGCGAAGTTTTTGGCCTTCTTGGCGTCCTGCCGGGCGCGGATCTTCGCTTCGACCTCCGGATCCTCCTCGCCGGACTCGGAGATGATGGTGAACTCGCCGGCCACCACGGCCTGCTTTTTGAGCTTCTCCCGCTCTACAGCGGCTTTTTCCAGCAGGCTCAGGCTCAGCACCTTGTCGAAATCGGCCAGGACGAAGAGCTTGGTCTCGTCGTTGGTCTTGGCCTTCAGCACGTCGTACAAGGCGGTCACGGCCAGGGAGGTGTTCAGGTCGTTGTCCAGTGCGGCGCGGAACTTCTGCCGCAGCTGTTCCACCGCGGTCTGGTCCACTTCGCCGTCGCCGGGCTTCAGGGCGGCGATCCTGGCGATCAGCTTGTTGTAGGCCACCTGGGCGTTGTCCATGTTTTCCCAGGAGAAGACCAGGGACTTGCGGTAGTGGCTCTGCAGGCAGAAGAGGCGATAGGCCAGGGGATCATAGCCCTTCTTTTCCAGCAGGGACACGGTCAAAAACTCGCCCCTGGACTTGGACATTTTGCCGTCCTTGTCGTTCAGGTGGAGGACGTGCATCCACCAATTGCACCATTTATGGCCAAGATAGGCCTCAGATTGGGCAATTTCATTGGTGTGGTGGGGGAAGGCGTTGTCAATGCCGCCGCAGTGAATATCCAGATCCTCGCCCAGGTGCTTCATGGAAATGGCGGAGCATTCGATGTGCCAGCCGGGATAGCCCACACCCCAGGGGGAGTCCCATTTCAGGGCCTGGTCCTCGAACTTGGACTTGGTGAACCAGAGGACAAAATCGTTTTTATTCCGCTTGTTGGCGTCGGCCTCCACGCCCTCCCGGACGCCCTCGGCCAGATCCTCGGCGTTGAAGTCGTTGAAGACGAAGTAGCGCTCCAGCTTGGAGGTGTCGAAATACACGTTGCCGCCGGCGAAGTAGGCGAAGCCGGTGTCCATGAGCCTGGTGATGATCTTGATATACTCGTCGATGCAGGCGGTGGCGGGCTCCACCACGTCGGGGGTCTTGATGTTGAGCTTTTTGCAGTCGGAGAAGAAGGCGTCGGTGTAAAACTGCGCGATCTCCATGACGGTCTTGTGCTCGCGCTTGGCGCCCTTGAGCATCTTGTCCTCGCCCTCGTCGGCGTCGGAGGTCAGGTGGCCCACGTCGGTGATGTTCATGACACGCTTTACATTGTAACCCAGGTAACGCAGGTACTTCTCCAGCACGTCCTCCATCAGATAGGAGCGCAGGTTGCCGATGTGGGCAAAGTGATACACCGTGGGGCCGCAGGTGTACATCTTCACGATGTCGGGATGGTTGGGGACGAATTCGTCCCTTGTGCGGGTAGCGGAATTGTAGAGCTTCATACGATTCTCCTTATTTCATGTCCCGGAAGACGTCTTTGTTTTTGATAAAATACTCCACACCGGAGTAGATCGTGGTAAGCAGAATGAGGGCGATGATGATCCAGCGGAGGACCGCGATCTCTCCGAAGACCAGGATGACGCCCAGGCCGATCATGGTGACGGTGGTTTTGACCTTGCCGGACCAGGCGGCGGCGATGACCCGCTGCTGCTCCACGGCGATCATGCGCAGACCGCTGACGGCAAACTCCCGCAGCAGGACCAGGGCCACGGACCAGCCGGGCATCAGGCCCTTCTCCACGAAGAAGACCATGGCGGCCAGCACCAGCATTTTATCGGCCAGAGGGTCCATAAATTTGCCGAAATTCGTCACCTGATTACAGTGCCGGGCAATGTAGCCGTCCACCGTGTCCGTGATACAGGCGATGA
Source organism: Oscillospiraceae bacterium (assembly GCA_017545165.1). Classification (GTDB taxonomy): domain Bacteria; phylum Bacillota; class Clostridia; order Oscillospirales; family Oscillospiraceae; genus Limivicinus. Next base: position 7,504 of record JAFWQQ010000040.1, read on the forward strand.
TATACACGGACAGAGCCCACCAGGTATGACTAAGATAGGCCAGTACGAGGAATACAGGGATAAGCACCATCCGCAGGATGGTGATTTTGTTGGCTGTCGTCATATGTCGTCCTCCTCCCCGTACAGAATGCCGTCCTCCGCGGCGGTAATGGTAACCCGGACCATGTCGCCCTCCCGGCAGGCGCCGTCAAAACGGACCTCGCCGTCGATCTCCGGAGAATCGGCGTAACTGCGGCCAACCCAGCACTGCTCGTCCTCGTCATAGTCCGTGACCAGAACCTCGATGGTCTTGCCCACGAAGCTCTGACAGAATTCGTCCATGATCGGCGCCTGGAGCTGCAGGATCAGATCAGCCCGACGCCGGGCTTCCTCCTCGTCGCAGTGCTCCATGCCCGCGGCGGGGGTGCCCTCCTCGGGAGAGAAGGGGAAAACGCCCACCCGCTGGATCTTCGTTTCCCGCAGGAAATCGCAGAGCTCCTCGAACTCCGCCTCTCCCTCGCCGGGGAGACCGGCGATGAGGCTGGTGCGGAGGACCAGATCGGGGATGCGCTTCCGCAGGGTTTTGAACAGAGCGCGGATCTCGTCTCCCGTGCCCCGGCGGTTCATGGCCTTCAGGATCCTGTTATTGATATGCTGGATGGGGATATCCAGGTATTTGACGATCTTGTCGTTGTTGGCGATCTCGTCGATCAGCTCGTCGTCGAACTGGTCGGGGTAGAGGTAATGGAGCCGGATCCAGCGGATGCCCTCGATCTGCGCCAGCTCCCGGCAGAGCTGGGCCAGACATCGTTTCCCGTAGAGGTCCGTGCCGTAGCGGGTGATGTCCTGTGCGATGACGATGAGCTCCTTCACCCCGTGGGCGGCCAGGTCCTTCGCCTCCGCCACCACGTTCTGCAGGGAACGGGAGCGATAGCGGCCGCGGATATAGGGGATGGCGCAGAAAGCGCAGAAGTTGTTGCAGCCCTCGGCAATGCGCAGGTAGGCCCAGCTGGGGCCGGTGGAGACCACCCGGGGGATCTCCTCCACCGGGGCGTTCCGGTCGCCGAAAAAGCGGGTCTGCCGGCCTTGCAGCACCGCGTCGGCGGCCTTCACGATGTCGCCGAAGCTGCCCACGCCCAAGACGGCGTCGATCTCGGGCAGCTCCTGCAGGATCGAATCCTTGTAGCGCTCGCTGAGGCAGCCGCAGACGATGAGGCCGCCCAGCTTGCCTTCCTTTTTCAGCTCCGCCATCTCCAGGATCGTGTCGATGGCTTCGCTCTTGGCGGCGTCGATAAAGCCGCAGGTATTCACTATGGCCAGATCCGCGCCTGCCGGCTCCGGCGTCAGCGTATAGCCCGCCTCGTCCAGCAGATACAGCATCTGCTCGCTGTTGACCAGGTTTTTCGCGCAGCCCAGCGAAATCAGCGCGAAGGTCTTGGATGTATCCATGGTTTCTCCTTATGGGTGAGATCGGCCTGGAGAAGGCTCAGTCCTCCACGACGTCCCGATAACGCGCCAAAGCCGCCCGGATCTCCTCCCAGGAGAAACCCCGACGGATCAGTGCGGCGCTCACTTTCTGCACTTGTGCCCGGTCGCCCGGGTCTTTGAGCCTGGAAGCCAGAAAGGCATCCAGCTTGTCCTCTGGCTCTGGCAGCTCCCGCAGGGCCTCTTCCCAGAGCTCCCGGGGGACGCCCCGGCGCTGCAGCTCCTGGCGGACGCGGCCCGGCCCGTAGCCCTTGGCGGCGTAGTGGCGGACCACCATGCCGGCGTAGCGGCTGTCGTCCAGCAGGCCCTTTTCGCAGAGCCAGTCCACAGCGGCCGCGGCGGCTTCCGGATTCTCGCCCTTCTGCGTCAGCTTGTCCCGCAGTTCTTTGGCGGACATGGGCCTGTAACTCAGAAGTTCCACGGCCCGCGTTTTGCACAGGGAGAGAGCGGCGGAGGAGCGGAGCGCTTCCAGCTCCGCATCCTCCAGCGTTTTCCCCGCGAAGAGCCGCTGCTCGGCGGCTATACTCAGAGTGGCCTTGATTTCCTCGCCGCTGCTGAGCTCAATGCTGACGCGCTCGGGCGAGGTCTGCCGCAGGGCGCGGATGCAGACTTGCATCAGTCTTCGTCAAAATCCGCGGCGGAAACGTCCACCCCGCCCTGCTGCACGGGGACCCGGCCTGTGGCCTGGGCGGCCCGGCGGGCCTGGGGCGCCATGAGCTTATAGGCATTGTCCCGGATCTGCTGCTCGATGCGCTCCCGAACCTCGTCGTTCTGGAGCAGATAGTCCTTCACACCGTCCCGGCCCTGGATGCGCTGACCGTCCACCGTGAACCAGGCGCCGGCCTTGTCGATGATCTCCAGCTTCACGCCCAGGTCGATGATCTCGCCCACCCTGGAGATGCCTTCGCCGTACATGATGTCGAACTCGGCCTCCCGGAAGGGGGGAGCCACCTTGTTCTTGACCACCTTGGCACGGGTGCGGTTGCCCACCATCTCGCCGCCGACCTTCAGGGTCTCAATGCGGCGCACGTCGATGCGCACGGAGGCATAATACTTCAGGGCCAGGCCGCCGGGCGTGGTCTCGGGATTGCCGTACATGACACCGATCTTCTGGCGGAGCTGGTTGATGAAGATGACGGTGCAGTTGTTCTTGGAGATGGCGCCGGCGAGCCTGCGCATGGCCTGGCTCATGAGACGGGCCAGCATGCCCACCACGGTGTCGCCGATCTCCCCGTCCAGCTCGGCCCGGGGGATCAGGGCGGCCACGGAGTCCACCACCAGCACGTCGATGGCGCCGGAGCGGACCAGAGACTCGGCGATGTCCAGCGCCTGCTCGCCGGTGTCGGGCTGAGAGATCAGAAGACTGTCGATATCCACGCCCAGGGCCCGGGCATAGGCGGGCTCCAGCGCGTGCTCCACGTCGATGTAGGCGGCCTCGCCCCCATTGCGCTGGGCGGAAGCCACCACATGCAGGGCCAGGGTGGTCTTGCCGGAGGCTTCGGGTCCGTAGATCTCCACGATGCGGCCCCGGGGCACGCCCCCGATGCCGAGAGCCAGGTCCAGGGACAGAGAGCCGGTGGACAGGGCCTCCACATTCACGGAGATATCGTCTCCCAGGCGCATGATGGTGCCCTTGCCGTAATCCTTCTCGATCTTGGAGATGGCGGCCTCCAGGGCCTTTTTCTTATCGGATGCGTCGGGCGCGGGGGTCACGGCGACTTTCTTCTTCTCAGCCATTACAATACTCCTTTCCTTATTGGCTCCCCTCCAGGGGCCTTGGGTCTGGCACGGCGCATCACACGCCAGCGCCGCGATTGAGGGGGTCCGACAGGCTCCATTTTGGAGCCCGCTTTTGTTTACGTGCTTGTTTACGTGCTTATCCTAACAGATTGACTGTCCCATAAACAGGACTTCTAAAACATCTGCTCCAGATCGTACATCCGGCCGATGACGACCCGGTCGATGCCCTGAGTGTCCTGCCTGGTCTCGGCGCTGGCAAAGCCGGCCGCCAGGATCATGTCGCGCACGGTCTCGGCCTGGCCCTCGCCCACCTCAAAGAGAATGTAGCCGCCGGGGCGCAGCAGGCTCTTCCAGTATTTCAGGATGCCTTTGTAAAAGCGCAGGCCGTCCTTGCCGCCGTCCAGAGCCCAGATGGGCTCGAAATCCCGGACAGAGCTGTCCAGGGTCATGATCTCGTCGCTCTCGATATAGGGGGGATTGGAGACGATCAGATCAAAGGTGCCGATGCTCAGCGGGGGAGAGGCGGTGGCGTCTGCCTGCAGGACGATGCAGCGGGAGCTGAGACGGTTGGAGGCCAGGTTCTTCCGGCAGACCTCCAGGGCGCTGGCGCTGATGTCCACGGCCACCAGCCTGCTGGCGGGCAGCTCGTGGCCCAGGGCGCAGGCGATGCAGCCGCTGCCGCAGCAGAGGTCCAGGATCCGGGCGTCCATCTTGCGGCCCACCAGCAGGGACTTGGCGGCGTCCACCAGGAGCTCCGTGTCCATCCGGGGGATCAGCACGTCGGAATTCACCGCCATGGGCAGCCCGTAAAACTCCCAGGAGCCGGTGATATAGGCCACGGGCTCGCCCCGCAGACGGCGGGCCAGATAGTCGGTGACCTTGCTCTCGATCGCCGGCGTGGTATAGAGATTCATGTCCCGCAGCAGATCCGCGGCGCTCTTGCCGGCGGCCTGGGCCACCAGGAGCCTGGCCTCCAGGCTGCAGCTCTCCACGCCGTACTGGCGCAGGACGTTGCGGGCGGAAAGATACAGTTCGTTGTAGGTTTTCATGGTGTCGTCTCCTGTGTTCAGCTTCCCCAGGCGTCGCTGCCCTTCTCCTCGGGGATGACCAGCTCCATAGCACGGATGGCGCACTCGATCATACTGTCATCCGGCTCGTTGGTGGTGATGTGCTGCAGCCACTTGCCCGGCGCGGAGAGCACCGCGGAGAGCTTGTTGTCATGGCCGCCGCACCAGCGGTTGATCTCATAGCTGATGCCCACCACGATGGGGATCAGCAGGATATGGCAGCCGATGCGGGCAAAGACGTTGGTGATGGGGAAGAGGAAATTGAAGAGCAGATTCACCAGGATGCTCACCAGCACCACAACAAGAAGGAAGCTGGTGCCGCAGCGGGGGTGAAAGCGCCCCTCTCTGCGCACGTTCTCCACGGTCAGGGGATTGCCGTGCTCGTAGCAGAAGATGGTCTTGTGCTCGGCCCCGTGGTAGGAGAAGAGACGCTTCACGTCCTTGACCTTGCTGACCAGGAACATGTAGGCCAGCAGGATGAGCACGCGCAGAACACCCTCCAGAAGGTTGATGAGGGGCAGAGAAAAGCTCTCCTTCCAATTGATCAGACGCACCAGAAGGGTGGGCAGGAACACAAACAGCCCGATGGAAAGGGCCAGACCCAGCATCACGGCCAGACCGACGATCAGCTTCTGGGCCTTCTCCTGGGAGAAGTGAGCTTCGATCCACTGGTCCAGCTTGTCCGGTTCGCCCTGCTCGTCCTCGGGCAGAAGATTAGCGGAATAGGTCAGGGCCTGCATGCCCTTGACCATGGAATCGATAAAGATCATCGTGCCCCGGATAAGGGGGACGCCAAGGACAGGATACTTGTCCTTCAGCAGCTTCAGATCCTCGGTCTTTTCCACAAGACCTTCTTTGGTCCGGCAGACGATGGCCTGCCGTTTGGGGCCGCGCATCAGGATCCCTTCGATCAGGGCCTGACCGCCGATAGAGGTGCGGAAGGCGCAGCCCGCTTGTTCTTTTTCTTTGGAATGCTTTGCCGTATATTTTGCCATTGCTTACTCCTGATTGCTCTCCCGCGGGAGATTTATTTGTTGTCCATAGGCAGGATCACCGTGACCCTGCAGCCGCCGCCCTCGGCGTTTTCCACCCGCAGCTCGCCGCCGTGGCGGGTGACGATCTCGTCGCACACGGCAAGGCCGATGCCGGTGCCCCGGTTCTTGGAGCTGCCCTTGTAAAACTTCTCCTTCACGTGGGGGAGCTCCGCGGCGGGGATGCCGTGGCCGTAGTCCCGCACGCTGATCCAGACGCTTTCGCCCTTCTGCTCGATGGCCACATCCACCTTTTTCCCGTCCCCGCCGTGCTTGGAGGCATTGTCCAGCAGATTCAGGAAGACCTGCTTGAGCCTTTCCGGATCGCCGGGAATCAGGGGGATCTCCGCGGGGGCGGGGGTGTATTCCAGATCGATGCCGCCCTGGCGCATCAGCTCTCCGTAGGTGAAGAGCGCGTCCTCCAGCTCGGCGGAAATGTCCAGCAGCTCGATGCGCAGATTGAAGCGCCCGTCCTGGATGCGGGTGAACTCCAGCAGCTCCATGACCATGCCGGTCAGCCGTTCCGCCTCCCGGGAGATGATCTGGATGCCGCGCAGGGAATCTCCCTGGACGGCGTCGTCATAGGCGATGGTCTCCGCCCAGCCGGTGATGGCGGTGAGGGGGGTGCGCAGCTCGTGGGAGACCTGAGAGATGAACTCTGTCCTGGTTTTCTCCGCCATGGCGGTCTGCTGGGAAATGTGGTTGATGGCCTGGGTCAGTCGGCCGATCTCGTCCTGAGAGCTGACCTCCATCTGGCTGCCGTAGCTGCCGGAGGCAATGGTGTCTGCAAAATCGGTGAGCCGCTCGATGGGGTCGGTGATATGACGCCAGAACCACAGCAGCAGCGCGATCACGGCGAAGGAGGTCAGCACGATCATGATCCCGGCCAGGGTGTAGTTTCGCCAGGCAATGCCCCAGACGCCGGCCAACAGCAGCAGCAGGGTGCCGATGCCGGCCAGCATCAGCTTGATGCGTAAACTTCTCAGCATTTTGAGCTCAGTAGCCCCACTTGTAGCCGTAGCCCCACACGGTGGTCAGAAATTCCGGCTCGGTGGGATCGGCCTCGATCTTGATGCGCAGCCGCCGGATGTTCACGTCCACGGTTTTGAGCTCGCCGGAAAAGTCGCTGCCCCAGACGGCAGAGAGGATATCCTCTCTGCTCATGGCCTTGCCCGGGTTTTCCATAAAGAGCTTCATCAGCAGATACTCGATCTGGGTCAACTTCAGGCGCTGGCCGTTCTTCTCCAGGGTGCGGTTGCGCGTATTGAGCAGGAAGGGGCCGCTGCTGATCTCCACGCTGGCCTTCTCGTCCTCTTCGGAGCCAAGACGGCGGATCAGAGCGTCCACACGAGCGGTGAGCTCCGCGGGGGAGAAGGGCTTGGTGACATAGTCGTCGGCGCCGGTCATGAGACCGGTGACCTTGTCGATCTCCTGGCTCTTGGCGGTCAGCATGATGATGCCGATCTTGGAGCCGGAGGCGCGGATGCGGCGGCAGACCTCAAAGCCGTCGATATCCGGCAGCATCACGTCCAGCAGGGCCAGGCAGATGTCCGGATTCACACGCCATTTTTCCAGGGCCTCGGCGCCGGTTTCGGCCTCAATGGGCTCGTAGCCGCTGCGGCGCAGATTGATGACAACAAAGCTGCGGATGTTGGCCTCATCTTCCAGAACAAGAATTTTCTTCATGTTTTTCTCCTCCTCTGTGAGACGAATCCTGCATGGGCAGATAGAGTCTCAAAAACGGTGCAGATTCGTATATGGGCACATTCAGACACGTTATTATAGCATACTTCTTACAGAAATGGTAGCCAAAGATTCAAAATTCTTCACAAGATTTTGCATAGTAATGACAAGAAAAACAGATTTTGACCACATAATCTGTAATTTGAGTTGATTATTTTGCTTTCACCTGTTAGAATACCGAACATGAGCGACTTGAAACAGACCGTGATCGGCATCCTGGCCCATGTGGACGCGGGGAAGACCACCCTGGCGGAGGCCATGCTGTATCGCGCCGGAAAACTGAAGAAGCTGGGCCGGGTGGACCACCGGGACAGCTTTCTGGATACCCACAGTCTGGAGCGTCAGCGGGGGATCACCATCTTCTCCAAGCTGGCCCGTTTTTCTTTGCCCGAAAGGGAGATCACCCTGCTGGACACGCCGGGCCACGCGGACTTCTCCGCGGAGACGGAGCGGACGCTGCCGGTGCTGGACTGCGCCGTGCTGGTCATCAGCGGCACCGATGGGGTCCAGGCCCACACCGAGACCCTGTGGCGGCTGCTGCGGCGCTATGGCGTGCCGGTTTTCCTCTTCATCACCAAGCGGGACCTGCCGGGAAAAGACCGGCTGGAGCTCATGGACGAGCTGAGGCGTCGGCTGGACGACAACTGCGTGGACTTTACCGAGCGGGACGCCGACTGGGCCGAGCGCGTCGCCCTGTGCAGCGAGAGCGCCATGGAGCGCGTCCTCGAGGGGGAGGAAGTGCCGGATACGCTGCTGGCGGAAATGATATCCCGGCGGGAGCTCTTTCCCTGCTTTTTCGGCTCCGGCCTGAAGCTCCAGGGCGTGGACGAGCTGCTGGAAGCCCTGGACCGGCTCGCACCAACCGTGAATGACCTCGGTTCTTTTGGGGCCCGGGTCTATAAGATCGAGCGGGACGCCCAGGGAAACCGGATGACCCTTATGAAGCTCACCGGCGGCAGCCTTCGGGTCCGGGACATGCTGCGCTATACGGATCCCCGGGGCGGGCAGCACGAGGAAAAAGTCAATCAGCTGCGGCTCTACTCCGGACTCAAATATGAGACGGCGGAGAGCGTTCAGGCAGGCCAGGTCTGCGCTGCCCTGGGGCTGGAGGCCACCTGGCCCGGCCAGGGACTGGGCGCGGAGCCGGAGGCCGCGGAGGCGGTGCTGGAGCCGGTGCTGAGCTACCGGCTGCTGCTGCCCGAGGGGATGGACCCCATGCTGCTTCTGCCGAAGCTGCAGCTGCTGGGGGAGGAGGATCCCCAGCTGCACATCGCCTGGAACGAGAGAGGCCGCTGCATCGAGCTGCGGCTTATGGGCAAGATCCAGGCGGAGATCTTCCGCAGCCTGGTAAAAGAGCGCTTTGACGTGGATCTGTCGCTGGATAAAGGTCGGATCCTCTACCGGGAGACCATCACGAACAAGGTGGAGGGCGTGGGGCATTACGAGCCCCTGCGCCACTACGCGGAGGTCCATCTGCTGCTGGAGCCGCTGCCCAGAGGGAGCGGCCTTGTGCTGGACAGCATCGTCCCCGAGGACGATCTGGACCGGAACTGGCAGCGGCTGATCCTGACCCATTTGATGGAGAAGCAGCACCTGGGCGTGCTCACCGGCTCGCCCATCACCGATATGAAAATCACCCTGGCCGCAGGCCGGGCCCATTTGAAGCACACCGAGGGCGGAGATTTCCGCCAGGCCACCTACCGGGCGGTCCGGCAGGGACTCATGCAGGCGGAGAGCGTTTTGCTGGAGCCGGTCTATGCCTTCAGCATGGAGCTGCCCACGGAGCAGCTGGGCCGGGCCATCAGCGACCTGCGGGCCATGAACGGCAGCTTCGACTCCCCGGAGAGCGAGGGGGACATGCAGCGCCTCACGGGTACGGCTCCGGTTGCCGGACTGAACGGCTATCTGGAGGAGCTTTTGAGCTACACCCGGGGACGGGGACGGCTCTTTCTCCGCCCCGCCGGCTATCAGCCCTGCCGGGACCAGCAGAAGATCGTGGAGGAGCTGGGCTACGACCCGGAGGCGGATCTGGACAACACGCCGGACTCCGTGTTCTGCGCCCACGGCGGCGGCTTTCCCGTCAAATGGAACAAGGTGCCGGAGTATATGCACCTGGAGAGCTGCCTGAAGGAGAAAAAAGACGCGCCCGCCCCGGCGCAGCCCCGAAGCATCCCGGATATCGACGAGCGGGAGCTGGAGGCCATCATGGAGCGGGAGTTCGGTCCCATCCGCCGGCCCCAGTATTCTCAGGGACTGCGCAACGCTGCCTCCGCCGAACGGGCGGCGCCCCGGAAGCGGGAATACCTGATCGTGGACGGCTATAACCTGATTTTTGCCTGGGACGAGCTGAAAAAGCTGGCCGCCGAGCGGCTGGACCTGGCCCGGACCAGACTGATGGACGCCCTGTCCAGTTACTGCGGATACACGAAAAGTGAGCTGGTGCTGGTGTTTGACGGCTTTCGGACCCCCGGTAACCCCGGTTCGCGGACGGACTACCACAATATTCACGTGGCCTACACCAGGGACGGGGAGACCGGCGACGCCTATATCGAGCGTCTGGTGGACGAGATCGGCCGGAACTACGACGTGCGGGTCGTCACCAGCGACAATCTGATCCGCCTGTCGGCCCTGCGCTCCGGCGTGCTGCGGACCTCCTCCAAGGAGTTCTACCTGGAGCTGGAGTGGGTGCTGGAGCAGATCCGACAGGTGCTGAAAAAGACCAATCTGAACGCCCATACGACGAAACTGAGAGATGGAAAATCATGAACTGACCCGCCGGGCGGAGGACCTTTGGGAGCGCTGCAGCCGCAGCGGCACCGTGACCCACACCGGCTTTCTGAGCCCCGCGGAGCGCTTTCAGCTGCAAGGCTGGGCCAGACACAGCGGCGCCCGGCTGCTCTTTGCCGGGGGCTGGGAGGACGCCGAACGCACCGCTGCCTTCTTCCTGCCGGACTGGCTGGAGGAGGAGCAGTTTGACAGCGCCGAATATCTCTCCGCCATGCGCCTTACCGCCTTCTTCGGCGAGCCTGGGCACCGGGACTACATGGGCGCCATCCTGGGCATGGGCATCGGCCGGGAGTGGCTGGGGGACATCCTGGTCCAGGGCGATACCGCCTGGATCTTCTGCATGCCCAGCGTCCTGCGGCATCTGCTGAGCATCGACAAGGTGGGCCGCTTTACCGTCAGGGCCGAGGAGATCCCGCTGGATCAGGTGCCCGTGCCGGAGCGGAAGGTGAAGGAGCGGAGCTTCACGGTGAACAGCCTGCGGCTGGACGCGGTGGCGGCGGGGATGTTCTCCCTCTCCCGCACCGAGGCAGCCCGGCAGATCGAGGCCGGGGCCCTGAGCCTAAATTACGAGGAGTGCCTGAAGCCGGACAAGCTTGTTTCGCCGGGGGACGTGCTGTCCCTGCGGGGAAAAGGAAAGGGGAAGGTCACCGGCACCGGCGGCGAATCCCGCAAGGGACGGCTGTATGTATACACGGAAACATTTCTATAATTTGAAATCGGAGAATCTTGCCACAGAATACAGGAGGAAATCGGAAACATGAGAGCTTATGAGAGACTGATCCAATATGTGCAGGTCCACACGGCCAGCGCCGAGGACAGCAGCGAAACGCCTACCACCCAGCGGCAGTTCGACCTGAGCAGGCTGCTGGAGAAGGAGATGCTGGAGCTGGGCATGGAGGGCGTTTTCGTGGACGAGCACGCCTATACCTACGGCTTCATCCCCGCGACCCCGGGCTGCGAGGACAAGCCCTGCGTGGGCCTGATCGCCCATCTGGACACCATTCCCGACTTCTCCGGGGAGAACGTGAAGCCCACCCTGGTGCCGAACTACGACGGGGGCGTCGTTCCCCTGGGCCGGAGCGGGAGGAGCCTGGACCCGGAGCAGTTCCCCCATCTGAAAAAGCTGATCGGCCACACGCTGATCACAACCGACGGCACCACCGTGCTGGGGGCGGACGACAAGGCCGGCGTGGCCGAGATCATGACCGTCTGCGAGCGGGTGCTGGCGGAGAAGACGCCCCACGGCCGCATCGCCGTGTGCTTCACCCCCGACGAGGAGGTGGGCCACGGGGCCGAGCTGCTGGATCTGCGGCGCTTCGGCGCGGACTTCGCCTACACCGTGGACGGGGGCGAGGCCTGGGAGGTCAACTGCGAGACCTTCAACGCCGCCGGAGCTTCCTTTGAGGTGAAAGGCTTCAACATCCACCCCGGCGCCGCCAAGGACAAGATGATCAACGCCGCCCTGGTGGCCATGGAGATCAACAGCCTCCTGCCCGCCGCCGAGCGGCCCGAGCACACCGAGGACCATGAGGGCTTCTTCCACCTGACGGAGATGAAGGGCAATGTGGAGAAGGCGGAGCTGCACTACATCGTGCGGGACCACGACGCCGCCCGCTTCGCCGCCCGGGAGAAGACCCTGCGGCAGATCGAGAAATTCATCAACGAGAAATATGGCGCCGGAACCGCGACGCTCTCCCTCCGTCCCCAGTACCGCAACATGATTGAGAAGCTGGAGGGGCACATGGAGGTGGTGGAGCTGGCCGAGAGAGCCATTCGGGCCGAGGGGCTGACGCCGGTGCGCGTCCCCATCCGCGGCGGCACCGACGGGGCGCAGCTTTCCTTCCGGGGCCTGCTCTGCCCGAACCTGGGCACCGGCGGCTACTGCTGCCACGGCCCCCACGAGCATATCAGCGTGGAGAACATGGACCAGATGACCAATGTGCTCCTGCACCTGATCCGACTGAACGCGGAATGATCCCGCTTTTACGATATATCAAAAAGAGAAGAGAGAATCAGAACACATGAAAGAGGCAATTTTTCACTTTCCCACCGACGGCAAGCCCTGCGAGATCGAGCAGATCAAGAGCGGGCACATCCATGAGACCTATCTCATCACCACCGATACCGGCAGCCAGTACATCCTGCAGTGGATCAACCAGTACGTCTTCCCCAATGTGAACGCCATCATGAACAACATGCGGGCCATCAGCGGCTTCCTCATGGAGACCATGCACGGGAAGATGCCCATGATCCACTATCTGATGACCAAGGAGGGCCAGACCTATTACGACGATGGTCTGGGCGGCGCCTGGCGGGCCTACCGCTATGTGGACAACAGCATCTGCCTCCAGCGGCCGGACAGCCTGGAGGACTTTTACGAGTGCGCCCGGGCCTTCGGGCACTTCCAGTATGCCCTGAACGACTTTCCCGCCCAGCAGCTGGAGGAGACCATCCCCAACTTTCACAACACCGTGGACCGCTACCGCCAGCTGCGGGACGCCATCCGCAAGGACGAGAAGGGGAGAAGGGCGGAGGTCGGCGCGGAGATCGACTTCGCTCTGCAGCGGGAGGAGAAGGCCTGCCGGCTGCATCACATGATGGAGAACGGGAGCCTGCCCACCCGGGCAACCCACAACGACACCAAGATCAACAATGTCCTCATGGACAAGGACACCCGCAAGGCCATCTGCGTCATCGACCTGGACACGGTGATGCCGGGCCTGTCGGTTTACGACTTCGGCGACGCCATCCGCTTCGGCGCCTCCACCGCGGCCGAGGACGAGCAGGATCTGAGCAAGGTCTCCCTGGATCTGGACCTGTTCCGCATTTTCGTGCGGGGCTTCTGCGAGGCCTGTCCCAGCCTGACGCCGGAGGAGATCCGGATGCTGCCGCTGGGCGCCTATACCATGACCCTGGAGTGCGGCATTCGCTTCCTGGCCGATTACCTGAACGGGGACAAGTATTTCTCCATCGATCGGGAGAAGCAAAACCTGGACCGGGCCCACACCCAGTTCAAGCTCATCGAGGATATGGAGCGCAAGTGGGACGAGATGGAGCGGATCGTGAAGGAAGAAACGGAGGATTAGTTCCGAGTTCGTAGTTCGTAGTTCGTAGTCGGGAATTCGGAATGAAGGCTTGAAATCTGGAATAGTTCTGAAATACGAGATATGGCAAGGGACGCGGCGGTTTTCGCCGCGTCCCTTGCGCGTAGGGGCGCATCAGGCCGCGCGCGACAAATATGCGGCGACGGGTTGTCTGCGGAGCGATCAGGGGATCGCTCCCTACGCGTCCCGCCGGCCCGCGTCAACGAACCCAGAACAACCCCCTCCGTCACGGTGCTTGCGGGGGACGCGCCGCGACACACCCAAGACCCTCTAAGAGGGAGGCAAGACGTGCTTACGCCCCGTCTCGCCCCTGGGGGCGTGTTCCGCTTCTTTCCTTGACAAAATCTGGCTCTTTGTATAAAATAACAAAATGGAAACATTTGATCCCATTTTCAAGCTTCGCAACTTTTTTCATGGAGGGCTCGATATGAAACACCCGGCAAAGCGATTCCTGGCACAGGTTCTTGTCCTCATCTTCTGTGTCTCCCTGTTTCCCACCGCCGCCCTGGCGGAGGAGCCGGAGGAGCTCGCCCCGGAGTTCCTGCTGCAGCCCCAGAGCGGCAGCGTTCCCGCGGGGGAAGACTATTTTGTCACCTGGCAGCTGAACCTGAGGCCCGACCGGCTGGAGCTGCTGCGGGAGGAGGAACAGCCCGATGAAAACGGCCTGCCTGAGACCGTGCTGGTCCCGGAGCGGGAGCTGGACCCGGCCGACACCGGCCTGAGTCTGGCCGCCTCCGAGGAGGAGACGGTCTTCCGCCTCCGCGCTTTCTACGGCGAGGAGGAGCTGGTCAGCGACGCCTTCATGGTCACGCTGCTCCCTGCGGAGGAGCCTGCCGAAGACCCCGCGCCGGCGGAGGAACCGGAGGCCGCCGAGGGCGTCGGCCCCTACGATGAAACGGAGGAGCCTGCCGCAGAACCGGTCGACGAGCCCGTGCCGGATGAGGAACCGCGGGCCGCCGAGGGCGTCGGCCCCTGCGATGAAACGGGGGAGCCCGCCGCGGAACCGGTCGACGATCTCGCGTCGGCGGAGGAACCGGAGGCCGCCGAGGGCGTCGGTCCCTGCAATGAAACGGAGGAGCCCGAGGCCGTGCCCGCTCCGGCGGATGAGCCTGAGGCGGACGACACCGTGGCCCTGGTGACCTATCTCTGGGTCTATGACGCCCAGGGCAATGTCACCGGCGGCTTCGGCGGCACCGTGAGCTACAGCCCCGCCAAGCCCAAGTGCGGCGAGCTGGTGCAGATTATCGCCAATCCCGCCCCCGGCTACCAGGTCCAGAGCGCCGAGTGGAGCAACGGCGTCCTCATGGGCTTGGATGTGACCGACACCATGTCCTTCGTCGTTCCCGAGGGCTGGCGGAGCGTAGAGGTGGACGTGGGCTTCTCGCCGGAGGGCAGCAGTCTTCCCATCCAATATCTCAATACGCTGAACGTGGAGGGGCCCCTGGCCGGCGGCAGCTATTCCAGCGACCCGCTCCCGGCCAAGGTCACCAACGTGGAGGGGCAGCGCTACGAACTGGTTTCCGCCCGCTGGCTGGGCGGTACGGGCAGCGGCTGCGTGGGCCAGGCGCCCAACACCTTCAAGGCCGGCGCCGGCTATACGGTGGAGATCGTGCTCGCACCCCGTCCCAACTGGCATTTTGCCGAGGGAGCGGGCGGCCTGGTTGCTTTCAAATCGCCCTACAATCCGGACTTTTCGGATACCACCTTCCTGGGCTGCCAGTCCTCCGAGATCGACAGCCAGGGCTATCTGCACCTTTTGAGCGAGGAGATTCAGGCGAAAGCCTGGAACATCAATCTCCTGGAACTGGACATCCAGATGTTTGAGGAGGGCGACTATCCCGAGGGCTGCCCGGTGGTCTTCAATCTGCCGGAGGACCCCCGCTTCAGCATCTCCGACGCCGTCTGGTACAATGACGCCCACCAGGCCAGCGGCGGCATCGGCCTCGGCGCAACCAGCATCCTGGCCGACGGCGTCTACTTTACCGAATTCACCGTCACCGCCGATGAGAACTACAGCTTTCCCGAAGACTGCGAGCTGCGTCTGAACATCGGCAGCGTGAAATACAAGGAGGTGCGGGACAGCGGGAGACAGCTTTTCGTCTGCACCGGGCCCATCGCCATCGACGAGGCGGCCGCGGCCCAGTATCGCCGGGTGTTCGTTTCTAACTACACCGTGGATTCGGAGAGCTACTTCCAGAACGACGTGGTGGGCGGCCAGACCTTCGTGTCAGACTACCGGCCCAAGGTGGGAGACAGTGTGACCGTGAACTGCGTCCCCAAACCGGGCTATCGGCTGCAGCAGCTGCGCTTGTCCCACGATCCGGAGCTCATGGGCGCCAGCATCACGGAAGAACTCTGCTTCACCGTGGACGAGGACGAGCGGGACATCTATATCGACGCCTACTACGCGCCGGCAGACACGCCCGTTCATCTGCTGAACGTGGGCATCGGGGCCAAGACCCCGGATCCCTGCCCTCTGGGCAGCTATTCCTACGTGGATTTCGGCGGTGCGCCGGCGGAGCTGGAGGGCTCCGGCCTGGGCCTGGCTTACACGGTGAACAGCGCCTTCTGGCAGATGCTCGGCGATTACGGCTATCCCGTCCCCGCCACCGGCTTCGTGCCCGGCAAGAGCTATCGGGTTCAGGTGATCCTGCAGGCCAATGAGAACTGGACCCTGGACGGGGAGACCCGCTTCTATGTGTATTTCAGCGGCGGCGGCTTCTTTGACACCGACGACGGCAGCCTGACCCGGACCGTCCTGGCCGACGGCTCCATCCAGCTCACCACGGACTACATCGGCTATGAGGAGGCCGTGATCACCGAGCTGCACTACGCCATCAGCTATCCCCGGTTCTACAACACCTACGACTCCGGCGTTTTTGTGAGCCTGACGGATCTGCAGGAAAACCACGCCGCGCTGTATCAGGCCTCGAACTGGATCAACGCCGTGGACCAGGAGACCGGCGCCGCCGGCACCGTTCCCACCCAGGTCATGCCGGGCTGCCAGTACTACGCGGCCATCTACCTGACCCCGGCCGACGGCTGGCGCTTCGACTCAGACGAGCTGCCGGAAGTGGAGCTGATGAACGCGGAGGTCAAGTCGATCTCCGTACAGGGCACCACCCCCCAGATCCTGACGGTCAAGACCAATGTGTTCACCTTCACCGACGAGATTTATTCCATTACCGGCAGCTTCATCTCGGCTTTCTCCGCCAACGGCCAGATCACCGGCGCCCGTGTGGGGGACTACGTCTACGTGACGCCTGACTATGAGGGCCTGCCCGAGGGCAAGTACGTGGCCTCCATCAGCAGCGCCGATCTGGAGCCGGGGGCGCTGCGCCTCTATGGAGACAGCGTGTATCAGTTCGTGATGCCCGACCACCATGTGCTCTTTGAGGCGGAGCTGCGGGACCGGGAGACCTATGTCATCGACCTGACGGAGGGCAGCGCGACAGTGCCCTGGGAGGTCGCCATCCAGGTCTTTCCGGGGGCGCCCACCGGCTCGACCTTTACCAGGGATCTGGATGAGGACGGCACGGACGATCTGCTCTTCACCTACCTGGAGGACGGCAGCATCCTCATCGAGCGGCAGAGGGCCTGCTCGGCCTATGGCGATATCAGCGAGGAAGCCGCTCCCGGCCGGATCGGCACCCTGATCTACCGCATGGGGCCGGAGTTCTACAGGCTGTATCTGGGCTCGGTGCCCGTTACGGCGGCAAACAAGGACGATATCCCCGTCGCCGGCGGCCATGCCAGCTATGATCCGGCCACCAACACCCTGACCCTGGAGAATGTGACCGGCGTCATCGGCGCCACCACCGTTCACGACCTGGAGCCCCTGAAGCATCCCTATCAGATCGAAGCTCTGGGCGACCTGAACATCGTCGGTTCCGCCACCCTGGTGGACCAGAACTACGCGGGCGTCATCTATGTGGCCGGAAACCTGAGCATGGACGGCGACTATGAACTCAAAAACATCGTGTACAACGGCATCCCGCCTCTCATGTTCGCCGGGCTCAGCGTGATCAGCGTCGGCGGAAACTTCGACTTCACCGGATCTCTTGCCTGCGACAACTTCATCTCCAACGAGGATGAAAGTTACGCCCCCGGCTACGGCATCGTAGTCGGCGGCAACATGAACGTGGGCAAGTCCGGGGCCCCGGGCAGCATCTATCTCGGAGGCCGCTACGGCGCGGCGACGGTGAAGACCGGCGGCGATCTCAAGCTCACCGTCGGCAGCCTGCGGGTGGAAAATCTGGCTTCCGGCGTCTCCAGCTATGCCCTGTACTGCACTGGCAAGTTCACAGTCGTTGGGGAATTTTACGGCTATTCCGAAATCGACTGCATCCGCGCGGGCAGCTTCCAGCTGATCAGCGGCTATGTCTACGCCCGGTCCCGCCAGGAGAAGGCCTTCGTGGTCAGCGGCCAGGCCCGGTTTGACGGCGGCGTCCTCTACGCCGACAGCGACCCGGACGACGGCCAGGCCATCCAGGTGGGCTCCTTCCTGACCACCAGCAGCATTTCCATCCTCTATCCCTCCGACGGCGCCTTCAGCAGCGACCGCACCACCATCGTGCACTCCGGCAGCACAAGTCCCGTGAACACGGCGGCCATCGGCAACGGCCGGGCGCTGCTCACGGTGAAGGTCAAGGACCTGGACGGCAACGTGGGCGTGGGCGGCACCGTGAGTCTGGACAATTCCAGCTTTTCGACCAGCGTCACGGCTCGCGCCAATTACGGCGACTATGACAGCTTCACGATCTACCAGAAGGCTTCGGAGGGCTATCTCTTCGATCACTGGGAGGACGCTTACGGCGAGAATCTCGGCGACAACGAATCCTGGTCCACCCTGGTGCAGGAGGATCGCACGCTTTACGCCGTGTTCGAGGAGCTGCTGCCCATCAATGCGTCCAACTTCCCGGACGCCAACTTCCGCGCCTATATCTCCGAGCGTTTTGATCTGGACAGCGACGGCTACCTCTCCCGGGCCGAGCGGGAAGCGGTGACAAGCATCAGCGTGAACGGGAAGAGCGTCGCCAGCCTGGTCGGTATCAAGTATTTCCCGGAGCTGAAGAGCCTTTACGCCTACAACAACGCTTTGACCGAGCTGGATGTGCGGAACAATCCCAAGCTGGAGTACCTGCGCTGCGACGGCAACAGCAGCCTCTCCCGCCTGTATGTGGCCGGCTGCTCGAAGCTGGAGACCCTGTGGTGCTACAAATGCAAGCTGACCAGCATCTCCCTCGCCGGCTGCACAGCCCTGAAGACCCTGAACTGCTACAACAACAATCTCTATTACCTGGAGCTGGGCATGTGCAGAGACCTGGAGTATCTGCGCTGCGACGGCAACAGCAATCTGGGCAGTCTGGCCTTGAACAGCAACAAGCTGCGCTACCTGGTCTGCTACGGCACCAAGCTGGATACGCTGGACCTTTCCGGCTGCGCCATGATGGTGGAGGTCTGCAGCGACGGCGTCTTTACCCAGTATTCCAGCTACGACGACTACACCATGGAGGGCGCCAGCCCCACCTGGCGGCTCCGCTGCAACAAGGGCGCTGTGATGGAAGAAGACATGGGCATCCAGGTGAACAGAATCAACTTCCCGGACGACGACTTCCGGCAGTATGGCGCGTCCAGCTTCGACCTGAACAAGAACGGCTGGCTGAGCCCCGCGGAGATCGCTCAGGCGGACAGCCTCTGCATCGAGGAGTGGGCCGACATGCACAATGTCCAGGG